>CANBZV010000010.1 GCA_947373945.1 Moraxellaceae bacterium
AGTCATCAAATTGAACATCATCTATTTCCTGATGTGCCAGCGCGTCGTTATGCCGAAATGTCGATTGAAGTCAAAGCGATTTGTCAGCGTTATGGCCAACTCTACAATACAGGCTCGTTGATGTCGCAGTTTGGTCAGGTGTGTGGTCGGATTTTACGTTATGCGTTGCCATCAAAAACTGTGCATAGTCCTGAGGCGGTATCGGCTTAGGTTCTATAAGCGTTGGCTGAGCGGAGTCGAAACCACGTATCTATTGCGATAAATTACCCGCCGAAAGATAAGATACGGCAGCTACATTTGATTGATGTAGCCGCCGTTTTGTTTAGTGACCTAAACGAGTAGAGACTTGTTCATCGCCAGTATCAGGATGTAGGTGACTATTGCGTAGACGATGATGCACATGCGGATCGTGCTTGAGTTTTTGCGGTAACAAAGAGCCAACGACCATGCCAAAGATACTAGCCAGTAATCCAGCGCCTTGAGGCGTAAAGACCTGTAATGGTTGAATCAATTGAATTAACCAATCAAGACCACTTGGCAGTTTGTGGATTTGCTCTGGTGTCATTTCGGCGGAGAACGTCAGAGATAGCCACATGGCAATACCTGCGAAAATTGAACACAGTGCGCCCTGATTCGTCGCCCGATGCCAATAAACACCACACGCCAGCGGTACAAAAGCACCAACCAATGTCACTTGATAAGCGTTCTCAACCATTTTGAAAATGCTGGCATCCGAATTAATGGCATACAACGTTACCAAGACAGTAAATATCAACGTGACGATACGCATGGCACGCAGTAATTGTTTGTCATTCATCGGCACCAAGCCACGAAGAATATTTTCGGTAAATGTAACGGATGGCGCAAGCAACGTAGCGGACGCACAACTTTTAATAGCTGACAATAGGGCACCGAAGAACAGAATTTGAGCAATCATTGGCGCATGTTTTAATACAAGAGATGGCAAAATCATTTGTGGGTCAACATCAATCAAGCCAGAAACCATCGTCGGATCAATCAATGTCGCGGAGTAGGCCAAAAACATTGGAACAAAAGCAAAGAAGAAATACAGTGAACCACCAACAATCGAGCCCCAAACAGCAATTTTCTCTGTTTTAGCCGACTGCACACGCTGGAACACGTCCTGTTGTGGCATTGAGCCAAACATCATCGTACACCAAGCGGCTATGAAGCCAACAATCTCGGCGAAGTTTGGCTGTGGCCAAAACGAAAATTTGCCCGAGTCAGCTGCATGTTGCACGACCACACCCACACCACCAGCTTGACCAGCCACTTCGCCACCAATCCAGAGCATACCCAAAACAATAATAATCATTTGGATAAAGTCGGTAATGGCAACGGCCCACATACCGCCAAAAAAAGTATAGATGAGAATGGTCATGGAGCCGATCCACATGCCCGTCAGCTTGGAGATTTCACCCATCGACACAATATTAAAGACCAAGCCCAGTGCGCTAATTTGTGCGCCAACCCAGCCTAAATAGGATAGGACGATGGCAATAGTTGTTAGCACTTCAACGCCACGACCATAGCGTTTCTTGTAAAAGTCACCAATGGTTAACAGCTTCATACGATACAAGGGTGCAGCAAAAAAAATACCGACAAGAATCAGGCATAGTGAGGAGCCAAAAGGATCAGCAACTACGCCGTGGAGGTTTTCCTGTAAAAACGTAGCAGGAATACCTAACACCGTTTCCGAACCAAACCATGTCGCAAAAACCGTTGCCGTCACCATATAAAATGGTAAGCCACGACCAGCAATGGCGAAGTCTTTGGTATTTTTAACTTTCAATGAGGCCCATAGACCAATCGCGACCGAAATGATCCAATAAGCAATAACAAACCGCAGCAACATGGTCGTTTTCTCCTGATCCCTAAACGTGTTGTTTTAATCATCTAATAGCGTGTTATACGGACATAAGACCGTCGTAATACGTTCAAACAAGCGATGACAGCGTAAGTCTTTAATGTATGGCAAGTGTAAACGAAGCTTGCCAATAGAGTCAGCCTATCAAGTAGAACAATCAGGAAATTTCATCAGTTTGTTGTTGTATTAAAATGCGCAAATGTGGCCATTAGTAACTGTAGGGTCTTCCAAAGAAACTGCTGAAAACAACAACTCAGTCGCTGATATATGGCATTATTGGCGGATGAAAACCATCGTCCCCAAAAATCCGCCTACTTCTCGTCAGCGTGGCCGACCTCGTGTCACTGGTGCTGTCCTGTCTGCTCGTCAAGAGCCCGTTCTGGCAGCGGCAGGCCGTTTGCTCGCAACGCGGCAATCAAGCGAAATCAGTGTTGAGCTACTACTTCAAGAATCGGGAACATCTCGTCCAACATTCTACCGCTGGTTCACTGGTGGTATGGATCAGGTTTTTGATCTACTGATCGCAAAAGCTAATACTGATTTGATAGTACGCATTGTGTCTGCCATCTCAAGCAGTGATGGTTTTGAAGCACGAATTTGTGCTGGAGTTCGTGCCTACTTCGATTGGGGGGTAGCGCATGGGCCGGTGGTTAGCGGTATTTACCGTGAAGGGTTTACCGAAGGCTCTATTGCCCAACGTTACCGACAACAAACGGTTGATCTATCTATTAGCCTAGTCAACCGTGAAGCGGCAGCACTGGGTCTAACTGCCTTGCCAACTCGTTTAATTGAAACGCTGGTCGGTTGGGTCGAAACGGCTGGGGCAATGGTATTTCGGCATTATCCCGTCAGCAAGACTGTTGTAGATCAGCAATGCGAACTCGCTACCCAGATGTTTCTGCTCATGGTCAGGTCAACACTGATTGACTTAGGCGTCACGCTGCGCTGATGACATTTGGCGTTACCGCTTAGCTGGGTTTAATTTAACGTTACACTAGTATTTAATAAATAATTTTGGGAGTGCTTTTCACACAAGGATAGTCTCAGTTTTGAATGGCACTAGCCTGGAAAGAGGCCATCTGGTCTTAATATGTGAATAGCATTTAATAGTGATACAGATGTAAGGGGTTGTTAATTCCGTAATAGCATTACAAATATAGAACGCCTCGGGAATCCCGAGGCAGAGCGCCGCGAAAAGCTAGTCGTAACCCCCATAGGAGAATGCGGGAGTCTCTTTGGAGTTGACATAATCATCGGATAGTAAAATACGACGCAGGCCAAGCACGGTCTGGTAAGGTGCTGCACGCTGTACGAAATTTACTGCCCAGTCTGGGGAAAATCCACCCGGATCAAAGTAGCCCTCTGATACATTTTTCCAGCGGTTCTTTCCGAGAGAAGTCCAAGTAATTACCATGTTCTCTGCGACCATGCGCACTAGCGGCGGTTTAGGTGGTAAATAATCAGGAACAGACTCCACCTTCATAATAGCCGTGCCCGTCTTTGGAGAGTAAGGCTGGATAACGGCATGCAAAATAGCATCACGATCTGGCAAGGTGGCAGGTGCTGCATGAACGATGTAATAGTAAAACTCCCGATCCGAGACTTTCTTCAGTAACCGTGCTTCTTTAACTTGGTAAAACCAACGTTTGTAATTTGGTAAGTCAAACGTCACTCGGGAAATAGTGTCCAAATTAGCATCAACTTCGACCTCTACTTTAAATGAACGCAGACTCTTACCCTGTTCTCGGCGAGCATAAGCAGTAATGTTATGGAGGTTGTCTTGTTTAATAATTTGCCATTTGTCTGAGGCGACTTCACTCCGGCGAAGGTCATCAAGATCATCATCTCTTGCGGCCATGGCATTATGCGCATTAAGCAATAAGATGAATGCCAAACCCAAACGATGGGATTTTACGATATGCATGACGGATTTCCTGTCATTTGAACTGAGCGAAAAAGCCTTGGTGTATTTCAACAGGCAAGCCAACTAATTAATGAAATAGATATGTATCATTTAATATCTAAAATCTCAATAAATCTGACAGGAATTTGCACTTAGATATGACGAATGGCGATGTCATCGCCGATTAGTTTGATATAGGAGTTGGGTTGGCAGTAGTGAAGTTGGAAACAGTAATGGCTCTAGTGTTATAGAGCCATTGTTCATATTTAACGATTAATTTTGATCCAATGTATTGTCACGAGATTCTTTAATCAGTAGTAATGCAATTAGGGACAGGGTGGATGCTATAGCCAAATAAGCGCCAACTGATGCCAAGCCATAATGACCCGCCAGCCAAGTCGCGGTATAGGGTGCCAGCGAAGCGCCAAAAATACCTGCCAGATTAAATGCTAATGACGATCCTGTATAGCGGACTGCAGTAGGAAATAGTTCCGAAAGAATAGTTCCTAATGGGCCATAGGTTAGTCCCATGAGCCCCATACCTAATGACAAGCAAGCAATCACACCAAGGTCGCTACCTGAACCTAATAACGGCCCTAGTATGGCGCCGAAAGCGATAATGGCGACACTTACCACACCCATCGTCAATCGACGGCCAAAACGATCTGCGAGCAGGGCCGAAAGCGGAATAGTAATGGCAAAGAAGACAACTGCAATTAACTGAAATTGCAAAAACTCAGCCCGCGTATAACCTAACTTACTTGTTCCCCAAGATAGTGCGAAAACAGTCATCAGATAAAAAAGGGCGAAAGCGGTAAGCGCAATTAGCGTGCCGAGAACCAGACTGCCGCTATATTTACGGAAGACATCAGCAATTGGCCAGCGAACCCGCGTTTCGTTTTCCAATGCTTTCTGAAAAACGGGTGTTTCTGTAATACGTAAACGGACATACAAACCAACAATCACCAACAAGCTACTCGCCAAAAAAGGAACGCGCCAGCCGAAATCAAGAAATTGTTCGTTCGACAGCACTTCTGTTAAAAACAAGAAAATGCTCGTTGAACATATAAAGCCAATTGGGGCACCTAATTGCGGAAACATGCCATACCACGCTCGGCGACCTGGTGGAGCATTTTCTGTCGCCAGCAATACAGCGCCGCCCCATTCACCGCCAAGTCCAAAACCTTGACCGAAACGAAACAGCGCCAACAATGCTGGAGCTAGTACACCAATGCTGTCGTAACCTGGTAATAAACCGATCATGACTGTTGATAGGCCCATCGTCATTAACGCTGCAATGAGGGTTGCCTTTCGACCAATACGATCACCCAAATGACCAAAGACAGCTGAACCAACGGGGCGAGCAAAAAAAGCAATAGCAAAAGTTGCCAATGATTGCAATGTTGCAGATGCTGGGTCAGAAGCAGGGAAAAACAAATGCGGAAACACCAATACAGCAGCAGTCGCATAAATATAAAAATCAAAAAACTCAATGGTAGTACCGATCAAGCTGGCAAACAGAATACGTCCGGGACTATTACCAGAAGGGGTGGTCTGCGTTGTCATTTAAAATTGTTCTCAGGAGATAGGAGCGTCAAGGGGCGCATCGTATCATTTTTGAGTAGGCTGAGATATCACGGTAGGGGGAAGCCTCCCTTGGCAAAGGGAGGTTTGGAGGGATTTCTGAATTTATGCGGCAAAAATGACGAAAATTTACTTCTCTACAAACGCACGCTCAATCACATAATGCGCTGGCTGGCCATGACGAGACTCCTGGAAACCGCGCTCATCTAAAATCCGACATAAATCTTTTAACATGCTCGGGCTACCACACATCATCACACGGTCAGTTTCAAGATTGAGTGGAGGCAAACCAATGTCACTAAACAACTTGCCATTTTCAATCAAATCGGTGAGGCGACCTTGATTATGGAACGGCTCGCGCGTTACAGTTGGATAGTAAATCAATTTCTTTTTGATTTCTTCACCAAAAAACTCATTGTGCGGCAACTCATTAGTAATGTAATCAGCGTAGGCCAGTTCGTTAACATAACGAACGCCATGTGTCAGTACCACATGATCAAAACGCTCATACACTTCTGGGTCTTTAATAATGCTCATGAAGGGGGCTAAACCCGTACCTGTACTTAGTAAATACAACGTCTTGCCTGGTAATAGATGATGCTGAACCAAGGTGCCAGTCGGCTTACGGCTTACTAATAGTTTATCGCCTGGCTTTAGATGCTGGAGCTTGGAAGTCAATGGGCCATTTTGTACTTTGATGCTAAAAAACTCTAAATGCTCTTCATAGTTAGCGCTAACAATACTGTAAGCACGCATTAATGGTTTGCCTTCTGTTTCCAAACCAATCATGACAAAGTGACCATTATGAAAACGCAGGCTCGTGTCACGAGTGGTTGTGAAACTAAATAAAGTGTCATTCCAATGGCGGACTGTTAACACGGTTTCAGCAGCAATTGCAGACATAACGTACCTATTCAATAGTCAAAGGGCATAACAACGATTGTCGCATATAATGTCATATCAGCTCCAATAGTGTATTTTTATTTCATCTATTAGAAAAACTGATATCAATATTGACAGTCTATCGACCGATACTAGAAAGTACTGTGACAAACTCATTCGAAGATGGGTGCTCTTTAGCGAGATCTAGCAGGGTTTTCCCGTCAGAATTTTTCGCATTGACATCGCGACCTTCAGCTAAGAAAAACACCAGAAAACGTTCAAAATCATTCGCACGCATGTGTTTATAAGCTGTGTAAAGCACATTAAAGTCGGCGCTCACACCTTCAGGTGGCAGGCGATTCAAATAACCTTTGACTCGGTCATCATTCCATTCTTCACCAAATTTGGCTGGCTGTGTTAATGCCATAGTATTGCTCTCGACAAGACAAATAAAATTGAATTAAAGGTTTACGACATAGTGTATTGATGCAGATATAGACCCGCTACAGGCTTTAAACACCATTGAACTTAAACGTATTGCGTAACTTAGAGGGATTTTATCAAATATGAAGGGGGAAGGGGAGTGAAGGCCGTGCGAAACACGGCCTCGCTCTTAAAAAGTCATACGTTGGTCTTCGGGCAGAGTGATATCCATCTCAATAACTTCTAAACCATCCTTTTGTTGCACTTGTACCTGTACTGACGTATCAGGCACATGCACATATTTACGCACAACCGCTAAAATTTCTTCGCGCAATTGAGGTAAATAAGGTGCAGCACTACCGTAGCCGCGCTGATGAGCGACCACGACCATTAATCTTTCTTTGGCTGTTGAAGCGGTATTTGTTTTTTTATCGCTGCCAAAAATCTTGCGCCAATCCATCATGATTTAGCCCCCTAGTAACCAAGCGAGCAATCCTTTTTTCTCTGGGTTCAAGAAACGATGTGGACGATCTTCTCCTAAGAAGCGTGCCACCAAGTCATCATAAGCCATACCCGCATCGCTGGTTTTATCGCTAATCACAGGTGAACCACCATTAGACGACGTTAAAACAGCAGGCGACTCTGGAATTACTCCCAATAATGGGATGGCCAGAATATCTTGAATGTCTTCAACAGACATCATTTCTTGTTTTACGACACGGTTGGGATTATAACGAGTTAATACCAAGTGTTCTTTTAAACGGCCACGGCCTTGCTCAACTTTTTGAGTCTTGCTGGCCAATAAACCTAACACGCGGTCAGAGTCACGAACAGAAGAAACTTCTGGATTTGTGACAACTAACGCCTCATCTGCAAAATACATTGCTAGATGTGCGCCTCGTTCAATACCCGCTGGTGAGTCGCATACAATATATTCAAAGTCTTGCTTTAATTCATTGAGTACACGCTCAACGCCTTCTTGAGTCAAGGCATCTTTATCACGTGTTTGTGATGCCGCCAAAATATAAAGATTTTCGATGTTTTTATCTTTAATCAAGGCTTGTTGTAGTTTGGCTTCGTTATGGATAACGTTCACAAAATCGAAAACAACACGGCGCTCACAGCCTAGAATCAAGTCCAAATTACGCAAGCCGACGTCAAAATCGATGACGACAGTTTTATGGCCACGCATGGCAAGACCCGTTGCAAAAGAGGCACTCGTCGTTGTTTTACCAACACCACCTTTACCAGAGGTAACGACAATTATTTTGGCCACAGTAACATTTTCCTCTCGTCAAATATTGAATTCATGCAAGAACAGCGCGCAATTTTGTCATCTTTTTTGCTCTATTAATACTCAATAGTCACCAAAATTGACAAAAACTTTGCTATTCCTAAAAAAGTAAATTACGAATCAAGCAACTCTATCGCCAGATTATTATCATCGGATAGCCTTATTTGAGCTGATTTTCCCTGTAAGTGCGGTGCAATTTGATCAGCCACCATGTAGACGCCAGCTATAGCTACCAAATCGGCTTCTAATCGTTTGCAGAAAATTCGCGCATTCGGATTGCCATTTGCACCAGCGATTGCCCGTCCGCGCAATGTACCATAAACGTGGATACAACCGTCAGCAATTAGCTCAGCACCCGCACTCACTGGGCCTAAAACAATGAGATCACAGTTCTCTGCATAAACTTGCTGCCCAGAGCGTACAGGGTCTGTCAGCAATTTCGTTGGCAAGTTGGGGGCGACTGCAACTGCTGCAGGCACTGCAGAATCATTATTTGTTGTGACCGCCACCGCTGGTGGACGTGTACGCGTAGCTGCTTGGGTATAGTCTGGAGGCACAATGGGTAAATCTAGTTTTTGAGCTTGTTCGGTTAATAATCCGTCGGAAATACCTAAGACTTGAACACCTGTTTTTTTGAGTACTTTAATAAGCCAAGCTAGATCAATCTCAACCTGTGACTCAACGATGACAGGCAACCCTTGCTGTAGCATCGGGTTTTCTAAGGTCAGACGTGTCAATTCCTCAACAATTTCTTGTGGGTTTGTAGATTGCACACGTAAACGTGAAAGGGTTAGGACGCGCCCCATTAAACGAAGGGCTTTAGTTTCTTCCATATGCATAATTTTAATAACACTATTGTTGCTAGCCCAAAGGGGGCGATTAAAGACGCAAGATACTGTTTGTTGTGCAGACTGACAAGCGCGTAATGATAGGTTTTCTATCTTTTCGCGCACTTAATCAATAATCTAAACAATATGGCCTCATTATGCCTGATCAAGCGAGGCATTAGATGAGTTCATCTCGTCAACTTTCCATTGCTGAATGGCAACTTGCGCTTTAACGATGTCAATCGCATCAATAATGATCTGTTCAATCGCTCTATCCATTTCGGCATCGGATAGAGTGAATGTTTCAAATGCTGCGTCAGCCAAATCATGAAGTGCGGCGTTATCAGGTTGGCTAAGATCATTTAGTACTTTAGCTGCAATGCTGTTAACTAAACTACTGACGATGCTATTTAGCTCTGCCTCAACCAAATTACCCACGAACGGCAGACGTTTTTTGATGCTTAGCCACTCTTTGTTATGTTTGATTGCTTCTTGAGTCGTTTGATACAAATAACGTTCTAGTTCTTGCTCATGATTTTGATAAGAGATAGCCGTTAATGCACTGATACGATTGGCCAACCAGTGACTAATAACTTGTTTTTGCGGCTTTAGTACCGTCTCACGCAATTGAGCAGCAACTGGATTATTTGAGCTCAATTCTTTTTGTACGCCGTCTAAAACATTCAACACAATTCGATCAGATATTTCTTCAATAATAATGCCGTAATATTTTTCGATGGTAGTAATAATAATTTTTCCGACCACTAAAATACCTAGCTTATGCAGCTGATAAAAAACCGACACAAGCCGCAACAAACGCAAAAACTGCAATCCAGGTAACGTTGCTAAAACGTCATACCAATGAATAAAAGGGTAGAAAAACCAACGATGATAGGTTTTTCTGTAGACGGCTAAAGACCAGCGAATGCTCAGCTCTGTCAGCAAAAAAACTGTAAACAGAGCATCGTATATTGGCAAATCAGGATGCCAATTCTTTCTATAATTCTGATAAACTCTAGGGGAGTATTTTGATAAAAAAATGCCAAAGCCTGTATTAAGTAGGATTGTATCTATTAATAACCATAATAAATCCAAACTGATTAAAAATAAAACAAAAATATCAACAATTAATAAAGGGGTTTCTTTCTTATGTTTTTTTAACGCAGACCAGTTAATTAACATGATTTATCATATTCCTCTAAGTTCGTATTGCCATAATGACAATACGAACTCTTTCATACAATAAACATTAGATAAGACGAATAATATCTGGATGTTGCAAAATCAGTGCTAGACGAGCATTTGCACTTTCTGGATCTGCTAGTCCGCCGCTAGATAAAACAATAGCCATGTGCTGCAAAAGCATACCTAATTTTTCTTCAGCACTCTTTGGATAAGACTGTTGTTGAAAAAGTTGCATTTTTTTAGCTGTGCGAGCGGCTTTTTCACTTTTAGGGCTATCTATCTCTAGCAGCAACTCTAGTAGCAAACACGAGTCGTTAAAATCACTGTTAGCCGATGGCGTAACCGTTGTAATGTGTTGCCAACGTTTCTTCAGGACACTGTCAAAAAAGGGCGGTAATGTTAATGCGGCCCAAGCATCAACCAAGTTATCTGACAAACTGGCACCCGTTGCTAGCAAAGACTCTGCTTGAGCACACAACTCCAATGCTGTTGTAACATGCAACATTTGTTGTTCTTTCGCGGTAGCCGTCACGACCTGCAGCTCTTGTTGCCACTTTTGACGAACAATCGTAAATAGAGCTCGTAGCTCCTGATATAGATCGCGAGGGACAGCCAACAACTGAAAGCGCTGACCAAGGACATCGAAGCTTTGTTGGATATCAGGATTCCACTTTTCATTTGCAAGGGCTTGTAGTTCCGCTTTTAAAGCATTTGCTGTTTCGATGTCGAGCGCCTCTTGTTCTTGTCGTGACAGTTTGATTTGTTCGCGCTTGTTAAATACGGCATCACAATGGCGACGGAAAACTTCCCACAGTGCCTGATCTTTGGCATGGCCACACGAGCTAATGGTTTTCCATTGTTGTTGCAAATCTTTGGCTTTTTGACAGGCCACGCGATTGTCTTCCAAAGCTAAAAGCTGTTCTGCTTCGGCAATGATGGCTTGTTTCAATAGTTCTTGCTTATAATATTCAGCGTGAAGTTTATCTTCTAGTGCTTTGATTATATTGGTAAATATGGGTTGGAGTTTTTTGTGGGTTTTGGCTTCAACGGGGTGATGTTTTTGCCAGTCCTCACGTGCCTTTTTCAGTATGGCGACATGACCCTGCCAATTAACGTCACTAGGCATACTATCAAGATACTGTTGTAATTCATCACACAAAGCCTGGCGATTGACGGCATTTTGCTCTTGTACGTTTTTTTGCTCGTCGAAATAACGCTGACAGGGTTGATATGCCTGCTGGCTTAACTCTTTAAATTGCTGCCACAAGGCTTTTTCGGCATCGTTATTTACCATACCGACATCTTGCCATTCCGCTTGAAGTTCTTTAATTCGCTCCAAGCGATCCAAGCCGTCACTATCATCTTGTGCTGCTAAAGCTGCCATTTGCGCTACTAGCGCTTCTTTTTTCGGAATAATGGCAAATCCAGCCCAATCTTTTAGTTGTTGTAACTCTTGCGCCCATTGTCCCAAGCGCGGTTCGTATAAATGATGTGTTTTGGCAAGCTGTTGTGCAGCGCGTAGATACTGACTGGCTTCGCGGCTATGGCCTTCGTTTAAGGATTGCTCGATTTTCTGAATGAGATCCGAAAATTCAGCTTGCTGCGGTTTAACCGATTTGGCTTTGGGTTGCTCTTCTACAAGCTGAGTACTTTGTTGTGCTGCGCCTAACTGTTCGGCTTGCGCCAAGGCTGTTTGTGAGGCCAATAGCGCCTTAGGTAATTGACTATATTTATGTAAAGCTAATGGCTTAACCAAGTCTTTTAACTCTGAATAGGCGGCTTTATTATCCGGGCTTTCTGTTAATTGCTGAACGAGTGCATGTAATTCAGCATGATCCGTAGCTAAAAACTCAATCAGTGGTAACAGCGTTTTGAGCTGCTGTTGTAGCGCGTTTATTTGCTTTAATAGGGTTTCATTAACAGTAGCCGCTAATACTTGCGTTGAGCGCTGCCATTTATCCTCAATAGAGCTGATTTTTTGCTTTAACTCATCAATGCTAGTTATTGATTCTAAAGTAATTAATTCATTAACTAGTGCTGTTAATTCGGTGAAAACTTCTGTTTGTTCCTGTTTTGCTGTGGCTTCAGCCAGCTCTTGTTTTTTATGCTCTTGGACAATGTGAGCTAAAGCGTTAGATGCACTTTGATATCGTTGTGTCAGCTCAGCGGGTAGGGTTGCCTGCTGCTCAAGTTGCTGCCATTGTTGTTGAAGACTTTGTACTTTGGCGGCGAATAAAGGATTGTTGCTATTGCGATTAAGCGCTTCTAAATCGGCGCAAATCTTGGTGAGTTTTTGATTTTGCTTTTCTTGTGCCTTAGCTGTGGTGGAGGCAGTATCGAGCTTGGTACGTAAAATACGATATGTGCCTTTATCACTATGCTTGATTTTATTAGCCGTAGTGGTGATCAAATCGAGTTGCGACATTTTTTTAGCCGCTTCTTGACGAATTTTGGCGATGCTATGTTTGATAATAATATCGGCTAAAATGGCTTGGTCTTCAATTTTTGCTAAGGCAATTAAGCTGATCGAAAGTTGGGTAGAGTTAAACACCATATCCGAAAGTGATTGACCCGTAGCCACAGCTTTCGTTTTTACTTCGATGGGAGCTTTATTTGCAACGGGGCCTACAGTGGGGCTGATGACTTTGGCTTTTGCTTCTTTTGCCAACTGTTCTTGTTGATATTTAGTTGGCTCAGCCTTTGGTTGTGATTTGCCAAACCATGACTTCAACAGTGCCTTAATAGCCATATTTATTATCTCTTGAATTATGCACGCAATCGCGTCAGAAAATGCTTTCTAAAAAGCGCAGGTTGGTAAATGTAGAAGGTTGCAGCGGGAACTGCAACCCATCAAGACAACTTAAGCGATGATAATGCCTCGTTGTTGCCAAGTTTTAATTTGTTCCTCATTAAAACCATGCTGTAAAAGTACTTCTTTAGTATTGGCTCCCAAATCACAACCACTCATGGCATATTGACTTGGCGTGACACTAAAGACGATGGGGCTGGCTATTTGTCTTTGTGTGCCACCTTTAGGTGTTGGTACATCAACAACCATATTTCGTGCCTGAATTTGCGGATGTTCACACGCCTCGGCAAAAGATAAAACGGGCTCAACGCAGGCCTCAACTGTGGCAAAAATCGCCATCCATTCGGCTAAAGTCTTAGCAATAATTGCTTCACTAATAGCTTGTTTTACCATTGAAACAGCTTCTTTATCATGGCGTATCGCATATGACATTAAATCTGGACGATTAATCGTTTGGGCAAATGCCATAAAGAACTGAGGCTCTAGGCCAGCAATACTGAGATAGCGATTATCTGCCGTACGATAACAGTCATAAAAGGTGCCGCCATTTAAAGTGTCGGTTTCTGGTTTCGGTTGATGGTTAGCCATCAGTGCTGGAGGGGCTGTTAATGCCTGCAAACTAAAAGCTGCATCTGTTAATGACACATCAACAAATTGGCCTTCACCCGTATGTTGGCGATGAATAACCGCAGCAAGAATGCCGGTAACGGCGTACAAACCACCTGTAATATCGGCGGCCTGAATAGGTAAGGGTAAAGGTCCAGCGTCTTGGCGGCCGGTATAATCCAAAATGCCGGCTATTGCTAAATAATTAAGATCGTGACCAGCGCGATTCTTATAGCTACCATTTTGGCCATAACCTGTTACTGCACAATAAATCAAGCGAGGGTTAATCGCTTTTAGCTCGTCATAGCCCACACCTAAGCGAGACATCACATTTGGGCGGAATTGCTCGACGACAATGTCATATTCTTTGACGAGTTCTTTAATAATTGCTATGCCTTCAGGCGTTTTTAGATCAATTGCAATACTACTTTTATTGCGATTCAGTGCGCCATGTGCAGCAGAAAGCCCATTATTATCAAAAGGAGGCATGACACGAACCATATCTGGACGCGTGGGTGCTTCTACACGCAAAACAGTCGCACCTAGATCGGCAAGAATACGGGTACCAAATGGACCTGGCAATAAACCGGAAAAATCTAAAACCTTTAAACCCGCAAGAGCAGTCATTGTCCTCTCCTAATGTACAGATGTGCAGAAATGGAATCCGACCGACTTTCGTCTTTTTTGCGAAAAAAAGCAAGCACTTGCTTGGTTTTGAAGCGGTAAAAGCCGTTTATGGCCAAAAAAACAGCAATATAAGGCCAATAAAAAAAGTACTACTGAATGCAATTGTGAGTTTTTTGAGAAGTTGTTTATTGCCTAAAAAGGCAACTGCACCTAATTTAAAAACCAAATTCGACATAATGGCGATTAAGACGAGACGCCAACCAATAGCAGTACCTAGACGTTGGGTGTCAATTAGATGGCCTGTAGATAAGGTAATAGCATCAACATCCGTCAGACCAGAAATCATCGCTATAACATATAGACTATTTGGCCCTAGCAGCTCTTTAGCGGCTGCGACAGCAAATATAATCGCACCATATAAAAGACCAAAAACGATAGCACTCATGAGTTCAGTAGGATTTTCCTGCTCGGGCATTTCTTGACCCGTACCACTACGTTGCAAATACATAAAACCTGAAATACATACCATTGCGGCGAACATAGTCAGTAATGGTGGTGCCAATTCAATAATATAAGCTGGAGCAATAACCATAAATGTAATGGTGACGCGAATGACGGATACCGTAGAGGCCAGCATAATGGCAATCGAAGCCAATGAGCTTGATTCTGGCGTGTTTTTAGTATTTCGTGCATAAGAAACTGTCGTGGCAGTACTGGAAATTAGTCCGCCCAAAATGCCTGCAAGTACTGTCCCTGCACTTGCTTTAAAGACCTTATACGCAGCATAACCACTCAAACTAATGCCAACAATTAATACCACCATTCGCCAAATATCATAGGGGTTTAGGACATGGAAAGGCCCATAGGTTTGATTAGGCAGAATGGGCAAAATAACTAGAGCGATAGCGGCAAAACGCATGACGGCAAGTACGTCATGCTCGCCCATTTTGTGGACAAAATCATGCAGTGTGTCTTTCATTTGCAATAACACGGCGACCATAGCACCAATCACGATAGCAACAGTCGGATTACCAATCACCAAATAGGCACCGACACTAAACATCACAGTTGCTGCAACTTCGGTCGTTAAACCAGGGTCGTAGTTGCGAGATTGCTTAATAACGCTGGCACTGATGACCATAGCGGCAATTGCTAAAAAACCTGCCGCCAACACCCAGCCGCCAAAATGCTGCGACAATAGTGCACACAAGGTACCGCTGACTGTAATTAAAGGAAAAGTTCGAATACCTGCAACCTCGGAAGCTGCTTTTTCTCGCTGTAAACCAACAAGAAGCCCCAAACCAAATGCAATTGCCAGATTTTGTAGTAGGGAGTTATCCATGAGGCAATGGCTGCCATTGTTGATTCACAAGAGCCTCTAAAGGTTGGAAGTTGGTTTTGTAGGTCATTTTTCGACTTTTTTCGACCCAGTAGCCCAAGTATACATACGGAAGGTTTAGTTTTTTTGCCTCTGCTATTTGCCATAAAACGGCGTAAGTGCCAAGGCTACGCTTTTCTTCATCGGCATCATAAAAAGTGTAAACCGCAGATAAACCATTTTTAAGTACGTCACAGACAGCTACTGCCAATAATCTGTCGCCGCTATAAAACTCATAAAGCCACGTTTCGCTCCAGTCAGCAAACAGAAAAGAAACATATTGCGCAACTGAAGGCGGGTACATATCGCCATCAGCATGGCGCAAACAAATATATTTCGCATACAAATCGTAGTGAGATTGCACATAAGTTGCTGGAACTTTTCGAACAATTAAATCTTTATTGTTTTTCCAAACACGCCGTTGCTGGCGACTTGCTTGGAAAGCGCTAACGGGGACGCGCACAGAAAGACAGGCATGGCAAGTTGCACACTGAGGCTTATAAATATAATTACCACTTCGTCGAAAACCATACATAGATAACTGGTGATACGTCGTATTGGTAATCGCTGCTTCAGGATCAGCAAACAACGTAATTGCTTGCTCATCATCCAAATAACTACAGGAGTGGGGCGGGGTGCTAAAAAATTTTAGCCCAGAAGGTGCTGTCATAAGCCTGTCCTTAACTTTAAGAGTAACGGGCTGTTTTTATTTAATCCAAGCATAAAACTTTTTTTGTAAATATGCAGGTTTTTTGTCATCCAGAATCGCTATTTTATCTCCTAGCTATAGATACAAGTATCACAGAATTTTGGCCAATTAACCATTCATTTGGCCGTTTTAGAGCTCATTTTAAGCATTAATTATTAAGGAGTTGCATCGTTTCGGCCTAAAAAGACTGTCGTGAAAATTAGCTTTTCCGGCCATTTTAGCAACGCCACATAAATTAGAAGTGTAATTAGTTACATAATGCAAGCTATTGTTTTATATAAATAAGTTAAATTAATTGATGGACACGTGTTGACTCTTTTAGCATAGACTGGTTAACTCCATTCCAGAGATTTGGCTGACATAATTAGAGAGATAACATGACCAAACCCTTTAAACCCTCTGCCATCCCTGTACCTGAGTTACCAACGCAATTGTCAAGCGAAAATATTGAGTTACGATTGCTCCCTTACTGGAGTGGCGTTAAGCATTTTCGCACTACAGCTATTGCTCAGCACATGACACCGCAAGACTATTATTGGACGATTATTGCCAATAAACGAAATCCAACCTTGGTGAACGGCAAAATTTCTGCATTTAATACACGTGCAGATATGTATTTCTCTCGTATTCCGGCTCATGTAAAAGCAAAACTATGGCGTAACTTTGGCGCACATTCACTGGCGTCGGTGAATCTACGTTAAGTGGGTTTAGTCATCTAATATTGCGTCAATCGTTACTTTAATTAGTTGTCTTCTTCTTATTTTCAATAAAAGCCTAAATCAATTGCAACTGTATATAAGCATATGACTTGCGTTAACTATTCCATTTTTCGCAATAATTAATTGCTTTATTTATATATTCTTCATTTTTATGATCATTGGCAAAATAGCCTCACTAGCCAAGCACTCGCAAGGCAACAACGAGATTGAGGATTATTATGAGCCGTTTAACTATTCTTACCACTGAACAAACACCTGCTGCCTCTTTGCCTTTGTTAGATGCTGTGAAGAAACAATTAGGTGTAGTACCAAATTTGATGAAGCTGGTAGCTAATAGCCCAGCGGCGCTTGAAGGCTATCTCAGCCTGAGTGGAGCGTTGGGAAAAGGTCGTATTGGCGCAAAGACGGGCGAGCGAATCGCTTTAGCAATTGCTGAGGTTAACCGGTGTGATTATTGCTTATCTGTACACACCTATTTGGCGACCAATGCCGCTAAGTTGACTGCTGAAGAAATTGCAGCTAACCGCCATGGCACATCAACTGACTCTAAAGCAGATGCGGCCGTACGTTTTGCGGTGAGCGTGGCGCAGGAGCGTGGCCATGTGTCAGAAGATGCAGTAACAGCGGTTAAAGCGGCTGGGTTTGACGATGCTGAAGTAATTGAGATTGTGTTGCATGTTGCGCTAAACACGTTAACCAATTACGTCAATTCTGTGGCACAAACGGATATTGATTTCCCGATCGTTACTGCCTACGCCAAAGCTTAATTGCTCGCCAAAGGATTCTGTTTGTGGTTGGAACAGAATCCTTTTTGCTTAGGCTGTACTGTGGACAACAGATTTTAGTATTTGCCAGTCAGGTGTGGTCTGATCGCGATAGCGAGCCAATAGTGATAAAAACTCGGTACGCGGTATAGTGTATGCACCCAAACTCATTAAATGGTCATTGGGGAGCTGACAATCAACAATGGGGAAGTTCCAACTTGCACAAACTTTCATTAAAAACGCAAAAGCAACTTTTGAAGCATCGGTTTCAGTGCTGAACATGGATTCACCAAAAAATAATTGCCCTAGATTCAAGCCATAAAGCCCACCCACCAACTCCTTATCCACATTCCAAACCTCAATAGAATGTGCTACACCTTGTTTGTGTAACTCATTGTAACTATTAATAATTGACTGATTTATCCAAGTGCTGTCTGCATAGGTGCGTGGTGCAGAGCAGGCGCAAATCACACGCAGAAAACATTGGTCAACCGTAACCGTAAAGCGGGCGGATTTAAGAGTCTTTTTTAATGAACGAGACGCTTCAAATAATTGAGGATTAATGACGCAGCGCGGTTCTGGCGACCACCATAAAATAGGCACACGGTCTTCTTCGTTGTACCAAGGGAAAATACCATTCTTATAGGCCATTAATAAGGTTTTTGGGCTTAAATCGCCACCGTATGCTAATAGACCATCGTCATCAACATGCTTAATGTCTGGAAACTGGCTTGGGTTGGGCGGTAGAAAGATAGGCGGCATGATTAATATGCTCTGATCACAGTGACGTCACTTTTGCCACCTGCACGTTTTTTGATTTGTACTTGCGTCGGTATACGCTCGGTCATTTCAGCAACATGGGAAATGACGCCCACTTTGCGGCCTTGGCTTTGTAAAATATCCAAGGCATCCATCGCCACTCGCAACGTTTCGGCATCCAAA
Source organism: Moraxellaceae bacterium (assembly GCA_947373945.1). Lineage (GTDB taxonomy): Bacteria > Pseudomonadota > Gammaproteobacteria > Pseudomonadales > Moraxellaceae > Agitococcus. The sequence continues at coordinate 18,541 of CANBZV010000010.1, forward strand.
CTACCAAAGCCTTCATCAATAAACAGGCTTTCGACCCTGACTCGTTGTGATGATAACGATGCCAGCCCTAATGCCAATGCTAACGAAACCAAAAATGACTCACCTCCAGATAGTGAATGTACCGAACGCACTTCATCACCCATATCCTGATCGATGACTTGCAAGCCCAGTGTATTTTTGACGCGCTCCAAGCGATAGCGCTTTGCCAAATCATTAAGGTGATTATTGGTATAAAATAACAGGACATCCAACGTCATTTCTTGGGCCGCATTTCTGAATTTCTTACCATCAGCCGAACCGATCACCTCATTTAATTGTCCCCACAAATCACACTGCATTTGCTGAACCGTTAATTGTTGCAGGATGTCTGCGGCTTGTTGCTGGCGCTCATTATCTTGCTGAATTTGCAGCTGATATTGCCCTAGCTGTTGCTGTTGGCGATCAATTGTTTGTTCAAGTTGCTGTAACGCATATTCAATGGCTGTTTTGTCACTTTCGGCCGGTGCTTGTTGCTGATGCAGTTGTGCATCGTACTGGCGAGTTTGCAAATTAATCAGACTATTATCCGCCAAGGTTTGCAAAGCTTGCAGCGCCGATTGTTGTTGTTTAAGCCATAAACTATCGTATTGTAAAAGGGTGATTAATTGCGACCTATCCAATATAAACAGATTTTGTTGATTATAGTCGGTGATCCAGCTTTTCAACGAGTCACTACCCTGTGCTAAAGCAGCTTGTTGTTCAGTAAGCTGCTTTTGGGTGATTTCGATGGCTTTCTCCATTTGGCCACGCTGTTGAATCAGTTGATTCAATGCCTCGTAACTCGCTGTCAATATTTGCTGAGCTTGTTGCTGCTGCTCTATATATTGCCTCTCGATTACCGCCACCGATTCACCCTGAAAAAATTGTTGTCGCTGTTGTTCAAGCTGATTTTTGACATCGGCAGCCGAGACAAAATCATGCAAGGCAAGGGCGCATCGTTCAACCAATACACTGGCATCGACAAGCATTTGTGCTTTGTCACGGGCTACAATAACAAGCCTTAAACTTGCTTCTTGTTGTTCTATGGCTACCAATTGTTGTGTCAATTGCTGCTGTTGGTGATTGATCCAGTTACTGCGTTCAGCGATGGTAATAGTCTGCCAGATATGAGCATTTGTTAACTGCGCGAGTTGTTGCTGATTACCTTGTTGTGACTGTTGAAGCTTATCAAGCTGCTGTTGATTCGTTTGTCGTTGATGCAGGATTGTCGTTTGCTCACCTGTCAGGCGGGCCTGTTCTTGATAAAAACTATCTGACTGAAGCTGTAAGGCTTTTACTTCAGCCTCAAATGATGAAAATAATTGCTCCAACTGTGGGTTATGTGAAGCATAGGGATGCTCAATCGCACCACAAACAGGACAAGGCGCATTATCCACTAATTGTTGGCGCAAATTTTCGACATCTTGGGTACAAGCTAATTTAGCCCAATCCAGCGACTTTTGTGCTTGCACTAGTTGTGCAGCTAACGGCGCTAATTGTTGGCTAATCATCGCCAACCGTTGATTGATTATCGTGTTGCGCTGGTCAGCTTTGACTAATTCTTGTTGCAATCTTTCAATGTGCTGTTGCCAGTCTAGCCATTGTTGCCAAAGCTTATCAGTCGTTTGCAAGTGCTGCTGTTGATGGACTATGCCTTTACGAGCTACTACGAGCTGTTCGCTATCAAATTGCTGTAGCTGTTGTTGGCAGGAAATAAGTTGTTGCTGGCTTATCTGCAATGCTTGTTGGGCAAGAGTTAAGGCGTAATCACTATCAGCGATACAGAGATTTTCCTGAGCTTGCGAAAACAACTGTTTGATTTGATCCCAATGTATCAATTCTTTATAGGCACTTTGACTCAGATTTTTTTTTGCATTCAATAGCTGATTTTGTGCAGTGTGAAAGGGCTGTAACTGACTTTCGATTTGAGTATCCAGTTTTTTAGCTTGCTCAATGAGTGGCTTGGCTTGCTCAAAATTGAGTTGTCCTTGCTCAAATGCTGCTTGTGCTTGCTGATAATCAATACGCAGCTTTTGTTCACTGCTTATTTTAATTGCAAAATCTTGCTGCAACTGCTGGAGTTCGTTCTGTTGTTTATCTATTTGCGTCTGTAGATGCTGAACTTGGTACAGTAGCGGTCGTGCTTCCTGAACGGACTCAACGTGTTTAACGAGTTGCTGTTGCGTTGTTTGAGCTATTAGCTGCTGTTGTGCCTGGTGCAGCGTGGTTTCAGCAATAGCGACTCGTTGCTGTAACTCCTGGGCGGTGTTATGCCATTGCCATTGTTGTTTTAAGGTATCTCGCTGCTGCTGCTGTTCTTTGACTTGCGTATGCAATAGCTGCAAAGCGGCGTGAATATGTTCCAATGCTTCCGAAGAGAGCGGTAGTTGATTTTTGAGTCGTTCCTGCAAACGAACTAGAGCATCTTTTTCGGTTTTGTGACGATTAAATGCCTGTCGAGAGAGCGCCGTAAAATGACCGCTTCCGGTTAATGCTTCTAGCAGCGTGGCTCGTTCATTGTCATCAGATTTCAAAAAAGCAAAGAATTCATTTTGTGCCAGTAAAACAGCACGATTAAACTCTTCAAACGACAAACCGATTTTGGCTTCAATAGCAGCTAATACTTCAGTTTTTTTATGACCAACTGCTTGCAAGCTCGGCAAGCTAAGCAAACTCAGTGACTCATCCTGTAAAGCCCCTGTGTGGCTGTTTCGCGCTCGCCGAATACTCCATTTGGCTCGATAGGGCTGATGATCATTGCCGATAAAATCAACCTCAGCAAATCCCTCTATTGCGCCACGACGTAACAGATTTTTAGTTTCATGGATTTTTAAGGTATGTCCAGCAACATCATTTAAATCAACGCCACTTTGTTTGCTAACGCGCGCTAAGCGAGGTGTTTTGTTATAGAGGGCTAAACACAGTGCATCCAACAAGGTGCTTTTCCCCGCACCCGTTGCGCCAGTAATAGCAAACAATCCTGCGGAGACTAAAGGTTCACGTTGGAAATCCAGCTCAAAATCACCCGCTAACGATGCTAAGTTACGCCCACGAATAGCCAAAATTTTCATGACTCATCTCCCTGAGCTATGTTTTGACTAAGTAAATCCCTAAACGCTGCAAGCAGTGGTCCATCCGGGCAGTTGCCATATTTTTGTTGATACAGTCGTAGAAAAACATCTTCAGGTTGAAGTTTTTGGACATCTTCCAACGAGAAGGATTGGTCACTGCCAGTAGTATTAGTGCTACGTGGATAGCTTGATTCGATTTTTACCAGCCTCACCGATTTTTCTTGCAAAGCCTGTTCAATTTGAGCGCGCAATGACGGTTCTGGCTTATCCAGTAAAACCCGCACTTGTAAATAAGGTTGCTGTTGTTCAGGTACTTCTGGCCATGTTTTACTAGCCAATATATCCAACACCCTATCTAAAGGAGCTGGACTAGGGGGGATGCGAATAAAATCAACACTTCGCGTTAGTTTAATAGGCTGAATGGATGTTACTTGCGCCTGCTCTAATTCAATAATTAGCACTTGATGCGGATAGCTAATCTCCGAAAAAGACATCGGTATAGGCGTACCACAGTAATGTACGCGGGCATCTTGTCCAACTTGTTGCGCCAGATGCAAATGACCAAGCGCGATATAAGCAATTTCTGGTGCAAAAATCGCAGGGGATAATGCTTCAACACCCCCTATGACTAATTTCCGCTCCGACTCTACCGAGACTTGGCCACCCATCATATGGCAATGCCCCATCGCAATAATTGCTTGACCCGCTTGTCTTTTTGCCAGTGCTGCATCGAGGGTTTGCTGATACAACGCGGCAATACCCTCTAAATAAGCATCAGTAGCATCATCGACTTTGGGGACATCGCCAGGACGCAAAAAAGGTACAGCCAAACACCAAGCCTGAATGTCACCTTGTTGGTTACGTAAGGGGATAATCAGCTTATCAATATCAATCTGTTGTTGCTGACGTGTGACTTGGCCGACCACAACCATATCAAATGCCGCCAGAAAAGGTGCAGGAACTTCTAAACGGGTAGGTGAGTCATGGTTGCCGGCGATAATCACGACTTGTAAATGCGTTACTCGCTGCTTGGCGGCACATAAGAACTGATATAGCTGCTGTTGTGATGCTGATGGAGGATTAGCCGTGTCAAAAATATCGCCTGCGATTAGCAAAACATCTATGCGTTGCTCAACCAATACGTTTAACAGCTCTGTTAGAAATTGCTGATGTTCATAATGACGACTAAAGCCAAAAAAATTTTGACCTAAGTGCCAGTCAGACGTATGGAGAAGACGCATAAAATCTCTATTTTTAATTGTTAATAACGTTTTAATTTAGCGCGCAAAACATCACGTTTCTGAATAGGTCGTTGCAGTGTGGCTTTTAATTCAGCATTTTCTACCAGACAGCTCTCTAAACGTTGGTGCAGTAACCGAAGTTCTGTCTGTGCTTGCAATAATTGCATATCTGATTGATTGGCATGCAATTCTGATGCTTGAACAATAAGCTCATGACTAGCCACTTGTTTAACAAGCTGCTGTTGCAACTCAAATACCTGTTGTTCTAGCTGCTGATTCCTTTGTGTCGATTGCTGCTCGTGGTGTTGATATTGCGCCGCTAATAAAGCAAGTTCTTTTTCGAGTTGGCTTTTATTGGCTTCAGACTCGGACAGGCTTTTTTGTGTGCTTATTTTAAGTGCTTCGAATTGTTGTTCGCTTTGCGTGCGTAACGCAAGCTCAGTCGCAACCGTCGTCAGTAATTGCCGTTCAGATTTTTGTAATGTTTCAAGTCGTACTTGTAATGTCGAAACTTTATTTTCTGCTTGTTGTTGACGTTCTAGCGCCGCCATTTTAACTTGTTCTGCGGCATCAACTTTTTGTTGAGCATCCACCTTAAACTGCTCAAATACAGACTCACCATGAGTTAAAGCCACTTGCCAAAGTTGCTGCATTACGGCAACAACAGGTTCAGGCACATCAGGGTGAACCGCACGAACACTGATCCGTTTGGCTAAATCTTGCCACCATTCTTTGAGTGAATCATTAATTGTCCCTGCACTGCCACGCTGCGTAATTTCACGGACATTAGCGACAGTAGGGCGTATGCCCTGAGACATCAAACTTTCGGCTGCTTGCCAAACGGCTTCTTGAATAGAAAGGTAACTCATAAATAAATCAGAATAGAAAAAACGTATTGTAATTTATATTACATGGTAATCTCGAAATAAGCGCTGAATCGTGATGTTTTTTTGCGTAAATTATCTCTCTAGCCTCAAAGTTAGCGTACTTAGTCAATGCATTCATCACGTGAAGTCAGCATTATTGATTGCATACACTTTTGAGACTTGCATATGACTAACCCAGCTGTAGAGCAACTAGCCAATACATTAAAAGTCCCTGCCACGGAATTAGCCGACCTAACGGCACTTAGTGAAGCCCAGTTACTACAATTAAATACCTTAATTATTTCTGCCCAGCAAAAGCAACGGCAAACACTTGAAAATGCTATCGAAAATGGCCTGAATTATGTGCCAGCTATTTTGCGTGGTGCCGTTAAAAAAATTGTTCGTGGTTAAGAAGTAGGAGAGTTAAGGTTATGAGTAAATTAGATACCAGCGCTGAATTAGTTAAATTGGGTCAATTGTTAGGGGTGGCAAGTACCGAGTTAAGCTTTTTAGAGCAGTTAGCACTACCCACGTTGATCAAAGTACGTACATTAACCACCGACAAACTATTTAATGATGGTCGCAAATTATTTCAGAAATTAGCATCCGCTAGCAAATTAATGCCAGCCGGGGTAACGGCGACTATTGGTGAAAAGATTTTTGGCCCAATGCTATGCGCGCGTATTGCGAGTGAAATGCCGTATCAACGAGCCATTGATTTGGCCGACAAAATGACTATCCCGTTTCTCGCCAAGGTTACTTTAGAGCTAGATCCGAGGCGAGTTAAAGATATTATTCAAAATATGCCGTTGCCCAAGTTACGTGCAGTTGCCACCGAGTTATTGGTGCATAAACATTACATTATCATGGGTGGTTTTGTGGGCTATATGCAGCCTGCACAGTTAAAAATTATTTTACAAGATGTCGCGACCGAAGAAGCGCTGTTACACATTGGCTTTTTTATTGAGGGCAAACATCAACTAAGTGACATTATGCGTTTGTTGCCAAAAGAACGCTTACATAAGTTGATTAGCTATCTACAGGCGAATGGACATCTGTGGCCTGAAGCCTTGGCACTCATGCTGCATTTGGAAGATGAGTTAAAACGGGAGTTGGGCGATATCTCAGCGGAACAAGATGAGTCGGTATTAGATACGCTTGTTAAAACCGTGCAGGAGCTAAATCTTTGGCAAGAAGCCTTACCGTTATTCGCCTGTATGTCGCCAGCGACTCAGTTCAAGCTTATTAACATGCCGACTTTATCAAAAGAAAATGTATTAACCAGTGTGTTAGTTAATGCAGACAGATTTTCATTGTGGGCAACCTTGCTGCCGCTTATTGAGTACATGTCTTTGTCACAACGTCAGTTATTAACGACGTTAATAGTGGAGCAGGGCGCAGAGTATCAACAACGCTTGATCACGGCAGCAAGCCATCAACATTTATGGCAGCCAATGTTTGATTTGTTGGTTTTAATGACTAAGCCTGAGCAACAACATTTTGCTGAGCAATTTAAACAACTGTTGCGTGACAAACCTGATCTACCGACGACTTGGCAATCACTAGCTGAAGAGCGACAGTTA
>CANBZV010000011.1 GCA_947373945.1 Moraxellaceae bacterium
ATTGCGATGTTGATTCCGATTATTAAGGCACTGCGTGAAACAGCATTGTATCAGGTAGATGTTTTGGCTTTGACGACGGCCGCTTTTGTTTGTCGTCAGCATCATATTCCTTCTTTTGGCTTTCGTAATTTGTTGGAATATGGCGATAGTGAATATGCATTAACTCGGGGGTATGAACTCTCGGCTAATTTTGAGCATACCGTGATAGAGAAAGAAGAAACGGAAGCTTATTTGGGCTTGAGTTATGCGGAGCTTGAAGGGGCTTATGGAGTTAAACATGCCAGCGAGATATATACCAATCGTGGTCGCCAAGCGTTTTTACCAACGAGGCTACTCGGACAGTTGATTGCCGATCGAGGCTATGATTTGGTCGTGGCGACAAACTCACCGCGTGCTGAAAGAGCGGCTATTTTGGCGGCTGGTGAACAAGGTGTGCCATCAGTGTGTGTGGTCGATTTGTTTGCAACACAAGAAAGTGCCTGGATTGGTCATCCTGACTATGCGACGCGGGTCTGCGTCTTATCGCCTTTTGTTCGTAATCGCTTATTGATGAAAGGGCGGCATGATGATCAGGTGGTTGTAACCGGAAATCCTGCATTCGATCGTTTGGCAGATAACACATTGCCTGTAAAAGCGGGGCAATGGCGTCAACATCATGCGATTGGCACTAAAAAAGTGATTGTTTGGGCATCACAGGATGAACCTGCCGTTCATCCGTTTAGTGGCAAGTTAGGCGATCCGTTATTACCGCGTAAAATAGATCAGCAACTATTGGCAATTCTCGCCAAGCATGACGATTGGTTTCTTGTTATTCGTCATCATCCAAGTGAACAAGTGGCACTGACTCCTTTGCCTGAACGTGCCATTTACAGCACAAAAGAAGAAAATCTTGCTGTCCTGCTCGCGGCAGCGGATGTGGTCGTAATATTGTCGTCAACAGTAGGATTAGAAGCAGCACTTTTAGCAAAACCAGTGCTGGCACTGGAGTTGTCGGTCGCTAGTGCGGATGCCCCATTTGCCAGCATGGGCATTGCTCGAGGGCTGGATAGTGTGGATGAATTAGAGTTGGCCCTTACCGATATTCTGGATGATGGTCAAACGACGTTGGTCGATCCCATGGCGCTTCCTCAGGTGGGTAGCGCTACTCAGAATGTGATTACTGTTATTAACTCGTTGCTTTAGCACGGAGTGTTGAACAAAAATGAATATGCAATTTGTGGTGATCGGTCTAGGCTCTATGGGCAAACGCCGTATTCGTTGTCTTCAAGCACTGGGTGAAAAGCAGATTGTTGGCATAGATCCACGTGCAGATCGCCGTCATGAAGTGATGCAGGCCTATGGTGTAGAAACCGTAGCGGATTTAGCTGATTTGCCCACAAATACGGCTAAACAAGCATGGATCATTAGCGTTCCACCCGATGTTCATCATTTTTATATGAGTGCTGCTGTTAAGCAGCAACGACCATTTTTTGTGGAAGCGAGTGTGGTTGATACAGGCATGGTCGAGCTCATTGCCGCAACAAAAGCGTTGGTTGCGGCACCCTCAGCGACATTGTTGTTTCACCCCGCGATTCAGCAAATCCGGGCATTAGTGCAATCGGGGCGCTTGGGTAAAATCTCCAATGTGTTAATGCATTCCGGTCAGTATTTGCCCGACTGGCATACCTATGAGCAAGTGCAAGAGTATTATGTTTCCCAGCGTGATACGGGTGGAGCCAGAGAAATTGTTCCATTTGAGCTGACGTGGTTGACGCGCGTGTTTGGTTGGCCGACGGGCGTTAGTGCTCAGGTACGCAAAACGATTAATATCGTGGGTGCCGAAGCCATTGATGATACCTATAACGTGCTGCTGGATTTTTCTGACTATTCGATGGTGTTGACGGTTGATGTGGTGTCTCGTGTCGCCACTAGACGGTTATTGATTAATGGTGAGCAAGGACAGTTGGTTTGGGATTGGAATCAGGGTGTGATTCAATTCTTTGATGCCAAAACTCAGGCCTGGGAAGAAATGCCTTACGAACGTGGTCAATCGGCTGCTGGTTACAACGCCAACATCAGTGAACAAATGTATATTGATGAGGTTTCGGCTTTTTGCCAGGCAATCACGGCGAATCAGCCGTTCCCAAATACCTTAGCCGAGGATCACCGTATTCTGCGCATTCTTTATGCTGCTGAAGAGTCGAGTCGTTGTGGTGTCACGCAGAGACTAGGCGTATGAACATCGGTGTTTTAGTCACGGCGCGCCTAGGCTCTAGTCGTTTGCCCCGTAAGCATTTGCTGGAAGTGAATGGCCAAAGCTTTATCGCGTGTTTGCTGTCCCGTTTGCGGCCTGTACTAGTAACGCTGCCTTGCTCTATGCAGTTGGTTATCGCGACCAGTGATGAGCCTGAAAATCGTGATTTTGCCCGTTTTGAATGTGCCGATACCCATGTGTTTTATGGCCATCTAGATAATATCCCGCGTCGTCATCTGGAAGCTGCTCGAGCGTTAGGATTAGATGCGCTGGTCTCAGTCGATGGCGATGATATTTTATGTTCGCCAATGGCCGTTGCTAATGTGGCACAGGCGTTGCTTGATGGTGCTGATCTGGTGCGCACCACAGGCTTGCCACTAGGGATGAATGCGATGGGTTATCGCACGCAGTTTCTGGAGCAGGTCGTTATGCCGTGGTGGTCACGATCGTTTGACACCGGTTGGGGTGTTATTTTTCCTGAGAACGCATGGCAAGATATTGTTATGCCGTTGGCGGCCAAACCCGAATTGCGCTTTACGCTGGATTATCCTGAAGATCAGTTATTTTTCTCGGCTGTTATCAGCGAGCTAATGGCTAAGGACATACTGTCAACAGCGACGGATGATCAGATTGTTGCCATTGTTGAGTCGCAAGATTTGTTTCAATTAAATCAGGGTGTCAATCAAGAGTATTGGCAGAATTTTCATACAGAAAGAGCACGGTTGCGGGGTGAGGAATGAATTATCAAGAGCGTTTATTAAAAGCTATTCCTGGCGGTGCGCATACCTACTCTCGTGGTCATGACCAGTTTCCTGCCAATGCCCCTGAACTATTGCTGGGTGGCAAAGGCGTTGAGGTGTTTGACCCCGAAGGCCATCGTTATTTGGATTATGGCATGGCATTACGGGCAGTGACGATTGGTTATGCCGAAGACGAAATTGACGAAGCCGCCATTGCTCAAATCCGATTGGGCAATAACCTCACCAGAGCTTCATTGATTGAGCTGGAAGCAGCTGAGATGCTGCTTGAGTTAGTCAATGTCGATATGGTCAAGTTCGCTAAAAATGGCTCATCTGCGGTGTCGGCAGCGGTTAAGTTATCGCGGGCGTACACGGGGCGTGAGTTAGTTGTCCGTTGTCAGGATCATCCCTTTTTCTCTTATGATGACTGGTTTATTGGCTCAACGATTTTGACGCGTGGCATACCTGCGGAAACGACGAGCAAAACCAAAAACTTCCGTTACAACGACATTGCGTCGTTGCAAGCTCTGTTTGATCAATATCCCAATGATATTGCTTGTGTCATTTTAGAGCCTGCCACTACTGAAGAGCCATTGCCGGGTTTTTTAGCTGCGGTCAAAGAGTTATGTCATCGGTATGGTGCTGTATTTGTGCTTGATGAAATGATTACCGGTTTTAGATGGCATTTAAAAGGTGCTCAGCACTATTTTGGCATCGAACCTGATTTGTGTACTTTTGGCAAGGCGATGGCCAATGGCTTTTCTGTCGCCTGTGTAGCGGGGCGGCGTGAGATTATGTCGTTGGGCAGTACAGACATAGATGGTCAGGAGCGGGTGTTTCTGATGTCCAGTACGCATGGTGCTGAAATGTCTAGCCTAGGTGCTTTTGTCGCTAGTATCCGTTATATGCAAAAGCATGATGTGGTCGGTCACTTATGGAGCTATGGTGAGGCATTGATGGAAACCATGCGCGGTCAGGCTGAAGCTGCGGGAATTACCCAAAATTTCCGCGTCGGTGGCTACGCCTGTTCGCCCTATTTTATGACCCTTGATGCGGATGGCCAAACTTCGTTTGCCTTACGGACATTGTTCTTGCAGGAAATGATTAAGCAGGGCGTGATGATGCCGTGGATTGCGTTGGCCTATCGTCATGACGAGCATTCACTGGAGAAGACCAAAAATGCTTTGGCGAGCGCTTTTGATGTCTATGCGCGCGCCTTGCGTGAAGGTGTCGATAAGTATCTGGTTGGCCCAACGATTAAGCCTGTTTTCCGGAAATATAACTGATGCGTGTGGCGCTAGTGTCCCTCGACTCGCAGTGGGAGGATAAAGAGACAAACTTAGCGGCCTGTACGAGTTATGTGCAAATGGCTGTTGAGTTGGGTGCAAACGTCGTTATCTTTCCTGAAATGACACTGACAGGTTTTTCGGTTAGTAACCCAGCACTTGCGGAAAATGAGCACGATTCTTGGACGTTACGCTCTTTTAGTGCGCTCGCAGTTAGATTTAACGTCGAGTTAGTGTTTGGGATGATTTGTGAGCAAGAGGGTAGTTTGCTTAACCGACTTTATGTCTTAGCGACTGATGGTGCAGCCAAAGGACATTACGACAAAATTCATTTGTTTGCTCCGGGGCAGGAAAGTAAAAGTTTTCAAGCGGGACGAGCTCGGTTGATAGCGACACTCGGCGACATGCCCGCGGCCTTCAGTATTTGTTACGATCTGCGCTTTCCTGAACTCTATAGTACGCTACCCAAAACTACCGAATTATTAGTCAATATTGCTAGTTGGCCAGCCGCACGAGTTGCTCATTGGCAGACATTGTTAGCTGCGCGTGCGATTGAGCAGCGCGCCGTTGTTATTGGTGTCAATCGTACGGGGCAAGATGGTAATCATTTAAGCTATGTTGCTTCATCGGCGATTTACAATCCCGATGGTCAAGCGCTGTTGCCATTTGCGACTCAAGGTGATCTTGCCGTTTTTAATATTGAGCAGGATGTGGTTCGTCAAAGTCGCGCGTTGTTTGATCCTAGACAAGACCGCTGTGGACATGATTATGCCAATTGGCAACAGGAGAATGTATGAATCTCGATGGTGTAAGGGTGTTGTTGATTGGCGCAGGCGGTTTGTTGGGTAAAGATTTTGCTAAGGCCTTGGTTGCTGCGGGAGCCAACGTCATGCTTGCCGACAAGCAGCAGCAAGCTGTTGACGCAGTACAGACGGAGTTAGGTGATAAGACGCGAGCAACGGGCATAGATATTACCAATGCCGAATCCATCAATACAGCGTTGGCTTTGACAGCGAAAGCGTGGGGTGCAGTCGATGCGGTGGTCAATACCGCCTATCCGCGTAATGCCCGTTATGGCAAAGTTTTTGAAGAAGTAGCCTATGGCGACTTTTGCGAAAATCTTAATTTGCATTTGGGCGGCTACTTTCTGGTAATGCAGCAAGCGGGTGCATTTTTCCGTCAACAGGGTGGTGGGCATATCGTCAATATTGCGTCTATTTATGGTGTTATGGCACCGCGTTTTGAGATTTATGACAATACGCCAATGACCATGCCCGTGGAGTACGCAGCGATTAAGTCGGGACTGATTCACTTGAGTCGTTATGTCGCGAAATATTTAAAAGACAGTGGTGTACGTGTCAATTGCCTGAGTCCGGGCGGTATCTTTGACCATCAGCCTGAAGCCTTTGTTGAGGCTTATGCCAAACATACGGGCACAATAGGTATGCTGGCGCCACAAGATATTTCGGCGGCACTCGTGTTTTTGCTGTCTCCGGCTGCGCGTGGCGTTAATGGGCAAAATCTCGTTATAGATGATGGGTTTACATTGTGAATAAGTCTTGTTTTATTATTGCTGAGGCAGGTGTTAATCACAATGGCTCGCTCGCGAATGCCTTGCGGCTTGTCGAAATTGCGGCGCAGGCAGGAGCGGATGCCGTCAAATTTCAGACCTTTAAGGCTGAGAAATTGGTCGCGGTAGGTGCAGAAAAAGCAGAATACCAAAAGCAGCAGCTAGGTGAAGATGGCGACCAGTTTTCGATGCTGAAAGCCTTGGAGCTGTCAGATGAAGACCATGAAAAAATAGCAGCACATTGTCTGCATTGTGGTATTCAATTTATGTCGACACCGTTTGACATTGAAGCCGCCGATTTTTTGCTGGCATTGGGTATGAAAACGTTAAAAATCCCATCCGGTGAGTTAACCAATTACCCGTTTATTGCCGAGTTGGCGCACCGTAATGTGCCGATGATTTTGTCCACAGGCATGGGTGCCTTAGCAGAAATTGAGGAAGCGGTGGCGGTGATTCGCCAGTCCCGCGCCCAAGCAGGTTTGGGAGATTTGCCCCCTGGCTTTTTAACAATTCTGCATTGTACCTCCAACTATCCTGCCAAAGCCGAGGACGTCAATTTGTTGGCTATGCGAACAATTGCCGACAGCGTACAACTGCCAATTGGCTATTCCGATCATACCTTGGGTATTACCATCGCCATTGCTGCGGTAGCAATGGGGGCTATGGTCATTGAAAAGCATTTCACGGTAGATAAAACGCAATCAGGGCCAGACCACGCCGCTTCGCTGGAGCCACACGAGTTAAAGGCGATGGTAGGTGCGATTCGTCAAGTTGAGGCAGCCAAAGGTGATGGCATCAAAGCACCTCGTTTAAGTGAGTTGCCAGTCAGAAGTTTGGTGCGTCGTAGTTTGACCTTGGTTAAGGATGTCAAAGCGGGTGATTGTGTTAGTCGTGACGATGTTCAATTGTTACGTCCGGGCACAGGCATAGAGCCGAAGTTTCTCGCCTCGGTCATTGGCCAGAAAGCTTATGTCCACGACTTGCCTAAACATACTACCTTGCAATGGTCGGATTTATCATGACCCGGCGTGTGTTTTATTTAACGGGCACCCGTGCTGACTTTGGTCTAATGACTCATGCTTTATGCACTATGCACGCTCAACCGTCATTAGACGTAGGGGTGGTAGTCACGGGTATGCATTTGTCTGCTTGTTATGGCTTAACGGTTTGCGATATTGAAGCAACGGGGTTGCCGATCATTGCCCGAATTCCGGTGGATGTTGATACGACAACCGGGTTGGCGATGGCAACAGCGGTTGGCGATATCACATCGAAATTATCGGCGGTCTTGGCTGAATATCGTCCGGATGTTTTAGTGTTATTGGGTGATCGAGGCGAAATGATGGCGGGGGCTATTGCTGCTCTGTATCAGAATATTCCTATTGTTCATATTCATGGCGGTGAGTTGTCGGGTACGGTTGATGAGCCCATACGTCATGCGATTTCCAAGCTGTCGCACTATCATTTTACAGCGACAACAGGCGCTCGCGAACGCTTGATAAAAATGGGTGAAGACGCTAACCGTATTTTTGTCACTGGCGCGCCAGGCCTAGATGGACTCACGGATTTGCCTCATCTGCAACGGGCAATGTGGTGTCAACAGTACGGCTTTAGTGAGCACAAACAACAAGCATTATTTCTGTTTCATCCGGTAGTCCAGAATCAGGCTGAAGCCGCAGCACAAGCACGGGCCGCTTTGGATGGTGTATTGGCATTGGATCTAGAGGTATTAGCATTAATGCCAAATGCCGACGCAGGTGGTAGTGCTATTCGCGACTATTTGTCGAGTGTTGCTGCGACATGGCGCATTAAACTGCTTAATCATCTCTCCCGAGTCGATTATCTTCAGGCGTTATCCCATGCTGCCGTCTTAGTCGGAAACTCCTCAAGCGGCATTATTGAGGCGGCCAGTTTTCAATTGTCGGTGGTTAATATTGGTAGTCGCCAAAATCAACGCGAACAAAGTGGTAATGTCATTAATGTTGAAGCGGTAACGGAGGATGTGACCAATGCCCTTGTGGCTGCACTGTCATTGCCACGAGGCCACTGGCTCAATGTTTATGGTGATGGCCAAGCATCCATGCGTATAACCAAACTCTTGAACGAATTATCTTTAGCTCCTTCTATTTTGGAAAAGACAAATGCCTATTGATGCGCCATTAATGTGTAGCTTGATAGGTGCTGGCGGACATGCAGGGGTTGTTGCGGACGCTCTGTGGCAAAATAATCCACTGACTCAGCTTTCAATTCATGATGATAACTCAGCACTGACAGGGCGAACTTTCCTTGGTTTATCGCCAATTACATCGCCTGTTAATCCCCATGATTTGCATGAGGCATGTCATATTGCCATTGGCAGTAATCGTATTCGCAAAATATGGACTGAACGCTTGTTGAGTACCAACCATAAACTGCTAACGGTCAAACACCCCAAGGCAGCTATTTCGCCGATGGCAGTCATTGATGATGGTTGTTTTATCGCAGCGTTATCGGTGGTTAGCGTTAATGCGCGGTTAGGCAAAAGCGTTATTGTTAATCATAGTGCGGTTGTTGATCATGATTGTCAGATTGGTGACTATGCTCATATAGCACCCCATGCCACCTTGGGTGGTGGCGTGCATATTGGTGCAAATACGCTTGTTGGCGCTGGAGCGGTGGTATTACCGCAGTGCCGTGTGGGTCGTGATGTGGTAATTGGTGCAGGAGCGGTGGTGATTGGTAATGTACCCGATGGTGTCGTTGCTAAAGGTGTACCGGCGCGGTGGGATCTAAGCGAATGAAAAGTAAATTAAAAACATTGATGATTACAGCGGATCAAAGCGTTGCCTCAGCCATGCGGCAAATGGATAAAACGGCTGACCGAATTTTATTATTGGTGGATCAAAATCAGATACTGATACGCACCATTACCGATGGTGATTTAAGACGCTATTTGCTCGACGGTAAAAAGCTGGATGATGATCTGCAAGCGTTACCAGCGATTGAATCTAAGGTTATTAACGCTCAACACACCCCACAACAAGCGTTAGCGTTAATGAATCAGCATGATATTGATCATTTGCCGATTCTTGATGCATCTCGTCGGGTGATTGGGTTATTGGATCGTCGCGATATGCATGCGCCGATTCTGTTATCGTCACCACACATGAGTGATTTTGAACGTGAATATGTCGAGCAAGCTTTTGTCTCGAACTGGATTGCTCCGCTAGGCCCTAATCTGGATGCGTTTGAGCAGGAGATGGCCGAGTATGTCGATATTAAACATGCGGCAGCGTTAAGTTCGGGTACCGCCGCTTTGCATTTGGCGATGCATATTCTTGATGTGCAGGCCGATGATGTTGTTTTTTGTTCTACACTGACCTTTGTCGCCAGTGCCAACCCTATTTTATATCGTGGCGCCAAGCCGGTTTTTATTGATTCAGAGCCTGCGACCTGGAATATGTCGCCTCAGGCACTGCTGAAAGCCTTTCAGGATGCTGAAGCGAAAGGCAAGCTGCCCAAGGCGGTGATGGTGGTAAGTCTATATGGCCAAAGCGCCGATATGGATCCGATTATTGAGATCTGTCAGCATTATCAAGTGCCGATTATTGAAGATGCCGCTGAGTCTCTCGGGGCCACGTACAAAGGCAAAGCAAGCGGTACGTTAGGTGTTATGGGCGTGTATTCCTTTAACGGCAACAAAATTATCACCACTTCTGGTGGCGGCATGCTGGTGTCTAATAATGAGGAATATATTAAAAAAGCGCGTTATTTGGCCACACAAGGCCGAGATCCTGCACCGCATTATCAACACTCTGAAATGGCGTATAACTATCGGATGAGTAATGTGTTGGCTGGGATTGGCCGTGGTCAGCTTAAAGTGCTTGATGATCGGGTTAAAGCACGGCAAGACATCTACTCGCGTTATGTCAATGGTCTGGCAGGTTTGCCGATTAACATGATGCCTGAGCCGAGTTTTGGTCGTTGTACACATTGGCTGAGTGCGTTAACTATTGATGCGACTAAGACCAATAAAAAACCTGCCGATTTGCTCGCAGCTTTGAGTAGCGTACTGATCGAGGGGCGGCCCATCTGGAAACCCATGCATCAACAACCGCTGTTTGCGAACTGTGCTTATTATCGCCATGACGATGATAGAAGTATTTCGGATGAGGTGTTTGAGTTAGGTATTTGTTTGCCGTCTGGGTCTAATTTGACCGAGCAGCAGCAAGAACGAGTTATTGAGGTATTGAGAGGGATTTTCTAAGCCTCAAAGAATACGTTGCTGCAAAGGATAAAAAAGGTGCTTTTTAGCGAGCGGGAAATAATAAGTATATGATCAACTCTCTCCATCATTATCCGCAGTTGCAGCAACACATAGATAATAGTCTCCAATCCTGTGAAACAGCCTTTTCACAGGCCAACCTGTCCTCAGAATGGCAAACCCTGCAGCAAACCATCACGCCCCAACTGATGCAATTAGCGATCAGCAGCGACTACGCCATTAAAACGCTGTGCCAATTCCCGCAAGCATTTTGGCGCATGTATGAGCGTGGTGATTTAACACAACCACAGCCGCGCCCTTACTATCGTCAACATTTAGCCTCGCTCCTCGCCAATCAAAGCACCGATTTTTTATGGATGCAGAGCATTCGTCAATTGCGCCAACAAGCGATGTTGCGCTGGGTCTATCGTGATGTGAATGGTTTATGCACACTGGAGGAGTTGACGGATGAGTTGTCGGCATTCGCTGAGGCCAGTATTGATGCTGCGATTAGTTATGCGCAAACACCGTTAATTGCCCGTTATGGCCTGCCGATTGGCGAAGAGTCGCAACAGCCGCAGTCCATGGTTGTCATTGGCATGGGCAAATTAGGCGCGCAAGAACTCAATCTGTCGTCGGATATTGACCTGATTTTTAGTTATCCCGAAGCGGGCGAAACCAATGGCCGCTCCAGCATTAGCAATCAAGAGTTTTTTATCAAACTCGGTCAAAGTGTCATTCGGCTTTTAGATCAACAAACGGCTGATGGTTTTGTCTTTAGAATTGATATGCGCCTGCGGCCTTGGGGCGATGGTAGTGCGCTGGCGTTGTCATTTAATGCCATGGAGCGTTATTACGAACAACATGGCCGCGAATGGGAGCGTTATGCCTTTATCAAAGCGCGCGCTGTGGCTGGCGATTTGGCTGTTTGTAATGAGCTACTAACAACGTTAAAACCGTTTGTCTATCGCCGTTATATTGATTACAGCGCGTTTGCCGCGTTGCGCGAAATGAAAGCGATGATTGAGCGCGAAGTGCGGCGTAAAGACATGGACAACAATATCAAGCTCGGTTCGGGGGGTATCCGCGATGTCGAGTTTATTGCCCAAGCCTTTCAGTTAATTCGTGGCGGTGTTTATAAAGCCTTGCAACAACGGCCATTGATTCCGGTGCTGCAGGTTTTGGTGGAGCGGCAATTATTGCCCGCACAAGCGGCAGATGATTTAACGCAAGCCTATCGATTTTTGCGTATGGTCGAGCATCGTATACAAGCCTATAACGACCAACAAACGCAAATGTTGCCTGATGATGACTTCGTGCGCTTACGCTTGGCAATTAGTCTGGGCTTTTGTGATTGGCCGTCGTTTTATCACGCCTTGGATAACCATCGGCACAAAGTCAGCGCGCAGTTTCAGCATGTGATTGTCGCGCGCGGTGAGCCTAAAGAAACGACTACTAGTAGTGAAGTGGCAAAGTTATTGTGGATTGATGGCGTTGATGATGCCGCTACGGCATTACAGAACATTGGCTTTACTGATGGCGAGGCCATTCATCAACGGCTACAGCAATTACGTACTAGCCGCGCGTTAAAAACCATGCCGCAATTGAGTCGGGCGCGTGTTGATCAGTTTATGCCGTTATTGATTGAAACGGCTGGCCAACATCCGCAAGCCGATTTGGCGTTAATGCGCTGCTTGCCGTTAATTGAGTCGGTATTACGGCGCACCGCGTATTTGGTGATGTTGTTGGAAAATCCAGCGGCGTTGTCGCGGTTAATTAGTTTGTGCGCCGCGAGCCCTTGGATTGCCGAGGAGTTGGCGCGTTATCCGGTATTGCTGGATGAGCTGTTGAACGCCGATACCTTGTTCGCGCCACCGCTCAAGGCGCAGTTGTTGTCGGAGTTGCGCCAGCAGTTATTGCGTATTCCCCAAGAAGATGTCGAAGAACAAATGCGCGTGTTGCGTATTTTCAAAAAAAGCCATGTCTTGCGGGTCGCCGCCTCAGATATACAAGGCACGTTGCCACTGATGAAAGTCAGCGATTATTTAACATGGATTGGTGAAGCCGTTGTTGAGTCGGTATTGGCGTTAGCATGGCAGCAATTGACCGTTAAATACGGCTTCCCGCGTCGTTTTGATGGCACGGTGAGTACTGGCGACTTTATTATTTTGGGCTATGGCAAGTTGGGCGGTATTGAGTTGAGTTATAGCTCGGATATGGATCTGGTGTTTGTTCATCATGCCGACCCTATTGCCGATACCGATGGCCCTAAAGCGATTACGGGTGGTGAATTCTATGCACGCCTAGCGCAAAAGATTATCAGCTTGCTGACGACGGCAACGGCGGCAGGGCAGTTGTATGAAGTCGATATGCGTCTGCGGCCATCAGGTAATGCCGGTTTATTAGTCAGTAGCTTAAAAGCATTTCAAGAATATCAACTGCATCAAGCATGGACGTGGGAGCATCAAGCGTTGGTGCGCGCCCGTGTAGTTGCGGGTGATGACGAGTTGGCGCAAGCCTTTGCTGCCATTCGCCGCGAGGTTCTGGCGCAGAAAAGGGATGAACTGGCACTACGGGAAGAAGTGCTGTCGATGCGTGAAAAAATGCGTGACCATTTGTCTAGTCAGGCTAAAATTAAAAATAGCGCAATTTTTGATATAAAACATGATGCTGGGGGTATTGTTGACATCGAATTTATGGTGCAATACGGGGTCTTAGCGTGGGCGAGTGACTACCCCGAACTCACCCGTTATCCCGACAATGTGCGTATTTTGGAAGGTTTTGCTGCCTGCAACAAGTTAAGTGCAGAGCAGGTTGAAGCGTTAAAAGCCGCCTATCTTGAATATCGCGCCCGCAGTCATCGTTTGGCCTTAGCACAACAACCCGTGCAAGTGCCCGATACGGAATTTATTGCCACGCGAACATTGGTACAGCAGTGTTGGCAAACGTTATTAATACATGGTTAGGCAATAGGTAGGCTGGGTTTTAACCCAGCACATGTTCATTGTCTACGCATAAATCATTTGATGTTTTGGAGAAAATGCTGTGATCAGTATGGCAGATCGTGATGGTGTAATTTGGTTTGACGGTCAATTGGTTGATTGGCGCGAGGCAAAAATTCATGTGTTGACGCACACCTTGCACTACGGCATGGGTGTCTTTGAAGGCGTTCGTGCCTATGACACCGTCGATGGTACCGCCATTTTTCGTTTGAAAGAGCATACACAGCGTCTGTTGAACTCGGCAAAAATCTTTCAAATGAACGTGCCTTTTGATATGCAGACGTTAATGGACGCTCAATGTTCTGTTGTCCGCGAAAACAATCTCAAGTCCTGTTATTTACGTCCAATCATTTGGATTGGTTCGGAAAAAATGGGCATTGCCGCCAAAAATAATAAAATCCATGTTGCTATTGCGGCGTGGCCGTGGGGCGCGTATTTGGGTGAAGATGGCATGACCAAAGGCATTCGTGTCAAAACGTCGTCTTTCACGCACCATCAACCCAACATCACTATGTGTAAAGCCAAAGCGGTGGGTAATTATCCGGTGTCGATTTTGGCGCATCAAGAAGTGGCTACCAGTGGTTACGATGAAGCGATGCTGTTAGATCCGCATGGTTTTGTCTGCCAAGGTGCCGGTGAAAATGTGTTCTTGGTAAAAAATGGTGAGTTGCATACGCCTGAGTTGGGTGGCGGTGGTTTAGACGGTATTACGCGCCAAACCGTGATTCGTTTTGCCAAAGATTTGGGCATTCCCGTTATTGAACGTCGCATTACCCGTGATGAGTTTTATATTGCCGATGAAGCGTTCTTTACTGGCACTGCCGCCGAAGTGACGCCAATTCGTGAATATGATGATCGCCCGATTGGTACTGGCGTTCGTGGTGAGATGACCGCCAAGCTACAGCAGTTATTTTTTGATACTGTCAACGGCAAAAATGCTGACTATAAAGAGTGGTTAGCGTTTGTCTAGTAGTCTAATAAAAGCGTGGGTCGTTTAGGATTTGTTGGTGTGTTTAAATTGTTCCCTTCGACTCCGCGCAGGGAACTTTTTTACGTAGTCTGACCAGACTCGAGTCAGCAGACCCAATTGTGTAGGGGGGGATTTATTCGCCCTAGCATATAGCCCGTAAAATACGGGGAAAACATACACCAAATAGTAACCATTACTGTCACTCTGTCATACATCCCGTGTTGTCACATGGGCTACGCTAGATGCCATTATGTCCCTGACCTCATCCTCTCCCCAATCTCCGTTAATCATTTGGCAATTTGTCGATGGCAAACCCGGCCATGAGCAACAGAGCCTTGGGTTGGTTCAAGCACTATCTCGTTATTATCCAATTCATACCATCAAAATAGATATTCGCCAACATCCGTTAGGGGTGATGGATTGGCTACTAAAGCGTTTGCCATTAGTCGATTATCCGATGCCCGATTATATTGTTGGTGCGGGTCATCGTACCCATTTGGCGTTGCTGACCGTCAAACGGGTGACGCAAGCGAAAGCGATTGTGTTAATGAAACCGTCGTTGCCGGTGACATGGTTTGACTATGCACTGATTCCTGAGCACGACAGCCCTCCAGAGCATAAGCGGATATTGGCCACGCGTGGGGTATTAAATGCCGTGCAGCCCAGCACGAAGTTGCAGGCGCAAAAAGGCTTGATGTTATTGGGTGGGCCTTCGAAGCGTCATGGTTGGGATGAGGAGTCACTAAGCCAGCAAATGTTGGCGGTGATATTGGCTTCACCTGAGGTGGCATGGCAAATCAGCACCTCGCGTCGTACGCCCGAACATACATTATTGGAAATTCGTCATATTGCTACGAATGCTAAAGTCTGGTCTGCTGATGAAACACCCTCGGGATGGGTCGCAGCGCAATTACAAGAAGCGGGGCAGGTATGGGTGACGGAAGACAGTATTTCTATGCTCTACGAGAGCCTGACGGCAGGTGGACAAGTTGGCGTATTGTCGGTGCCTCGGTTACAGACCGATAGAATTACTGATTCGATAGATGGTTTGATAGCGCAGCAAATTTTAACGTCATTTGATCGGTGGCAAGAAACAAAACAATTAGCACCCGCGCATGATTTTTGTGAGGCTGATAAAGCCGCACGATGGTTGTTAGAGCAAGAGGGACTATGGAACAGCGACGCAGAATAGCGCAGGTCATGACGACCCCAGGTGGAGCTATGGGTGTTATTGAACAACATACGTTTGAGTTATGCGCTGCGTTAGCGGAAAAAAATGAAGTACATTTGTTGGCCGACAGGCCATATTCGGCCAGTTGCCCTAAGGGAGTTATCTTTCATCCTTTGGAATTCAGTAAAAGTGCTTTAAATCCCTTGCTCTATTGGCAACTCGCCCAGACTCTTAACCACATCCAACCCCATGTTGTTCATGCACAAACCGCGAAAGCCGTCAAATTGTTGCGGCGGCTAGTATGGTTTTTTCAGCACATGGTATTTGTCGCCACCGCGCATAATCCACAAAAAAACTGGCAGGCTTTTGGGGCGATGAATGGTGTTATCGTCACTAATACGCCAATGGCAAACCATTTTGCCGCAGATAAGGTGCGTGTTATTTACCCAGCCTCAATTCCCGCAGTTGAACTAAGTGTGCGCGATAAGAAGCAATTAAAAGAGTCGCTGCTCGCGGGTCATCAACAGCCATTATTGCTCGCTATTGGCCGATTAACACCGAATAAAGCCTTTGATGTGCTGCTGCGAGCACTAGTGGGCGTTGATGCACGGTTAGTCATTGTTGGCGATGGGATGGAACGGCATAGCTTGGAGTATCTCTGCCGCGAGTTGGGCTTAAGCGAACAAGTGGTGTTTGCAGGTCGTCGTCACAATGAAACAGCTTTTTTGCAGGTCGCAGATTTGTGTGTGGTGTCATCACGCTATGAGCGTTTTTCCTCTGTGGTTATGGATGCCCTTGCCAATGGTTGTCCCGTCATTTCCACAAAGGTGGCGGGCGCGAACGAGTGGTTGCCTGAAGCGTTATTAGTGCCGCCCAATAATGTCGAAGCTCTGCATTCTTTACTATGTGTTACACTAAAGCGTTTGCCTATGATACGCAGGAATTATTTGCCGATTTTCTTGCGCGCAAGGCAGGAGTTGGCCGTAACGGGTATGGCCGAGCGGACACAAGACTTTTATGACGATTTATTGGAACAACATCAATGACTGCTAAACCTCAACAGGCTACTACCACCTCAAGTCCGTGGTTACTCGCCTTGGCTTTAAGTACGCCTATTATTTTGTTGCCCTGTACACAGTTATATTCGTTGCCTATTGTCATTTTTGCGATCTTGGGCATTTTTATGCTCTTGGGGCTATTGCGCCATCGGCAAACCTTTAATGTCGAAGACAAAACCCTGCGTGTGTTACCGCGATGCGTGTTATTTATTTTACTGCCGATACTGATATCAAGCATTGATGCTCATGCGCCCATGCTGGCGTTAAAAGCTAGCGTCAATTATATGTTTTTTGGCCTTATGGCCTTGGCTGTCGCCATCTTGTTACGAGCCCAAGCAGCGTTTAAGCAAGTGGCCATTATTAGCAGTGTTCTGGTCTGTATATGGGCGTTTAATGGTGTTGCCCAAGTCGCCTTAGGCATTGATATGTTTGGTAAGTCGATGGCTGATGAGTCTGGTTATGCTAATTCTTTTTTTGCTGACAGCCAGCAATATGGTTTTTTCATCGGCGCATTGGCTGCGATTCCTCTCTATACCTTGTGTTTGCTGGGTGCTAATCGATTAACGCATTTGCTGGTGATGGTTTTATTAACCTTAGGCGTGCTGTTTGGAGGTGTACGTTCAGGTTGGCTGATGTTTGCTTGGGCGTTGATGCCTTATATCTACCTGGCTTATATCAAACCTGCCAAACGCCCGATTGTGCCGATGATTGTTGTTCCTACTTTTGTCGTAGCGGTGGTGTTTGCTGCTCTCTCTTCCAGCACTCTGTTAAAGCAGCAAGTAACGAATAGTCAAGGACTGTTGACGGGTAACACGCAGCAAATGAACTTCGCCAGTCATGATTATATTGAGTTGTGGCAGTTGACCGGCAATATCGTCGGTCAACATCTCGTCAATGGTGTTGGCGTCAATAATTTCACCTCGGCGCTTATGCCTAATTTGATGCCGTATGCGGCTGTCCCAACGAGTATTGATGTTTCTCATCCGCACCATGTTTGGTTAGATGTTGCTGTCAGTACGGGCATGATTGGTTTATTTGGTTTGCTGTTTGTTTATGCCGCTATGTGGCGTTTATGGCGCTCGGCAACACCTGACCAGCAGGCTCTGGCACTGCCAATGTTAATGCCAGTCTTGGTGTTATGGTGGCCAATTAACGCCCATCATGGCTTTTATAGTCTGCCATTAGCGGCATTAACGTTGTTTTGCTTGGCATTTAGTATTGCGGCTCTGACCTATCGCGGTGAGATGAAATGAGCCTAGGCGTGATACTAGGTTATATTGCTGGGGTAATCGTTGCGTTGGTCGCGGCAAATCGTTATCAATTATGGCGATTGCCGAAGCCCGCGAGTTGGCCCAGATTGTTGATGTATCACAGTATTGCCGATGAAGCACCCACAGGCATGAATACCCCGCCTGAGAAGTTTGACGCCCAATTGGCGTGGCTAAAAAAGCAGGGTTATGACTTTTGCACAGTAAGCGAGTTGCTGACCACGTCCAAATCTAAAGCGATTGCCATTACCTTTGATGATGGCTTTGCGAACAATTATCACAACGCCTTTCCATTGCTTAAAAAGTATCAGGCCAAAGCGACTATTTATCTCGCGCCTGAAATTGCCACTATCGACAAACTCTCCACCGCTCAGATCACGGAAATGCAGGACTCAGGACTGATTGAGTTTGGTGCCCATAGCATGACCCATATCAATTTGTTGCAAACAGCAACCGACCCAGCACGTCAAGAAATCATCGGCTCCAAACAGCAAGTAGAAGCTTTAACTGGACATGCGTGTCTTAGTTTTGCCTATCCATTCGGTCGATTTAGTGATGAAACCGTTGAGTTGGTTAAGGCGGCGGGTTTTGTTAGCGCGGTCACTACCAAGAAAAAGATTATTGCTAATTTAATGGCTCAGGCGTTCACTATTCCGCGCATTAGCACACATGGGGCGATGGATGGTTTGCAGTTCTATGTTGCGGTCAGTCGTGGGAGATATAAATTTTGATTCCTGCCAGCGTCTATATTATTACCAAAAACTGTGAGCCGACCCTCAAGGATACTTTGGCCAGTGTCGCTGATTTTGCCGAAATTATTCTGGTCGATTCGGGTAGCACCGATAGAACCCTTGAGATTGCCAAAGCGTTTAACTGTCGGATTTATCATCAGGACTGGTTAGGTTTTGCTAAACAAAAACAATTGGCACTCAGTTATTGTCAGCATGATTGGGTGTTAAATCTAGATGGTGATGAAGTGGTGTCACCTGAGCTAAAAACTGATATTGAATCCTGTATTCGAGATAACAGTGTTGATGGCTTGGATATCCCCATTTTTAATTATTTTCTGGGTTTTCCGCCGCCTCGTTTTAGTCGTTTTAATTGCCGCATTCGCTTTTTTAAACGCAGTATGGGTGGTTATGACCTCGATAAACAAGTACATGAGTCAATTAGTGTCAAGGGTCGGGTAAAGCGAGCTGCGGGTGGTATTCGTCATTATGGCGAAGATACCATGGTAATTCGTATTGATAAAAGCAATTGGTACTCTAGTTTGCGCGCGCAAGAGAAAGCGGCAAAAGGTAAAAAGTCTAATATCTTGAAATTATTATTATCGTTTCCTTTTGCTTTTTTAAAGTCTTATATTTTACGTCGTGGCTTTTTAAATGGCCAACGTGGTTTTATTAATAGCATGATTAGTGCCTTTTATGCTTTTTTGAAAGAGGCGAAACTCTATGAGCATAATATTAAAGCGCGTCTCGACTCAAAAGAGTAACGACTTTGGTTTTAAGGATTTACGGTTATGAATATATGGCAGCAGTTTCTACAGTCGCAATTGCGACGCAAAAGCCGTAATCAGGATAAAAAAGAAGAGCAAGGCTTTAAGCAGCAATGGTTTCTATTATCAGGTAAAGCCCAAGACATCGAAAGTACCTCGCCCGACTTTAGCCAATTAAATGCGATATATCCCCCTGATGATTATTTCTGGGCCGATCCTTTTATTTGGAAAAGAGATGGCAGACAGTATATTTTCTTCGAAAATTATCCCTATCAAACGCGCACTGGCCATATTAGTGTTATAGAAGTTGATGATAACGGCCGCCCGATTAGTGCCGCCCAGGATGTTTTAAAAGAAGGCTACCATTTATCGTATCCTTTTTTGTTTGAACATGACGGCGAGCTGTATATGGTTCCCGAAAAGACTCAGGCCAAACGGGTAGACCTTTATCGCTGTACCCGTTTTCCTGATCAATGGACATTCGTTCATACCTTGATTGATAACATCAAAATGGCGGATGCCACGATCTTCGAACACGAAGGTAAGTGGTGGCTATTTGGCGCGGCAAAAAAAGGCCGTGTGCGTATTAATGAGTCATTATTTGCCTTTTATGCGGACTCGCCATTAAGCCAGCATTGGACGCCACACCCGCACAATCCCTTAGTGAAAGATTTTAGTCGTGGCCGTTCAGCTGGACGAGTCTTTCGGGGTCGAGATGGTGTTTTGCGTCGGCCATCGCAGGATTGTGTACGTCGCTATGGTTATGGCTTGTATATGAATCGTATAAGCCAATTATCGCCGATAGATTATCGTGAGCAAGCGGTTTGGCATATTGTTGGGCCGGAAATACAGGCAGACTGGCGAGCGAGTCATCATGTTGATCGTAATACCGAACTGATGGTTATGGATGCACAACGGCTTTTGCCGTGTCCGAAAACCGATTAATGAAGCAGGAGATGAGTGTGAATCCGACGGTTGCAGAAAAGAATCCCAACATATGGTTATATGTTATTCCATTGTTGTTGATATCAATCTTTATTAGAAAAGCGCTCTCTGATGCCGTTGTATCATTGTCGGCGATTTTTTTTATTGTTTATGTGATTAAATATAAACGCGTAGATTTTTTATCTGTACCGTGGCTAAGAGCAGCATTACTGTTTTTTGCTTATGGTGTCATTACTTCATTTTTTTCGCCCTTCCCGCATGAAGCATTAACTCAGGCCGTTATTTTTATTCGCTGGCCATTATTTGCGGCAACATTGTATTTTATTGCCTTTAGAAATGAAGAAAATTTGGTCGTATTTGAACGAACAGCAATCGTATTTTTGTTGTTTATTATGGCGGATACGTTACTGCAAATGATTCATGGTACTGATATTTTTGGCCGTACGCTGCAAGAAGAGTATCATCGTCCTACAGGCCCATTTGTGAAGCTGGTCGCGGGTGTTTATAGTTTAAAAGTATTCTTCTTTGCTTTTGTCGGCTGTTATTTTATTTTTAAACAAAAATCTAAAGCCTACGAAATAATTTTAACGGCTATTTATGCATTGGTCGCCGTATTTATTTTATCAACGGGTGAGCGCGTTGTCTTTCTGTTGATGTTTATGGGTTTGATATTATGGCTAGGTATTTTAATTTATAAAAACCCTGCGACACTACGTTATATTCTGCCAATATTAGCAGTGAGTATCGGTGGTTTAGTTGTTTTATTATCATTTAGTTCTGTAGCAATTTTGAGTCGAGCAGATACGTTTGTTGATTTAATGAATCATTTCCCTGAATCAACGTATGGCCGTATTTTCCATGCCGCGACTGAAGTATGGAAAACACAGCCTATTATTGGTGTTGGCACACGTATGTATTCTGAAACCTGCGAGACGTTGGCATTACCCGATGTTTTAAACTGGTGTAATCGTCATCCGCATAATATTTATTTGGAAGTGTTGTCGCAGGCGGGTGTTATTGGCATGATGGTTTTTCTGTATATGTTATTTTGTATTTTCAGACCCTTATTACAAAAGTCGATTTGGCAGCAGGATTATTTATTAGCGATGGTGCTCTTCACCTCGGTATTAGTGATATTTTGGCCGATAGCCTCGTCAATGAGTATTTTTGCCAATAATTATGCGGGGCCGGTATGGTTGACGATCGCTTGGGCCTTATCACGAGCACGGTTTTTACAGGCCGCTATAGATAACGCCAAGCCTCAATTAGTGCGTGATTCTCAATAATAACAAGTGTCGAGTACAGGATTATGCGTATTGCGCTGATATTGCCTCCTCGTGAGCATTTTCGTACCGCCGATGCCGGAGCGGTCGCCTTGACGGTCAGGGATTTTGTTGCGGCAAGCCGCTTTGTCCCTGAAATTACCGTCTTTGGTGGTGATGAAGAGCATTTTCCTGAGGTGCGTTATCAACATGTGCCGACACCCGATGCGTGGTTTTTGGGCAAGAACCTGGCCTATGCGCGCGGCTGTATCAAACTGCTACGCGATAGCTCGACGCAATTAGTTGAAGTGCATAATCGCGTCTATTTGGCGCTTCGCATTAAAGAAGCGTTACCGCATTTGCAGGTCACGTTGCATCTTCATAATGACCCGCAAGGCATGGATGGCGCGAAAACAGTGCTTGAGCGCAATCGCTTATTACAAAAGCTGGATGCGCTGTATTGCGTCAGTGATTATGTACGCCGTCGGTTATTGGAAGGTACTAAGCCAGAACTAAAAACACCTGCCTATACCTTGCATAACGCCATTGTTGGCTCAACCGCAGAGGCGACATTGCCGCGCCAGCAATGGATTATTTACGCTGGGCGCTTTATTCCCGAAAAAGGGGTGCTGGAGTTAGCTGAAGCCTTGGCGGAGGTGTTGCCTAAGTTTCCAGAGTGGCGGGCCGTGTTTTTGGGGGCGTGGGGCTTTGGTCATACCGCTGGGCGCAGTAAATATGAACAGCAGGTTTATGGCGCACTGGAGGCGGTAAAAGAGCAAGTCGAGTTTCGCGGCCATGTGGCGCATAGCGAAGTGATTAAAGCCTTTCAGCAAGCGTCGATTGCGGTTGCCACGTCAACGGGTATAGATGCTTTTCCGCGTGCGCCGATTGAAGCGATGAGCGAAGGCTGTGCGGTGTTGGTGTCAACGATGGGCGGCTTGCCTGAAATAGGTGGCGATGCAGCGATTGTTATGCCTGTTGTTAATAGCCAAACATTGGCGACCGAATTAACGGCGCTATTAGCTGATCCTGTGCGTACTGCCGAAGTCGCGGCGCGTTGTCGTTTGCGCGCGAATACAGAGTTCGTGTTACCCGTCCTAGTGCAAAAACAGGATGATATCCGTGAACAATTGCTGCAGGGGGCGTGATGCGTATTTGTCAGGTAGTTGCTAGTTGGGAAAACGGTGGCTTGGAAAAACATGTTATCGAGTTGGCCAATGCCCTGTGCCAAGACCATGATGTCGCGGTAATTGCTCACCCGTTAATGCGTGAGCATTTTGATCGCCGCGTACAGTTTTTCGCCGTCGATTTTTCTCAGTCACGCTGGTCGCCAAAGTTGCATTTTGAAGTGCGGACAGCGGTTAATGCCTTTGCCCCAGATATTATTCATGCTCAAGCCAATAAAGCGGCTGTGTTGGTAGGGCGTTTACGTCGCTGGTTAAACGGTAAAACGTTCATTGCCACACTGCATAATCAAAAAGGCTCAACCGGTATGTTTGAGCGCTTTGACCATGTCATTGCCGTTAGTCCAGGTATTGCTCATTTGGTGAAAAGAGTGCCGGTAACGGCTATTTATAATGGCATTGTCGCACCGTCACCCATTGAAAATGGTCGCCAGTTATTAGCGGCAGAGTTTGGGTTTGATGCCTCGCAACCGATTCTGATTTCGATTGGTCGTTTGGTGGATGCCAAAGGTTTTGATATTTTGATCCCAGCAGCGGCGACTGCGGGCGTACAAGTACTGATTGTCGGTGAGGGTGAACGTCGGCCTTTGCTCGAAGGGCAATTGAAAGAAACTAACGCCAAAGTAGTGTTGGCGGGCTTTCGCAAAGATGCGCAGCGATTGTTGGCCGCTGCCGATGGTTTTGTCCTCAGTTCGCGCAACGAAGGTTTTGCCTATGTTTTTGTCGAGGCGCTATTGGCTTATAAGCCTGTCGTGGTAACACACATTCCGATGGTGCTAGATTTTGTCTCGGAGCAATTGATTGTGCCTGTCGCGGATAGTGCGGCGCTGGCAGAGCGTATGCAGTGGGCGGTGACGCATATTGAGGAATGGCAGCAATTGATGCAACCGACATGGCAAAAAGCGCAACAGCATTTGACGTTAGCGGCGATGGTCGATAACACGCTGGCGGTGTATCGCGCGGCATTAGCGCGCGTTTGTTGATTGAGTTGTAGGGAGCGCCGTAGGGGCGACTTTAGTCGCCATGATGCCTGCATTAGGCGGATAAATCCGCCCCAACAGTCAGGCATTTATTGCGTCAACGATGCATAAACCGCCAACGTACTTTGACACATCGTCTCTAGCGTCAATTCGGTCATGGGTTTAGGCAGATCAGGCTGTTGAATCAGTTGCACGCTTTTCGCCACTAATTGCTTCATATCCTTAAACGTCACCGCGCCTTGCGGGTAACACGTTGTCAAGGTTTCACCAACGCCACCATGATTCCAGCCTATCACCGGCGTGCCAATATATAACGCTTCTAACGATGTGCGGCCAAACGCTTCAGGATCGTTAGATAGCGAATAAACAATATCACTCTGGCTAAAAATATCGCGAATATCATTACGATGACCCGTTAACGTCAGATGTTGCTCTAAGCCGCGCGCTTTGATTTCCTGTTGCAACTCAAGCAGATAAGCTTGTTTTTTCGCTTCCGCACCACCGACCATCACGCCATGCACAGGAAGATTTTGGCCGACCAATTGTTCAATCAAATCAATAAATTCGCTTTGGCCTTTCCAACGAGTAATACGGCCGGGCAGCGTTAATACCGTTTTGCCTTGAAGCTGCGGATAATCTTGTCGCCATTTCGCCAGCCACTCGGCACTGGGTTGATAACCATGAGGAAATTCGGCAGCGCTGACACCGCGATAAATGACCTGAATCTTGTCCGCAGGGCAGTGAGCGTAATTGGCGAGAATGTATTTTTTCACCGTATGAGAAACGGCGATGACGCGTTCGCCTTTGGTCATCACGGCGCTATACGGGCTGACGGAGTACAAGCCATGCACGGTAGTGACGAAATGGGGCCGATTAGTGGCTGGCAATTTGCGCCATGCTAACCAAGCAATCCACGCGGGTACTCTTGAGCGGGCATGAACAATATCAGGTTTAATGTCCGCCAGTAATTGGCGCACAGGTCGAACTTGCCTCAAGCTGGCTAATGATTTGCGATGCACAGGCAGTTGGATGTGTTCGCTGCCTTCGGCTTCCAATTGCGCGACTAAACGTCCACCATTGGAAATGACAATTGAGCGGTGTCCGGCGGCGACTAGTGCGCGACCAATTTCCAGCGTGCCACGTTCTACACCTCCCGCATTGAGTGCTGGTAAGGTTTGAATCACGGTGAGTTTTTTCATGGTTGTTGCTTCTCTTTGGCCTGCGCTGCGGCGTCGGCTAATGCTTCTTTGACGTGACGTGGCTTTTTGGGATAGGGCATGACTTCACCTTCGGGTCGCGTTTTAAAGCGACGATGAAACCACATATATTGCGTGGGCGAACGCCGAATCAGCGCTTCTAATTCGTGGTTAACGCGTGTGGCATCGGCTACAGCATCATCACTGGGATAGTTGTCGAAAGGCGGTGTAATAAAGATTTCATATTGTTCTTGCGTGGCATGACGACGAAAATGAATTGCCATCACCACCGAATTGTTGATTTTTTGCAGTCGTCGTGGCGCCGTTAGGGTTGCGGCTTGTACTCCAAAGAAAGGCGCAAAAACTCCTTGGCGCAAACCAAAGTCTTGGTCGGGAGTGTACCAAACGACATGATTTTCTTTCAGCGCTTTAATTAATAAGCGCATATTGTCATGGTCGATTTGATAGTCATAAATGCGTAGACGTAAACGCACCATGATGTATTCGAGAGCTTTATTATTTTGTGGCCGATACACGGTATCGACATGAAAAAACTGGATTGCCAAAAAACCACATAAATCGACAAAGCTATAATGTGCGCCTAACAGCAACACGCCTCGGCCTTGAGCTTGTGCCTCTTGTAAATGCTCAAGTCCTTGAATAGTCACTTTGTTTTT
>CANBZV010000012.1 GCA_947373945.1 Moraxellaceae bacterium
GTACCTTGACGGTGAGCCACCAAGGGACAGGCAAACCGTGGTTACGCGTCTCTGCCGCCGCGCGCGTGCCGGTGACGAAAGCTGTTGATAAAGGCTTCACGATCACCAAAAACGCGGTGGCAGTTAGCCAAAAAGTCAAAGGCGAGTGGCATGTCGGCGACGTGATGCGGATTGAGCTTAATGCCTATTCACGACAAGATATGGGTTGGGTGGTGGTCAATGACCCGATTCCCGCTGGAGCGGTGTTGCTGGGACGTGGTCTAAAACGCGATAGCCAGTTATTGGACGTTGGCAGTAATGGTTGGTGGCCTGTCTATGTGGAGTATGCCGCCGATGCCTATCGCGCTTACTATGATTATTTGCCTTATAAAGCAGCATGGACGAATAGTTATACCGTGCGTTTAAATCAGGCAGGCACATTCAAGCTGCCGGCAACGCGGATTGAAGCCATGTATGCCCCTGATGTTTATGGACTAAAACCAAATGATGATTTGGTGGTGAAACCCTAATAGCTCAAGAGTTCGCGCGTTCTTGTGCTTGCTACAGGGCGCGCGGCTTGCCGGAAGGTGGTTAACGAAACATTCCGTCAAGTATTTCTACTTTCACCCAAGCATCGTCAGTGGTAGTCTCTGCCGATAAAAATCGTAGCTAACAGACAGCATCTGCAAGTGCGGATGCCAAAATTCGTAGAGGATCAAATAGAATGACTATGGCCAACGCAGAAAAACAAACCCTATTACATTGTCTTTTATACTGGGAAAAGAAAACACCCAGCGCGATTTACTTAACCCAACCGTATGGCAATGGCGTAGTAAAAAACTTTACCTGGCAACAAGTAGGCAATGAAGTACGTCGTGTCGCCGCTTATATTCAGTCGTTAAATCTTCCTCCCAAAAGTAATGTTGCTTTATTAGGCCGCAACTCGGCGCATTGGATTATGGCCGACTTGGCAATCTGGATGGCGGGTCATGTCACCGTGCCGCTTTATCCCACTCTCAACGGCGAAACGGCCGAATATATTTTCGAGCATAGCGAAGCTAAAGCGTTAATCGTTGGCAAAATGGATGGCAAAGGTGATGGCTGGAATGAAATCAAACCTGTGATTCCCCAAGGCATGCCGATTATTGCCGCACCGTTGTCGCCATTGCCTGATGCACCGCAATGGGATGATATTGTCGCCAAAACCGAGCCGCTTAAAAATCCAACGATGCCAGAGTTAGATGATATTGCCACCATCGTTTATACCTCAGGCAGCACCGGTCGACCAAAAGGCGTACTGCATAGCTTCCGCACTATGATTGTAATTACTAGTGGCATGGAAAAAATATGGGGCTTTACCAACAGTGAACGTATGTTGTCGTATTTGCCGTTAGCACACGTTGCCGAGCGGGCAGCAGTCGAAACGATGTCGTTATTTTTCGGTTTCCATGTTTTCTTCTCCGAAGGATTGGAAACATTCCAGAAAGACTTGCAACGCGCCCAACCGACCATTTTCTTCTCGGTACCACGTCTATGGACTAAGTTCTATTTGGGCGTTAACGAAAAAATGCCGATGAAGAAGCAGAAGCTGTTATTCAGCTTGCCAATTCTCGGCAAAATCGTGAAAAAGAAAATTCTGACGCAATTGGGTATGGATAAAGTCCGCGCCGCCTTAACCGGTTCAGCACCATTACCTCCGCAAATTATTGAGTGGTATCGTAATTTGGGTTTGGAGCTGCTGGATGTTTACGGCATGTCCGAAAACTTCGCCTATTCCCATGCGTGTAAACCTAATGAAGTGCGTGTGGGTTATGTCGGTTCGGTTAATCCAGGTTGTGAACACCGGATTGCTGACAATGGCGAAATTCAGGTGAAAAGCCCGGCGCAAATGATTGGTTATTTCAAAATGCCAGACAAAATGGCCGAAGAAATGACCGATGATGGTTATTTTAAAACCGGTGATCGCGGTGAAATTGATGCTCAGGGCCGTTTAAAAATTACTGGCCGCGTCAAAGAGCTGTTTAAAACCAGTAAAGGCAAATATGTTGCTCCCGTGCCTATAGAAAACAAACTCAACAATCACCCCAAAATTGAAGTGGTGTGTGTCAGTGGTTCAGGCGAGCCACAACCGTTTGCGTTGCTGATGTTGTCGCTTGATGCGATGAAAGAGTTGAAACGCGGTGAATTGGATAAGGACACCCTAACAGCCGAGTTTAAAGAGTTGCTCAAAGAAGTTAACCATACTCTCGAAGACCACGAACGTATGGACTATGTTGTTGTCGTTAAAGAGCAATGGACGATGGAAAATGGCTTTTTAACCCCAACGATGAAAATTAAACGTAATGTCATCGAAGACAATTATTTGAAACATGCTGAAAGCTGGTTAGGGCAGAAGCAAAAAGTGGTCTGGGAAGACTAAAACGCATTCCGACTGTTGGGGCGAATTTATTCGCCAACTAAATTAAGATAATAAGGGCGAACTCAGGTTCGCCTTTATTATTTAGGGAGTAGAGGTGTTGGTGATTGTTCAACTCATGCTGAGACTGTGTCTATTCTGTTTGCTTTATGGTTCGTTCACGGCCATTGCCTACGCTGATACTTTTTCCTCTTTTGAGGCTGTTAAAGGCAGTTGGCAATCTTCTTACGCCAGTTTATTAGACCGCCACGGCGAAACCCTCATTCGCCTAAGGCTCAATAAAGAACAACATCGTTTGGATTGGACACCGCTCAGTGAAGTTTCCCCCGCGTTAATCGACGCCCTGATTTTTACCGAAGATCGTGATTTTTATCATCATCATGGTGTCGATTGGGGGGCAGTCAGTCGTTCAGCACTGAATATAATGACCGGACAAAAAGCCCGTGGTGCGAGTACCTTGACCATGCAGCTCGCGGCATTATTAAATAAAAAATTAGGCTGGCAAACGGGCGGTCGAAGCTTGACTCGTAAATGGCAGCAGTTACAAGCGGCTCGTCGATTAGAGCATGACTGGAGCAAAGAACAAATTCTTGAGGCTTACATCAATCTCAGTATGTGGCGGGGTGATTTGCAAGGGCTGAGTACGGCGAGCCTAGCGTTGTTTGGCAAGTTGCCTATAGGCCTGACGCGTGCCGAAAGTATTGTACTAGTGAGCTTGTTAGCGGCTCCCAATGCCTCAGCCGAACGTGTCGCCAAACGTGCCTGCGTGTTAATAGCGGCGGGTTACGAAAGTGATTGCAATGCAGTCACCGCTCTCGCCGATAGCAGCTTGAATCGTCGTAAATTACCGCTCGCCGAAAATCCCGATTTAGTCACTCCGGCATCTAAATTACTGACTCAGGCCAATCAGTCGGTAACAACAACTCTAGATGCCACACTCCAGCATTATGCGTATGACAGCTTGCGTTCGCAATTGGCAAGCTTGGCCAATCAGCAAGCCAATGCTGGGGCAGTGCTGGTACTGGATAATCAGACGGGCGAGGTGCTCGCTTATGTCGCCAATAGTGGTTTGGTTGCCGATAGTATTTGGGTTGATGGTGTACAAGCGCCTCGTCAGGCTGGGTCAACGTTAAAGCCTTTTTTATATGGTTTGGCGTTCGAAAAAAATGTCTTAACCGCTGCTTCAGTGCTAGATGACGCGCCGATTAATATCAGTACGCCGCTAGGCTTATACGTGCCACAAAACTACGAGCATGATTTTAAAGGCCCGGTGACCGCTCGTACGGCGTTGGCGAGTTCACTGAATGTGCCTGCGGTGTTGACCTTGAATAAGGTCGGCATTGAAGCGTTTTGGCAATTACTCAATAGTGTGGGTTTTAATTTGCATGAACAAGCCGATTATTATGGCAATGCTCTGGCGTTGGGCGGTGCAGATATTACCGTTTGGCAATTAGCAAATGCCTATCGTAGTTTGGCCAATAATGGTCAATGGCATGAGGCAAGTATACTGTTGGCCGATACGCCAACACCACCATCGTCTAAAGAAACACCCATTTTGTCGCCGCAAACGACGTTTATTATTAGTGATATTTTAAGTGATCGAAACGCTCGAAGTTTAACGTTTGGCTATGAAAATCCATTGGCTACTCCATTTTGGACGGCAGTAAAAACAGGCACTAGCAAAGATATGCGTGATAACTGGTGTGTGGGCTTTTCCCGTCATTATACGGTGGCCGTATGGGTGGGAAATATGCAGGGTATGCCGATGCGTGATGTCTCCGGCATCTCGGGAGCAGCGCCAGTTTGGAATAGTGTGATGAGCTATTTGGAAGGAAATGGTTGGGGGCAGACAAGCCCTGAGGCTCCGACGGGGGTGCATCGTCAACGCGTCGAGTTTGAAGGCTTTGCCCAGCCCGCTTACGAGGAGTGGTTTATTGATGGCACAGAGCAAAATAGAGTGAGTTATCAAGCCAATACCACGCCCCGAATTGTTTATCCGGTTAGTGGTACAATTATCGCATTAGATCCAGATA
This sequence comes from Moraxellaceae bacterium, assembly GCA_947373945.1. Lineage (GTDB taxonomy): Bacteria > Pseudomonadota > Gammaproteobacteria > Pseudomonadales > Moraxellaceae > Agitococcus. The sequence goes on from CANBZV010000012.1 coordinate 4,429, forward strand.
TGCCTGTGGCAGTGCAAAAAGTACATTTTCATGCCCATAATGGTGGTGAACTGCTGCATTTTTGGCTAAATGAACAGGAACTAGCTGTCGCAACCGAGGATTATGCTTGGCAACCTCACCGTGGGCGTTATCATCTGCGCCTGAAAACAGCATCTGGTCAGACACGAGCCGACACATTTTTTGAGGTTCGTGGTAAATAGGGTACACGCACCACCCGTAACCGACATCCTGAGCCTTGATGTCTTGAGGAATGTTCCCATGAATTTAACTGAGTCCTTCATTAAGCCTGAATGGCCAGCACCTCCCAATGTGCATGCCGTCGTGACAACGCGATTTGGTGGCTTAAGCACCGCCCCTTACGATACTTTCAATCTGGCTTTCCATGTGGGCGATCATGCGGCAACTGTGGTAGAGAATCGACGGAAGTTATTAACTGCGCTCAATGAAATTAGTCCTTGTGGCCCACCACAGTGGCTACAGCAAACTCATGGCACAGACGTTGTTGATGCCTTTAGCGAGCCGAAGCTACGTGCTCAAACCGTGCCCGAAGCCGATGCCGTGACGACTACTCAGCGTGGTTTGCCGTGTGTGGTGATGACGGCGGATTGTTTGCCTGTTTTTTTTAGCGATAGAAATGGCAATCGTGTCGCTGTCGCTCATGCAGGTTGGCGGGGTTTGTGTAATGGTATTTTAGAAAATACCTTGGCAAGATTTACCAATCCGGCAGAAGTTATGTGCTGGTTAGGCCCTGCCATTGGTGCCACTGCCTTTGAGGTGGGTGCCGAAGTACGCGATGCATTTATCCGTGTTGACCCATTCGCCGCCAGCGCATTTGTTGCCCAAGCCAATGGCAAGTATTTGGCTGATATTTATGAATTGGCGCGTCAGCGTTTAGTACGTGCAGGGATTGGCATGATTAGCGGTGGGGGATTATGTACGGTCAGCGATAAAGACCGTTTCTTTTCTTTTCGACGCGAGCAAACCACAGGTCGTATGGCCTCCATTATTTGGTTAGCGTAGGTTTAGCCCAGACAATAAGTTGCCCATGTTATGAATCAAAAAATAATCGCTGTTGTTTATCACAGTGGCTATGGCCATACCGAAAAGCTGGCGGAATACATTGCGTTAGGTGTTGCGCAAGTGGACGGAGTTACGGGTGTCTTATTGTCAGTAGAGGCGATGGATTGGGATATTTTAGCCGCGTCTGATGTCATTATCATGGGCTGTCCAACCTATATGGGCAGTGCCTCGGCACCGTTTAAAGCGTTTATGGATGCCAGTTCCAAAGTCTGGTTACAGCAAGGCTGGCAAGGTAAATTGGCGGCCGGTTTTACTAATTCGGGTGGCTTAAGCGGTGATAAATTAGCGGTACTCATGCAAATCCAATTATTTGCTATGCAGCACGGTATGCTTTGGGTCGGTATGCCTTTACAACCCACAGGGACTAATCCCGACGATCTCAATCGTATGGCGAGTTATATGGGCTTGATGGCACAATCCGATAATGCTCCTGCCGAGTTCACACCACCGAGTGGTGATTTAAAAACAGCCGCTTGGTTTGGCGAATATGTTGCAAAAACAGCATTGCGCTGGCAATAACAGGACTAGATAATGATTCGTGAGCTGCCAATAACCACATTTTCTTTTCCCACGTCAGCAATCGTTTGGGATGTACGTGATCCACAAGCTTATCGCGAAGGTCATGTCCAAAGTGCACAAAATCAGCCAATGGACAGCCTGAATGCCGAGTTGTTAGCGACTATACCCGTGGCCGAACCCATTTATGTGTTATGTGGTGGCGGTACCAAAGCAGGTAAAGCCGCCGTGCTATTGGAGGCGCTTGATCAGCAACGGGATATTGTTATTTTGGTAGGTGGTACACGAGCGGCAAAGGCAGCAGGTATGCCAATAGAAACAGAAGCCTAAAGTAAAATAATGGGGCTGATTTCAGTCCTTTCAAGCCACTAATCGCCATGCTATAAAAACAAACATTTGCGCCTTGAAATCCTTCCGCTATACCTCATAACAGCATATATCCATATATTTTATGTGTGAATGAGGACTCATCATGCGTTTTGATCGTTTTACTGCAAAACTACAACAGGCCGTGAGTGACGCTCAATCGTTAGCGGTTGGTCGTGACCATTCCAGTATTGAAACCGTACATCTGCTATTGGCGTTATTACAACAACGTGATGGCTCGGTTACGCCTTTGCTTAAGCAAGCAGGGGCGAATATGACGACTCTGGAGAAAAAGCTCGATGAACAACTTGAACGTGTAGCGACGCTAAAAAACCCCACAGGTGAAGTGCAAGTTGGGCAGGACTTACAGCGCGTCTTTAATTTGGCCGATAAGCTCGCACAGCAACGGCAAGATCAATTTATTGCCAGTGAGTTGGTGCTATTAGCTATTGTTGATGCGGGGGGCGATACCGCCAAAAGCCTGCAACAATCAGGCGTTGATAAAGCACGCCTGCAACAAGCCATTCAACAATTGCGAGGAACAGATCCCGTGACTGACAGTAATGCCGAAGAAAATCGTCAAGCCTTAAGCAAATATACCATTGATTTAACTGATCTGGCGCTCAAGGGCAAACTAGACCCCGTGATTGGCCGTGATGACGAAATCCGTCGCACCATTCAAGTGTTGGCGCGACGCACCAAAAACAACCCCGTATTAATTGGCGAGCCAGGTGTAGGTAAAACGGCCATTGTCGAAGGGTTAGCGCAACGTATTGTCAACGGCGAAGTACCTGAAGGTTTAAAAAACAAAAAGGTGTTGTCGCTGGATATGGGCGCATTAATCGCAGGTGCCAAATTTCGAGGCGAGTTCGAAGAACGTCTAAAAGCCGTCTTGAGTGATTTGTCCAAACAAGAAGGCAATATCATTCTCTTTATTGATGAGTTGCACACCATGGTCGGCGCGGGCAAAGCCGAAGGCTCAATGGATGCGGGCAATATGCTTAAACCCGCGTTAGCGCGTGGGGAGTTACATTGTGTTGGCGCAACGACGTTGGATGAATACCGTCAATATGTCGAAAAAGATGCCGCCCTAGAACGTCGTTTCCAAAAGGTATTGGTTGATGAACCGAGTGTCATCGACACTATTGCTATTTTGCGTGGCCTCAAAGAACGCTATGAGTTGCATCATGGGGTCGATATTACCGATCCGGCGATCATTGCCGCCGCCAAAATGTCGCATCGTTATATTACTGATCGTAAACTGCCCGACAAAGCGATTGATTTGATTGATGAAGCCGCGTCGCGTATTCGTATGGAAATGGACTCCAAGCCCGAAGTAATGGACAAGCTTGATCGACGTTTGATTCAGTTGAAAATGGAGCGGGAAGCGCTGAAGCAAGAAGATGACCGAGCCTCCATAGCGCAAATGGAGTTAGTTGAGGGACAAATCAGCAAGCTTGAGCGCGAATATGCCGACTTGAATGAAATTTGGCAGGCAGAAAAAGCTAGTGTTAAAGGCTCGCAAAGTATTAAAGAGGAGCTGGAAAAAGCGCGCTTTGCCTTTGAAAAAGCCCAGCGTACGGGCGACACCGGCGAAATGTCGCGCTTGAAATACGGCCTGATTCCTGATTTGGAAAAACAGCTTAGCCAGGTGGATGATGCTGAACATGCACCGCATAAATTATTGCGTAACAAAGTGACTGAAGTAGAAATTGCCGAGGTAGTGTCCAAAGCCACGGGCATTCCTGTGTCTAAAATGATGGAGGGTGACCGTGAAAAACTATTGCGAATGGAAGAGGCATTGCATCAACGGGTCGTTGGTCAACACGAAGCGGTAGAAGCGGTGTCGAATGCCGTACGTCGTGCGCGTGCAGGTTTATCCGATCCTAATCGCCCCAGTGGTTCGTTCTTGTTCCTAGGGCCTACGGGCGTGGGTAAAACGGAGCTTTGTAAAGCGTTGGCGAACTTCTTGTTTGATACCGATGACGCCATCATTCGTATTGATATGTCCGAGTTTATGGAAAAACATAGCGTATCGCGTTTGATTGGTGCGCCTCCGGGTTATGTGGGTTATGAAGAGGGCGGCTATTTGACGGAAGCGGTGCGCCGTAAGCCTTACTCGGTAGTATTGCTCGATGAAGTCGAGAAAGCGCATCCCGATGTCTTTAATATCTTGTTGCAGGTCTTGGAAGATGGTCGTTTAACCGATGGTCAAGGGCGGACGGTAGACTTTAAAAATACCGTAATTATTATGACCTCCAACTTGGGTTCGGATGTGATTCGCCTATTAAGCGAAGATAAGCAATACGACCAAATTAAACTCGCGGTGCTGGAAGTCGTTGGTAAACATTTCCGTCCTGAGTTTATAAACCGTATTGATGAAATGGTGGTCTTTCACCCGTTGGCAGAAGGCCAGATTCGCGGTATTGCCGAGATTCAGCTTGAACGCTTACGTAGCCGCCTTGCCGAGCGTGACTTGAAAATTGAACTGAGTGAAGCAGCCATGGAGCAAATTGTTGCTGCAGGTTATGACCCGGTGTATGGCGCTCGACCTTTAAAACGTGCCATCCAAACGGGGCTAGAAAATCCGTTGTCTCAAAAGCTCTTAGCGGGTGAGTTTGTCGCGGGTGATACCATTATGACCGATGTGGAACATGGTAATTTGGTGTTCCATAAGCAGCGATTACACTAACCTTCACGTAATTAAAACAAAGGCGCAGTGATGCGCCTTTGTCGTTTCTACATTCTGCTGTGTAATTAGAAAGCGCATGAGCCTGTTAGCGGCTTATCTTGTCGCCAATCGACCACCTTCTAGCCATCTAGTCCGATAGACAGTTGAAAAACTAAAGTAAATATCTCATTATCGATGTGTTAGGCGTGCTGCTGCGCCCATTTCTCTACCTAAGATATTGGACTTAAAAATAGCGAGTCGTTTGTTTGCTGCTCGTGACATAAAAAGAGAGCTATAAAATGAGATGGATTTCTCTGGTCTTGCTTAATCTTCTGGCGATGCCTGTGTGGGCGGGCTTCGATGAGGGCGTGTTGGCCTATGAACAAGGTAACTATGCTGACGCAGTGCGTGAGTTTACGGTAACGGCGCGTTTTGGTGATACATCAGCTCAGTACAACCTTGGCATCATGTATGCGAGAGGCGAGGGTGTAAAACAGGATTATGCTGGCGCGTTTTACTGGTTTTTGAAAGCAGCAAGACACGGTGATTCAGAAGCGCAATTCCATATCGGTGATATGTACGAAAATGGTTTGGGCGTTCAGCAAAATTATACTGAAGCGGTTAAATGGTATCGTAGAACCGCTGAACAGGGCATGACCGTCGCACAACTAAGTTTGGGTGGTTTATACGGGATTGGTCTGGGGGCACCCCAAAGTTATGCGAAAGCATACGCCTGGTTTAGTTTGGCTGCCGAGCAAGGCAATGACAGCGCAGTTCAAGGTAAAGAAATTACGATTGACGCCATTTCCCCCGAACAACTAGCCGCCGCGCAAGAGTTCACTCAAACAATCAGCAAGAAATATCGTAGCCGCAGATAAAATAGGCTTAGTAGATGATATTTCTCTCGGCTAAATTTCTGACACCCATCCTGTGTAGGTTTTTTATCCTACTTTAGCCAAGCCAGACAAAACTGCACCAGCAAGGTATTGGCGAAATCAATAAAGAACGCGCCAACGATAGGCACAACCAAATAAGCACGAGGTGCCGGGCTGTAACGGTGAACAAAAGCATCCATATTGGCCATAGCATTCGCCGTAGTTCCCATCATAAATCCGTAAAAGCCTGTGGCAGTGACAGCGGCCTCGTAGTCATTCCCCATATATTTAAAAATCAATGTCATGCTCAAAATAGCCACTAAAACGACTTGTGCGGCGATTAGAATCAGTAAAGGCAACGCTACCGTCGCTAATTTCGACAAATCCAAACCCATCAGCGATAACACTAAAAAATATGATAACGCGACAGCTCCTAGGTTTTCTATCGTCATATCCGATAGTTTCAATGCGCCTGTTTTATCATCAATATTACGGATGGTTGCGGCAACCAGCATGGCTCCAATATAAGCAGGAAGCGTTATGCCAAGGGCATTAAATGCGGCACTAACCCAACTCCCCAACCACATGGCCAATAAAATAACGCCGATACTTTTGAGAAGCGCTGTTTCGCTATGATGATTCAATAGGTTAAGAGCATCCTCAACCAGCGATTGAGTGCTGTTGTTAGATGTTAAGGGTTGGTGATTTTTCTTCAGGCGATTAATCAATACCGTTCCTATCGGCCCGCCCATAATGCCACCCATAATAATGCCGCACATAGCGGCGGCAATGGCAATCGCTTCTGCGCCGATAATACCGGCATGTTCAAATTGGGGTGCAAACGCCAAGCCTGTAGCAGGTCCCCCTGTCAGAGTGACCGAGCCGCATAAGACGCCGAATAAAGGCGGTAGTCCGAGCATAACTGCCAAGCTAGCGCCAACGACATTTTGTAAAATGGCGGCGAAAATACTAATGCCTAAAAATATCAATACAAAACGCCCGCCAATTTTCAATAGTTTCAAACTGGCGGCAAAACCTAATGTTGTGAAAAAAGCAATCATCAGCGGCGTGCGTGCGCCATTGTCTATATTGATGTCCCATGTTGTAAGTTTCTTACATAGCAGTAGTAGCACGGCTGCCAACAAGCCGCCAATCACAGGTGAGGGTAGGTTGTAGCGGTGTAGAAAAGGCACTTTATGTTTGATATGTTGTCCTAAAAATAGGATTAGCGTGGCAATTGCCAGGGTGGCAACAACATCAAAATGCAGCATGGGTGAATCCTTATCATTAAATGGCTATGCCCAGTATTTAATTGACTGTTTGTCTGAGTTGAGCAACGCTGTTGTGCATACAAAAAGGCGCCCAAAACGCCAGTCATTCGCGACAAAAGAGCATTTTTGGCGACTAAAATGCCCTGGCTGATAATAACGACAAAGTCTTTAATAAATTGTTACCTTAGTCCTCAGAGACGCTTTTCTAACTGCGTCTTTTCGCTGAAAAATAACAAGAAAACAGAGGACAAATATAACAAAGCTACTACACTCAAGGTGTATTCTTTGGTTGTCTAGTACAGTGTGGCGCTAAATAGCGACCAAGTTATCTGTTGATCTGACCCGTTAGATTACCAATCGGTACTGAACGTGCCAGTATATATTATTGGAATGATTATTATCCCCCCAAGGACAGGGTATGAACATGATCACCTCGGTACAGTTACCAGACTTTCAGTTGTTGTTGGAGTCTGCGCCCGCATTATATTTGGTGCTTACCCCTCAATTCACGATCGCTGCTGTGACGAATGCCTATTTGCAAGCCACAATGACTCATCGTTACGAGATAATGGGGCGGTCACTATTTGATGTATTTCCAGATAACCCCGATGACCCCCATGCGACAGGTACACGAAATCTAAGAGCGTCGCTAAACCGTGTCTGTCGGGACAAAGTGCCTGACACGATGGCGGTGCAAAAATACGATATTCGTCGTTCTGATGCTGAAGGTGGGGGATTTGAAGAGCGCTTTTGGAGTCCGGTGAATAGTCCCGTTTTTGATGCCAAAGGCCATTTGGCTTATATCATTCATCGTGTTGAGGATGTCACCGAATTTGTCCGTTTGAAACAGCAAGGTAGCGAGCAAGAAAAACAGAACATTCAATTTCGCACCCGTGTAGAGAAGTCGGAAGTAGAGATTTTTCTGCGGTCGCAAGAAGTTGCAGAAAGTAATCGGCGTTTGCAATATGCCAATGCCGAGCTCGAACGTCTGAACGATAAAATGACGGAGCTAGATCAGCTGAAAACCCAGTTTTTTGCCAATGTGAACCATGAGTTGCGTACGCCATTGACGTTAATTATGACGCCCGCCACCAAACTGTTGGCGATGAATCATCTTGATGACTATACCCGTCGTAATTTGAAGGTCATAGAGCGTAATGCCCGAGTATTGTTAAAGCAAGTCAATGATCTTCTTGATGTCGCCAAACTTGATGCGGGCAAAATGGAAGTTCATGCAGAAACCGTTGATTTAGGCCATTTGCTGGAAGTTGTCACCAGCCATTTTGAAGTGTTGGCAGAAGAACGTGGTATTGATTACGTCATCAACGTTGAAGCGGGGGTTTTGGCGTTTGTTGATTCAGAAAAAATCCAGCGCATCATCCTTAATATGTTGTCGAATGCGTTCAAGTTTACGCCTGCTCACGGCAAAGTCAGCTGTACGTTGCGCGCTGATCACGAGCAGCGTCATGCCATTATTGAGGTTGCAGATACGGGGATTGGCATTCCTGACGAATATCGGGACATTATTTTTGAGCCTTTCCGCCAGGCAGATAATGGCTTAATGGGGCATTCGCAGGGCACAGGTCTAGGTTTAGCTATTGCTCGTGAGTTTGCCGAGCTGCATGGCGGCACGTTGGTCGTGGCGAAATCGTCTGAAACAGGTGCCTTGTTTAGTTTGGCGTTGCCCATTTTGGCCAAAGAGCAATTGTTAGAGCATCCGCCGCTAACTGTGCGCAATCATGATCAGACTGCCGCTAACAATACCATTGCCGAGTTTGATAGCGTTACTTACTCCGTCAACATTAGCCAACAACCCGAAGTGGGGGCATTAGTGTTGGTGGTTGAAGACAATATTGAGATGAATCAGTTGATTTGCGATAGTTTAGCGACAGAGTATCGCATTGAATCAGCCCTCAATGGTCATGAGGGATTAGCGAAAGCGATCGCTTTAAAGCCCGATTTGATACTGTCAGATGTCATGATGCCCGAAATGAGTGGTGATGTTTTGGTGAAGCTCATCCGTGCCCGGGAAGACTTACAAGCGATTCCCATTTTGTTATTGAGCGCCCGTGCTGATGATGATTTTCGGATTAAAGTATTGAGATCGGGGGCGCAAGATTATCTGATTAAGCCCTTTCTGCTAGATGAGTTGCATGCCCGGGTCCGTAATCTGGTCAATGCTAAATTGGCAGAAGACCAAAATCACCAACTAACTGCAGACCTCAAAGAGCGTCATGATCATCTTCAGCACATTATGAGCGAGTTAGAACTAGCGAATAAAGAGCTGGAAAGTTTTACTTATTCTGTTTCCCACGACTTGCGCTCGCCGTTACGTGCTATTGATGGCTTTGCCCGTATGTTGGCGGAGCGCGCTAAGGGTCGGCTCGATGAAGAGGATTTTCGTTTGCTAACGGTGGTGCGGACAAGCAGTAAAAAAATGGGGCAACTGATTGATGATTTATTGCATTTTTCGCGCGTTAATCGTACTGAGCTGCGACGTAGTCTGACAGATATGAGCGCTTTAGTTCAGGAAGCATGGTGGGAAGTTGGTGAGGGTTTTACAGGCAACATTGTGGTGGAGTCGTTGCCATCGGCAACAGTGGATCGCGCGTTATGTAAGCAAGTTTGGATTAACTTATTAGCAAATGCCGTGAAATATACTAGCAAAGTAACATCGGCCACTATTACCGTCACTGGCGAAACGACGGAGACAGAGTATTACTATCACGTGCAAGATAACGGCGCAGGTTTCGACATGCGTTTTGCACATAAGTTATTCGGTGTGTTTCAGCGTTTGCACAGTGATGACGAGTTTACAGGTACCGGAGTTGGCTTGGCGATCGTCGCACGTATTGTTGGTCGGCATGGTGGACGGGTATGGGCGGAGGCTGAAGTGGGTAAGGGTGCAACCTTCCATTTCGCCCTACCGCGATAAGTACAATAACAATTGGGAGCATAGCAATATGCCTGCCGTATTACCTGTGGATGTGTTGCTTGTTGAGGATGGTTCATTAGATGCAGAAATGACGATGTTAACGCTGCGTGAGCAGCATCTCGTTAATCGTATCGAATGGCTACAAGATGGCGAGATGGCGCTGGATTATCTCTATTGCCGTGGTCGTTTTGCTGGTCGCGATCCGGTACTGCCAAAGCTAGTGTTATTGGATTTGAAGTTGCCCAAGGTAGATGGTTTAGAAGTGTTAAAAGTGATTAAAAATGACCCGCAATTGCGCCAGCTTCCTGTTGTGATGTTGACTTCATCTGCCGAAGAACGGGATTTAGTGGCGTGTTATGCGTTAGGTGTGAATAGTTACGTCGTCAAGCCCGTTGATTTCGATAAGTTTAATGTTGAGGTGGGCAAGTTAGGGTTTTATTGGATGTTAATAAATCGTGTTTCAGCAACATAAAGGAGTGAGTGTAATGAGCCGTGTACAAGTATTGATTTTAGAAGATGTTCCCTCCGATGCTGAGTTAATGCAGGTTGAATTAAGCAAGGCAGGGATCGTTGCTGATGTGCGTGTGGTGTCTTCAGAAGCCGGATTTCTTAAAGTGCTCACGAAGTCTCCTCCCGATATCATTCTCTCAGATTACAATGTTCCAGGCTTTAGTGGTATGGCTGCGTTAGCGTTGCGCAATAGCCATGCCCCTCAAATTCCTTTTATTTTTGTTACTGGCTCTTTAGGTGAGGAGCGTGCCGTCGCAACATTAAGGTCAGGCGCCACAGATTACGTTCTTAAAGACCGTATGGCTCGTTTAGCTACAGAAGTGAATCGGGCATTATTAGCGTGTGAACAAAAGCGTCAGCATGAGCAAGTCGCGGCGGAGTTGGAGTCTGAAAGACAGTTAGTACACGCAATTCTTGATACGGTTAAAGCATTGATTGTTGTTATTGACCGCGATGGCCATATTTTGCACTTGAATCCTGCTGCCATTGAAACCATTGGCTCTCCAAGTACGGATGTGCTAGGGCAGGTATTTTGGAATATCTTTGCCCACACGGATAGCAAAGATTTTACCTATCAATATCTGGTGCAGGCGATGACGGGTGATGAGTTACCCGAGCAGATACGGCGTTCCTATACCCCGAATGGTCGGATTATCCTCTGGTCAATTGCCAGACTGCCTTCAACTACTGGGCAAAGTGAGCGTTTGGTGTTGTCGGGTGTTGATGTGACCGAGCGCGAGCAAGCTGCTGAAAAAATCTACTTTTTGCATAATTTTGATCCTGCGACCAAGCTCCCTAATCGTCAGTTATTTTTGCAGCAACTGGCCCAATATTGTGCGACCTCACATCATCGACACGGCGAATTAATTGTCGCGATGATGGTGGGTTTGGGGCGGATACAGGAAATTCGTGATAGCTATGGCGAGGATTTGACCAATCTGGTGTTGGAAGAAACAGTTGAGCGTTTACGGTCTTGGGAAGTCAAGTGTGAGTTATTGGCGCGCGTTGCTGATCATACGTTTGCGTTAGCATTTGAAGTTCATGATGATGACGAGTTGATTGATGTTGTGCCGCACATTTTGCAATCATTACATGCACCCATTGAAATTGAAGATAAGCATTGGGTGTTACCAGTACATGGCGGTGTCGCTATTTTTCATCGTGATGCCCAAGATGCCATGTCATTATTACAGGCTGCCGAAGCGGCATTACATCTTAGTGAAAACCAATCCGATAAGGGCTATGCGCTTTATAGTTCGGACTTGTCTGAAGATGCACGTGAACGGTTACTGTTAGAAAGTGAACTGCACGACGCGTTAAAAGCGGGCGATCAACAGTTGATTCTCTATTATCAACCCCAGCTAAATTTGACGACTAGCGAGTTGATTGGCTTTGAAGCGCTGATCCGCTGGCGTCATCCACGTTTGGGGCTAGTGTATCCCGATAGGTTTATTTCGATTGCTGAAAACAGTGACTTAATGCCTGAGTTGGGAAAATGGGTATTACATACTGCCTGTAAGCAATTAAAGTCATGGCAGGCGCAAGGGTTAACCCTTTTCCCGGTGGCAATCAATATTTCTGCCAGCCAGTTTGCGTCGCCGTATCTGCTCAATGATATCGAAACAGCATTAATGGAGTTTGATATTGCCCCTGCGTTGCTTGAGTTAGAGCTTACCGAATCGGCCAGTATGATCGACCCTCAAGCCACGATAATGATTATGACCCAGTTGCGGCACATGGGCGTCGGTCTGGCAATTGATGACTTCGGTACGGGTTATTCAAATCTAAGTTACTTAAAACGCTTTCCAGTACGCCGTTTAAAACTGGATCAAGCATTTGTGCGTGATATCACGACGGATACCGATGACTTGGCGATTTCTCATGCCGTCATTGCCATTGCGCATCAACTTAATTTGCAAGTGGTCGCCGAGGGAATAGAAACTCCTGAGCAACTGGCGATACTAAAAATAGCCAAATGCGATTTTGGTCAAGGTTATTGGTTTAGCGTACCAGTAACGGGTGATGCGTGTGTCGAGTTAATACAGAAAAAGTTTATCTTGCCATAGTGCGATTCGTGGGAGGCAGGCTACAAACAGTGCATTTGGTTCGCCTGTATGGTTTTTTATGCCGTCACGATTCATGCTTGCTTGCCCATACCTGTCGCTAGTGCTACTGTCAGACACCTTAATAATAGCCCTCTTAAATGAGGGTTATTACATTGATGGGGGACTTATGTCGCTGGTTTGAATTGGCCTGTTGATCGCAGTTATCACTACCCAACTCATGCACCAAGCTGTTAAGTCCTGATTTGTTCCACCCCTCAAGAGACATAAGCAGTGAACAAACAAAAAATACTTTTAGAATTACAGCGTGCCTATGTGGCAACGATGATGGAAGTCGTCGGACGTGGTTTGGTATCGACCAGCTTTGTCGACGAAGAGGTCCAACGAGAAGTATCAAGCTTTCCTGTTGGTTTTCATTTTCAGATGATTGTGTTACCCGCTGGCTCTAGCTTTACCGCCAAAGTACTTGAAGGTGGCCACTTGGAGCTCGTTGAAAACTTTCAAGGTAAGCCTGATTTAAGTATCAAATTCAAACATTTGACCCATGCTTTTTTAGTGTTGTCTTTTCAGGAAGGCACTGCGCGCGCATTTGCCAATGATCGTATGGTTGCCGATGGCGAAGTGTCGCACGCCATTCGTCTGGTACGTTGTTTGGACAAAATGGAAGCGTTGATTCTGCCTAAGCTAGTCGCTGAAATGGCGGTCAAGCGTTACCCTACCAATTTATCGCTAAATGAAAAAGTCAGCAAAGCCGTTCGTATTTATGGCTTAGTGGCTAAAAATTTCTTGATTCGGAGTTAATCATGGCTAAGCCTTATTATGAGTTTTTCTGTCCTGTTAAAATTGTTGCTGGTCATAAAGCCTTAGAGCACATTCCGTTTGAATTAGCGGCGTTGCAAGCCAAACGGCCTATGATTATTACCGATAAAGGTGTCAAAGCCGTTGGATTACTTGAACATGTTGCTAATGCATTTGAAGGTGCGGAAAGCCAAATCGTCGCTATTTTTGATGATGTGCCACCCGATAGCAGCTTGCACACAGTACGCAATGCGGCAGCGCTCTATCGCCAACATAACTGTGATGCCATTATTGCTATTGGTGGCGGTTCGGTAATTGATACCAGTAAAGGCGTCAATATTTTGGTGTCCGAAGGCGGTGATGACCTGTTGAAATACTCAGGGGCGCACAATCTACCGAAGCCATTAAAGCCGTTTTTTGTCGTACCAACGACATCGGGTACCGGCTCGGAAGTGACCATGGTTGCCGTGGTTGCTGATTCTGATAAAGGCGTAAAACTACCCTTTACCTCGTATTTTCTGATGCCGAATGCTGCAATTTTAGATTCGCGTATGACGTTAACTTTGCCGCCGCATATTACTGCAATGACTGGCATGGATGCGTTGACGCATGCGGTTGAAGCCTACACCTGCTTGGGTCACAACCCGATCAGCGATGCTTATGCCACGGGCGCGATTCGCAAAATCAGCGAAAACCTGATGAAAGTGATGGATAATCCAAAGGATGCTGATGGCCGTTTAGAGTTAGCTCAAGCTTCTACTATGGCGGGTGTAGCGTTCTCGAATTCAATGGTTGGTTTAGTCCATGCTCTTGGTCATTCGTTGGGTGCGGTTTGTCATATTCCTCATGGCTTGTGCATGAGTTTATTCCTGCCTTATGTGTTGGAATATAACCAAGAGGTCAATGGCGATCGTATTGGTGAGTTACTGTTGTATTTGGCTGGTGCCGATGTTTATGCCGCGACTCCAAAAGCGCAACGTGCCAGCAAAGCGATTCAGCATATCCGTGCGATGCGTGACGAGTTGTATCAGCGTTGCAAATTGCCTCGAACACTGACTGAAACAGGCAAGGTGCGTGAAGATCAGTTGCTGCAAGTTGCTGAATTAACGGTTAACGATGGTGCGATTATTTATAATCCCAAAGAAGCCGATGTCAGTGATGCGCTGGCGATCCTGCAACGGGCGTGGGTGTAATTTGATATTTGGCAGTTTTTAATGGGAACTCTATCACGTTGTCACATGTAAACTGTGTCACAAACGCAGAAAAGCTGTATAGACTGACGTGGTATTTTATATCGTTAAGCCAAGGAGGGTGAGCATTAGCTCACCCTTTTGTTTTTGCACGGTAATTATAAAAACAATCCGACTAATGCATGACGACGTGACGAGCATAACGATCAGCAAATAACTCACGGAAGACTATGAATTGTTGCGCGGCTAAGAAGCGGGTTTTGCGTCAGTCCTAGAAAGTGTAGACTTTGTTTATGAATCAAGAATTTAATATATTAGGGCAACCTGTGGGTTCGTTAGTGCCGCAATGGGTTGCGCCAAAATTCCCGCCGTATCAAACCATGGTTGGTCGTTTTTGTCGGGTGGAGCCACTTAATCCTGACCGTGACTCTTTAGCGTTATATGAAGCCAATAGTCTCGATAAAGAAGGCAAGATGTGGACCTATTTGCCGTATGGTCCCTTTGCCAGTTTTGAGTTGTATCGAGGGTGGTTAAGAGTCTCGGTATTAACCAGTGATCCGCAGTTTTACGCCATTATTGATGTGCAAACCAATAAAGCAGTGGGAATTGCCGCATATTTACGTATTGATCCTAAAAACGGTTCGGTCGAAGTAGGGCATCTGAATTTTTCCCCGTTAATGCAAAAATCGGCGTTGGCAACGGAAGCGATGTATTTGATGATGAAGCAGGCATTTAGCTTGGGTTATCGTCGTTATGAATGGAAGTGTAATGCCCTCAATGAACCGTCCCGTCGTGCGGCACAGCGTTTTGGTTTTTCTTATGAAGGAGTATTTCGTCAGGCGACCGTTTCTAAGGGGCGCAATCGCGATACCGCTTGGTATGCGGTGATTGACGACGAATGGCCAGCATTAGACGCTGCGTTTGAACAATGGTTAGCAGACAGCAATTTTGATGCACACGGACGGCAAAAAGTATCGCTATCGCAACTGACAGCACCCATTGTTAAAAGTTGGGGTTAATCGTTTATACTGTTAGTCGCTGTCATTTGGCTATCTGTCTAAATAGACACTGAACGATGGCGATTAAAAGCACGGAAAGTCTAACAACCACGCAGGGAGCATGTGCATGAAACTAAACGCTATTCAATTAAAGGCCATTATGCCTAAATGCTTACCCGAGCAATGGCTTGAGCCGCTAAACGTCGCGATGGCTCAGTTTGAAATTAATACCAGTTCGCGCATGGCAGCGTTTTTGGCTCAAGTTGCTCATGAGTCCGCAGAAACAACGGTACTCACTGAAAACCTTAATTATTCCGCTCTACGCTTAACACAAGTTTGGCCTGCACGTTTCCCCACGCTAGCAGCGGCGCAACCGTATGCTAAAAACCCTGAAAAGCTGGCTAATCGCGTCTATGCAGGACGCGGTGGTAATAGCAATGAGGCTTCAGGTGATGGCTGGCGTTATCGTGGCCGAGGCTTATTCCAATTAACCACTAAAGATAACTATCGCCTTGCTGCAACCGCATTACATTTGCCGTTAGTAGAAATGCCTGAAACGGTTGCCACGCCAGCAGTTGCGGCATTAACGGCTGCCCATTTCTGGTCGCGTTTGGGGCTAAATGTATTGGCCGATCACCAAGTTGGCGATGACGATGATAAGGATTTCGAAAAGATTTCCATCCGTATCAATGGCGGGAAGGTAGGGCTGAGTGAGCGCAAAAAATATTGGCAAAAGGCTAAATTAGCTTTGGCTTAATGAGAACTATTATGGCTAAGCCTCACTCCGAATATGTCGCTTTTTTACTCGACGTATTGCAGGTCATCGGCCCCGTAACCGCCAAGCGCATGTTTGGCGGCTATGGCATTTTTTTACATGGTTTGATGTTCGCGTTGGTGGTTGACGATATTTTATATCTTAAAACAAATGCTGACACTATCACGGACTTCGCTAGTAGAGGCTTGTTACCCTTCAGCTATCAAAAACAAGGTAAAACGCAGCACATTAATTATTATCAATGCCCAGAAGATGCGTTGGATGATGAAGAGGTAATGCAAGTCTGGGCGAATAAGGCATACCATTGTGCGTTGAGTGCCAAGAAATAACTAGACATCTGTATAATAAAAATAGATTTTGTTGGGCGATTTTAATTTAACGTTATGATTTTTAAGCTAAAATGCCGCCACTTTCTATGATCAATAAAATAACGTCGTCAGGAGACACGTAAGATGCGTAATAAACCGTTTCAGTTCCGTAGTCGCGGAAAAATGCTGAGCGCGCAAAAATGGTGGCCAAAAAAAGACTATCCTCGTGCGGTTGTTATTTTTATTCATAGCTGGGCTGACCACTCTGGGCGTTATAGCGAAATCGCTGAACATCTAGCCATTGCTGGTTATGCGGCTTATGGTTTTGATTTTGAAGGTCATGGTGATTCTGAAGGTTACCGAGGGCATATTGCTGACTTTCAGCATTGGGTTGCTGACTTAACGACGTTTGTCACTACGGTGCAGACGGAGTTACGGAGTGTTCCTGTTTTTCTTTGTGGTTATGGCGTTGGCGGTTGTGTTGCAGCGCATTATCTGACATCGGGTCATCATGATGTTGATGGCGTTATTTTTAACGCTAGTGCGTTAGAGGTTGGCAAGGATATTTCCCCCATTAAAGTCATGTTGGCGTGGCTGATCGGCGGTCTTATTCCTAAACTACCTATTTCGGCGTTACCACCCAATCAAATCTCCAGCGTCCTTGCCGAGCAGCGCGCTTATGACGAAGATGAAAAGATTTATCATGGCAAAATGACTGCGGGTACGGGTAAAGAGCTTTTGTTGGCGAATATGCATATCGCCAAACAGCTCGCGAAAATCGAAGCGCCCTTATTGGTATTGCAAGGCACTGGCGATATGCTGGTTTCTCCCGAAGGCGGAACTGCGGTTTATCATCAAGCGCGCAGTATTGATAAAACGCTACACCTGTACGATGATGCCTTACACGATCTGTTTCATGAACAGCAGAAATCCACCGTATTTGATAATGTCAAAACATGGTTGGATGCCCGCACAAAAGTCTCTTGGTAGCAGTTTCGGTGGTTAGCGAATTCCTGTTAGGGTATTCAAACAGCTAACGCGCGCGGTCTGTAAAAAATCCTGCACAAAAGCCAAATCACGTTCTTCACTGCGAATCGCTGCGTATAAGGTACACCAAACGCCTTGCTCGCCCAGTGGCAAGGCTTTCACCCAATCACGCGCAAGATACTCTGCGGCGACCCAGTTAGGTAGGGCGCAGACACCACGCCCACTTGCCACTAATTGCATCATCATTACCGTTAATTCACTAGTGCGAAGATGTGCAGGCTTGATGTTGGCGGGAGTGAGAAAGTACTGAAAAATATCTAGTCGTTCACTGTCGACAGGGTAGGTGATGAGTGTTTCGGCGCGCAGGTCTTGCGCTTCCACATAGGGCTTCCCAGCTAACGGATGTTGCTTGGCAACGACTAACACGGACTCATAGTCAAACAGTGGCACAAACACTAAGTCTTTATGATTATTCGGGTTTGAGGTCACGACCAAGTCCAGTTCGCGTGATAGCAGGCGGTCTTGAGCATCGCCGTGAAAACCACTCTGAAAGTCTAATTCTACCTCTGGCCAGTCATCGCGAAATTGGTTAAGCGTCGGCATTAACCATTCAAAACAACTATGACATTCAATCGCCAAAATTAAACGCCCTGCCTGACCGCCACGAATGCGTAGCAAATCACGTTCGGCAGCACGCACTTCGGGCAGTACTAAATCGGCTAGTGCTAATAGGCGCTCCCCTGCTTTAGTAAAGCGTGGTGGACGGGTCTTACGTACCAAAAGTGGTAGATCAATAGTCGTCTCTAGATCTTTTAATTGATGTGATAGCGCCGATTGCGTGAGATGCAAGCGTTCAGCGGCTTCGGCCAACGATCCTGCATCACGAATGGCTGCCAATGTCCGCAACTGCCGCAGATCAATCATGATGTTTACCCAATCAGCCATTAACGTGAAATTATTTCAACTTTAACATTAAATAAATGAGTTTGTCTCATATTTATATTGGGCGCACACTTCTCTTCAATATTTAGTTGAGGCAAAAAAATGAAAGCACATGTTTTGGGATTTCCCCGTATTGGCGTGAATCGTGAATTAAAAAAATCATTGGAAGCCTATTGGTCAGGTGCTATAGACCAACAGACATTGGAGAAAACGGGTCAACAACTGCGACAACGGCATTGGCAAGCTCAACAAGATGCCGGTTTGGATTTTGTCACCGTGGGTGATTTTGCATTTTATGATCAGGTCTTGAATCACA
Organism: Moraxellaceae bacterium; assembly: GCA_947373945.1. GTDB lineage: Bacteria > Pseudomonadota > Gammaproteobacteria > Pseudomonadales > Moraxellaceae > Agitococcus. Next base: position 23,030 of record CANBZV010000012.1, read on the forward strand.
GTCTACGTTTTGGGGTTATCCCAGAGCGCTTTGGTGTTGAACAAAGCCCAGAGCAACTGGATTTAAGTTTTCGTTTAGCGCGTGGTCGTGCGCCAACGGGACAAGACGCGCCTGCCTGTGAAATGACGAAATGGTTTGATACTAACTATCATTATTTGGTGCCAGAACTAACGGTTGATCAACAGTTTAGCTTAAGTGATCGTCGTTTATTTAGCGAAGTAACGGAAGCAAAAGCGCTTGGCCATCAAGTAAAAGTGGTATTGATCGGGCCATTAAGTTATCTGTGGCTGAGTAAATGTTACGGCAGTGATTTTGATAAGCTAGATTTGTTGGAGCGACTATTGCCAGTGTACGCGCAGATTTTTAGTGAGTTAATGGCGCTAGGCGTGGCTTGGATTCAAGTTGATGAGCCTATTCTTTGTCTGGATTTACCTGCCTGTTGGCAAGCGGCTTTTGAGCGTGCCTATAACCGTTTGCAACGTCGTGATCTGAATCTATTGCTGACGACATATTTTGGTACGCTCGAAGAGAATTTAACGTTGGCGTGTCATTTGCCCGTTGCGGGTTTGCACATTGATATCGTCCGTGGTGGCAGTGAGTGGCGGCAAGTACTTGATCGTTTGCCTGGGTATAAAGTGCTGTCTTTGGGTGTCGTTGATGGTCGTAATATCTGGCGTACCAACTTGTCTGAGCAGTATGCGCTGTTGGCGGAAGCTCACACAAAATTAGGTGAGCGATTGTGGGTGGCCAGTAGTTGCTCGTTATTACATGTGCCCGTAGATGTAACGCCTGAAGTCAATTTGCCAAGTGATGTGCGCCAAAGTTTTGCCTTTGCCACACAAAAGCTGGCGGAGGTTGCGCTGTTGAAACAAGCGTTAATTTCGCCAACCGCGGTACAGGTACAAAGCGCGTTCCATCAGTCAGAAGCGGCCTATCACACTCTAAACCATTCACAAAAATGGCGTAATCCGGCGGTATTGGCGCGCGTAGCGTCCTTAACAGCAGCGGATGCCAGCCGCCAGAGCCTATTCCCGCAACGTGCTGACATTCAGCAGCAGGTCTTGGGCTTACCATTATTGCCAACAACAACGATTGGCTCATTTCCGCAAACGAGTGAGATTCGACAGGCACGAGCGGCGTTTAAGAGTGGTCAATTAAAAGCCGATGCCTATGAGTTGGCAATGAAGCAAGAAATTGACTATGCCATTAAAGAGCAGGAAGACATAGGCTTGGATGTACTGGTGCATGGCGAAGCAGAACGTAATGATATGGTTGAATATTTTGGCGAGCAATTAGAGGGCTTTGTCTTTACGCTAAACGGCTGGGTGCAAAGTTACGGTAGCCGTTGTGTTAAACCGCCGGTGATTGTGGGTGATGTCAGTAGGCCACAACCTATGACCGTCAAATGGGCGCAATACGCCCAATCACAGACGGGTCAATGGATGAAGGGCATGTTAACGGGGCCGGTGACGATTTTAGGTTGGTCTTTTGCCCGTACCGATATCAGTCGAGAGCAAATTGCTTTGCAGTTAGCACTCGCTATTCGCGATGAAGTGACTGATTTAGCGCGGGCAGGCATTAAGATTATTCAAATTGATGAACCAGCATTTCGTGAGGGTTTACCATTACGGCAACGACAACATGCGCATTATTGGCAATGGGCGGTGCGTGCTTTTCGCATTAGTGCCAGTGGTGTGGGTGATGATATTCAGATTCATACCCACATGTGTTATTCCGAGTTTAATGATTGTATAGAGCACATTGCCGCGATGGATGCCGATGTGATTACCATTGAAACGGCGCGTTCGGCGATGGAGTTACTCAAAGCGTTTGAGGATTTTGACTACCCGAATGC
>CANBZV010000013.1 GCA_947373945.1 Moraxellaceae bacterium
ACGGCGATGGGTATTTATTCCAGTAGCCAGTTTTTAGGGGCGTTTTGTGGCGGTGTATTAGGTGGCGTCATGTATGCTCATTATCAGATTAATGTTATTTATGATGTGCTGGTTGGCTTGGCGTTATTGTGGCTACTATTAGCGGCGACGATGAAGCAGCCACGCTTTTTACATAGCATGATGTTGACGATAGCGCCTTGTCAGCAGGATGAAGCAGCTGAATTACTGGCCAAGCTAAAAAGCTTGCAAGGTGTGGAAGAAGTAGTGGTGTTGGCAAATGATGGGGTCGTGTATCTCAAAGTGGATCAACATCATTTTGATGAGCGACAGTTAGTAGATTTTGCCTTGCCGTTAGTGACGGCATAAGGTGGATAAGCTAAAGTCGCTTTTTTTAGGACTGATACAAATCGTTTGTATCAGCAGATGTAGTAAAGGTAATTACCATAACAGAGGTTGAAAAAACGCCATGCGCGGAGTGAATAAAGTTGTTTTGCTGGGTACCGTTGGTCGTGATCCAGAAGTACGTAGTTTAGGGGCAAGCGGTAGCACAGTCACGACAGTGTCGTTGGCTACCAGTGAAGCATGGAAAGATAAAAATACGGGCCAGTTAACGGAACAGACAGAATGGCATCGTGTAGTATTCTACGGTCGTTTAGCCGAAATATCCGGTGAGTATCTGCGTAAAGGCAGTAAAGTCTATGTTGAAGGCTCTATTCACACACGTAAATGGCAGGATAAAACAACGGGGCAAGACCGTTATTCCACAGAAATTAAAGCATCGGTTATGCAGTTAATTGATGGTCGTTCTGGTGGCGGTAATAATCAACCAGCATCAGGTGGCGGGTTTGATAATGACTATAGTTATAGTGGCGGCCAACAAGATGATTATCAAGCTGCGCCACGTAGTCCGGCAAATAAAGCAGCACCTGCGCGTCCAGCGCCAGTGGCTCATAATGATTTAGATGATGATTTACCATTCTAAAGGCGCATTTACGTATAGAGTGGTTTATTAACCTCTTGTTTTAACTGGCCGTTTTTCATTTTTCATGGAAATACGGCTGGTATTGGTAATAAGCCTTACTGTTGTCATGTTAAAAGCCCTTATTAAAGATCTTGCAGAGAGTATATGTTTAACCCTATGCAAGGTCTTTAACATCAACTACGGATAATAAAAGAGCGGTATAAATCTATATTAGGTATTTTAAATAGATAATTTTTAATTTATGCTTGCGCCAGTATTAATTGCCCGGTCTATCGCCCAGACAAAATTTCAAAAAGAGGAATGACAATGAGTATTGATTTGAGCCAATTAAGTGTTGAAGAACTGAATGCAGTGATTGCAAACGCTCAACAGTTAATCAAAGCAAAAAGAAAAACATCAATCAAACAGGCTCGCGCTAAAATTGAACAGATGGCTGCTGATTTAGGTATTACTGTCGAAGAGTTGTTGGCTGCGAAAGTTGATGCAAAAGCACCGTCTGAAAAAGTCAGAAAGAAAGTAGAGCCACGTTATCATAATCCAGCGAATCAGGCTGAAACTTGGACTGGCCGTGGCAAACAACCACGCTGGTTGGCTTCTCAGCTTTCGTCCGGTAAACAATTGGCTGATTTCCTTATCTAATTCAGTACATTGTTAATGCTAAAGCCCCTGTATAATCACAGGGGCTTTTTTATTACAGATAATTAAGACACAAGTGTCTTTTGGATGTTGTGCGTTAGGTGGCGGTTTAAAGCTGCCGTCAGTGGCTGAAATGAGCAAAGAAGTGATCATCACCCCAGTGCCAAAGAAGTCAAAAAATGCTTGTAATATGAAGGAAAAATAGCGATAAACGAAAGCTTGTCATCACACAATAACAATACAACTGTAACGTAGACCTATGGCTAAAAAAATCATTAATCATGAGGATCAAGAAGCTCGCGCTTATAATTGGGCGCTGTTAGCGACATTCGTCTTGTTTATTTCCTTGATTGTACAAACCCCCGCGCGTTTAGTCTCCCATTTTTTACCAAGTGATACGCGTTCACTCCTAGGTTTGTGGGGGGGGAGCATTTGGTCGGGACAAGTAAATGGTCAGTTTAAAGGGCTACAGGGACAACTACGTTGGCAGCTACGGCCTTTAGCCTTATTAAAGTTACAGGCTGGAATTAATTGGGAACTGATTACGTCTCAAAGTCATGCTCAAGGTCTGTTTGCGATGGGAATGAGTCATTGGCAGTTGCAGCAAGTGCAAGCTCAGCTGGCAACAGCAGAGCTACAGTCATTGATGTCAGGATGGCAGTTACCCAATCCGCCACTAGAAATGAAAAGTTTGGATTTGTATCACCAAAAAGATTCATGGCAAGATTCTAAAGGTTTAATCACATGGCAGGGTGGTCCTTTGGACTATGTCTTCAATGGCCAGCGCCAGCATGTGAATTTGCCACCAGTGTTATTAAATATACAAGGACAACAAGGAAGCTTGCTCGTCAGTTTAAATGAGCAGCAAGGCGCTAATTTGGCTAATTTTATTGTCACGGGTGGACGCTTGGAGAGTCGTTTAACGCAACGATTACTTGCTTATTCACCGAGTTATCATGGTGTAGCCGAACCTGATGCTGTTGTGGTCACGGCGACACAGCCTCTCAGTAGTTTATAAATACGTAGTATCCATATTAAAGTTTTTAGCATGTAGGAATAAGTGTGAAAGTGCCATCGCTGTCGCTCATTACAGATAACAATAGAAACATTGCGCGCGGTGTGATGCTGGTCACTACACTGTATTTTGGCTGGCGTATGGCCAGCGTCTTATGGCTGCTTGCAGGACAAGATCAGGCTGATTTGACCAAGCCCATTGCTGTCGCCGCTGCGGCACAAGCACCTGTGATAGATGGTAGTCAGTTGGCAACGTTTGCCATTTTTAAAGCGCCTACAGTGGTTGATAGTAGCGCGGCGACTAATGCACCTGATACAGCGCTCCAATTGAAATTAGATGGCGTGTTCGTTAGCAATAATCGTGACCAGTCTAGTGCGATTATCAGCGATCAGGGCCAAGGTATTGGCAAATTGTATCGAGTCGGCCAGCAGGTGTCGGGTGGTGCAACATTATCGGCTGTTTATGTTGATCGGGTGCTATTGCAGCGTAATGGTATTGATGAGGTTTTACGATTTATCAAAACAAACTTATTGGGCGGTGATGCCCCTGTCACGCCGGTAGCTTCAGCGACGAATAAAAACAATCCTCAGGCTCGGGAAATGTTGACGCAGGCGATTGGTCGTTTAGAGTCAGAGCCTGACGCTTATCTGTCCGAAATGGGTTTGACCACTAAGCGGGGTCAGGGTTACGAAATAACCGATAATGCGCCCTCACATTTACGCAGTAGTTTGGGCCTTAAAGCAGGTGATAAACTTTTAAGATTAAATGGTCAGCCATTGGGTAACCCCCAGCTGGATAAGGACCTGTTGCAACAAGTACAACAAACTGGCCACGCCCGCATCGACATTCAGCGCGGTAGTCAAACTTTAACTATTGAGCAAAATTTCTAACATGAATGCACGTCAATCAATTATTGCCTTATCCATATTATTTGCGTTAAGTGGTCCTGTAGCTGCCAAAACGTGGAAGGTTAACTTGAAAGATGCCGATATTTCGGCATTGGTGTCCGAAGTTTCTGAAATTACCGGTAAGAATTTCATTGTTGATCCGCGAGTCAAAGGCAATATTACGGTTATTTCCAGCAAGGCGTTATCGTCAGATGCGGTCTACGAGTTGTTTCTGGGCGTATTAAGTGTCAATGGTTTTGCGGCTGTCCAAGCGGGAGATACGGTTAAATTAGTCCCTGATGTCAATGCTAAGCAAAATGCCGTGCCCTTTGATTTTCGTAATAAAAGCAAAGGCGAGGCGTTGGTAACGCGCGTCTTGATGCTGGAAAATACTAATGCTAATGAATTAGTTCCTGTCATTCGCCCCTTGTTACCACAGTTTGCTCATTTGGCGGCCGTTAACGGCTCGAATGCATTGGTGATTTCTGATCATGCCAATAATATTGCCGAAATAGAAAACTTGATTAAATCATTAGACACTGGCGATGGTGATGAGCTAGAGATTATCAATCTCAAAGAAGTTCGCGTTGATGATGTGTTAACGATGCTGGATACCTTAACGTCGACTAGTGCTAATAAAGATATGCGCGGTGCACGCGTTCGTTTGGTAGCCGATTCCCGCAGCAATCGCTTATTAGTTAAAGGGGATGCGAAGGCTCGTAAGCGCATCCGTGATGTGGTTGCCCAGTTGGATAAACCCGCCGCCGACCGTCTGGCGGGTGTCAGAGTGATTCGTCTGAAACACGCTAGTGCTAAACAGGTGGCAGAGGTATTAAGAAACTTGGTTAGCGGTGGTGATTCGAGTAGTAGTGGTGCCAGCAAAACAGGCACTACAGGCGCTAGTGGTACAACCTCATCGAGTTCCACGACGGCAATCTCAGCGGGCGGTGTCAGTTTTATTGCGGACGAAAGTCAAAATGCCTTGGTGATGAAAGCTGACCCAGCATTAATGCGCGAGCTTGAAACTGTCGTTCAACAGTTAGATCAACGTCGTTCTCAAGTGCTGATTCAAGCCGCTATTTTAGAGATTTCAGGTGAAAATGCTGATCAATTGGGCGTTCAGTGGGCGGCTGGCGATCCGAGTAAAGGGGTGGGGTTAGTTAATTTTAATAATGCGGGTGTAAGTTTAACGACCATCGCTGGTGCAGCACTAAAAAATACACCTGAAGCCGTAGCTGGTCTCAATGGCGCTTCGTTTGCTATTGGTAAGCAAGAAACCAACAGTAATGGCGATAAAACATTTTATGGCGCATTAATTCAAGCATTAAGCACGATGACTAATGCGAATTTGTTATCGACTCCCAGTATTATGACGATTGATAATCAAGAGGCTAAAATTGTCGTTGGTCAAAACGTACCCTTTATTACGGGTTCATCAACCAGCTCCAGTTCAGGGACAAGTAACCCATTTACGACCATTGAGCGTCAGGATGTGGGTATTACCTTAAAGGTAGTGCCGCATATTGGTGATCAGGGAACAATAAAATTAGAGGTGGAACAAGAAGTTTCCTCTGTTGTCCCTAGCGTTGCAGGTGTAAACTCTGCGGACTTGATCACAAATAAGCGTTCGATTAAAACAACGATTCTTGCTGATGATGGTCAAACGATTGTATTGGGTGGGTTGATTCAGGATGACAGCAAACAATCTGTGAGCGAAGTCCCACTTTTGAGTAAAATACCTGTACTAGGCAACTTATTTCGTTCAAAGAGTAATAGCAAAACCAAGCGAAATTTATTAGTGTTCTTACAGCCGACAATTTTACGTGATAGTGCTAATGCCGCTGCACTAACATCACAACAGTACAATCAAACGCGGATGTTGCAATTAGAGGTTGGTGCGAAAGGGCAGCTAACTCGCCTACCTGAACAGATTAACCAGATTTACCAAGGTGCTGTTAAAAAGACAGCTCCTTAACAGACAGCAAAAGGGAAGAGTAAGAGCCATGTTGAAGTTACAGTTTGTTGATCGTCGCCAGCCAGCTTTTTGGCTGGTTGATCCCCGTTTGACCATTGGTCGTGATAAAACGAACAATTTGGTGATTAATGATGAAGGCGTCAGCGTGTTTCATGCCGAGCTTCAACAAGAGGACGGCAAGCTGTATCTGCGCGACACGGGTAGTGTTAATGGGACGTTTTTAAACGGTGAGCCCGTTTCTAAGCGTGTGGAGGTCAAAGTTGGCGATATGATTCGTCTTCATTTGGTTGAGCTACAAATTATTGACCCAACCAAAGCGCCACCTGAGCCTGCTGCGCCAGTCATTAAGCGTGAAATGCCCAAGGCGCCACCATTATGGCAAGTAAAAGCCATGACTGGTGTCATTTCGGGCCGTATGTTCCCGATTGAAGGCACAAATGTCATTGGTCGTGATCCGCATTGCGATATTATTGTTGGCGGCGCACACGTTTCTCGTCGTCATGCCGAATTCCAGATTCGCAGTGGCCAGTTGTGGGTTAAGGATTTAGGCTCTTCAAATGGTACGTTTGTTAATGGCAAGCGTAATGATGAAACAGCGCTGCAAAATGGTGACGAAGTTAAATTCGATGCCATGATTTTTAAAGTGGTTGGCCCTGCAGAAGCAGTGGCGGCATCTGACTTTGAAGATGAGGCTGAGCGTACCCAGTTCCGTCCAGTGGTGAATGTGCCTGCTGCTAAACCCGCAGCAAAAAATCCTTCGCCTGTTCCCGTTAGTCAGGTGCCTAAACCTGCGGTTGCGGCTCCTAAAGTTGCCCCACCTGCGCCTGTTTCTGCGCCAGTTGCTGAGCCCAGCCCTAGTATGTCGCCTACTGAAGCCAAAAATGGCATGGGCATGTTAGTGATTGTGGTGCTCATTATAATCGCTTTGTTGGCGGCGTATTACCTCGCCTAAACGAGTTGGTTTAGATAATAAGGGCAGCCTCATGGTTGCCCTTATTTTTTCAGGGCTAAATCAGCCATTACTGCGGCTAAGAAATGCGCAGCTTCAGCTCCCGTTAATGCCCGATGATCAAAACTTAATGATAACGGAATCATTAGCCTCTTCTTGGTTTTGCCTTGTTTGTTTAGGTAGTAACACGGTTCAATTCGTCCTGCGCCTAAAATAGCGACTTGTGGTGGCACAATCATCACTGTCGCAAATCGCCCCGCGAGCATGCCAAAATTAGACAAACTGATGGTTGCATCATGAAGCTGGGATGGCTGTAGACGTTGACTTTGAGCATCGTTTTGTAAACTGCCAACGGCATTGGCAATGTCAGTTAAGGACAGTGTTTCAGCCTGCGGTAGAACGGGCACAAATAATCCGTGTTCGGTATTCATCGCAATGCCCAGATTCACGTGCGAATGCAGGGTTAGTGTGTCTTTGCTAAGCCATGCATTAAGTTTGGGTTCGGCACGACAAGCGGCGCACAGTGCTCGGACTAGTCGTGGTAAGGGGCGTGTTTTTTTGGGCCATTTCACCTGTAGCTGATCAAATAGAGTGACCAATGCGACTTGCTGGTGAGCCTGACTCAGTTGTTGGCTCATGCTTAAACGAAAGCCGGTTAAGGCGATGTTTTGCGTCAGTTTGGTTTGTTGAGACGATTGCACTTTCTGATCTTGTGCCAATAACGCTGCTGCGCCTTGACGCAGTTCTTGTTCGGAGAATCTTTCTTGCGCTTGAATAAAAGGGCGTTGATCTTGTTCTGCTGAGGCCTCAACTAAAGAGCCAACAACGCTGACACTAGCACTAGATGAGGTGACTTTGGCCGTTTCATCGAATGGGATATAGCTGACTAATGGCATACCTACCTTAACGACACTATTGGCGTTGGCTAATAACTCATTAATAATTAAATGCTCGGGGGCTGGGATTTCGACAATGGCTTTAGCCGTTTCGACGGCTAATAACGCCTGACCTTGTTGTAGTTCGCTTTGGGCTTGGGCGTACCATTCAACGAGTGTGGCATCGTGTAAGCCCTCACCTAAATCAGGTAAATTAAACGTTTTCATGTTGTCTCCATGAGTTGGCGACAGACAGACACAATATCGTCGATTTGGGGTAAATACGCCTGTTCTAAACGGAAATAAGGCACAATGACATCGGGTGGACTAACAATCTTGATGGGTGCTCGTAGCGCGTAGAAGGCGTGATCAGCCAAGCGAGCCGCAATTTCGCTACCTAAACCACCCGATTTAACAGCTTCTTGGATAATGACACATCGACCTGTTAACGCCACTGAACGGATCATCGTCGTCATATCTAAAGGTTTTAAACAGGCAACATCAATGACTTCGGCGCTAATCTGGTGTTGGGCTAATCTATCGGCAGCCCTCAAGCAGTCTTGTACCATCGCCCCCCAGCTAATCAGTGTCAGGTCAGTACCTTTACGCCAGCTTAAACATTGCCCCAGCGCAATGGCTTGTCCGTCATCAATCACATCTTCTTTAAAGCTACGATAGATACGTTCAGGCTCCAACACGATGACAGGGTCGGGATCACGAATAGCGGCTAATAACAAACCATAGGCTGTACGGGGTGAAGACAAAGCGACGACTTTTAAACCTGCAATATGAGTCAGGATGGCTTCAGTGCTTTCTGAATGATGTTCAGGCGCGTGTATGCCTCCGCCAAAAGGAACACGTAGGGTTAGCGGGCAAGATAAACGACCGCGAGTACGATTACGCAAACGGGCGGCATGGGAAATTAGATGCTCTAATGCCGCATAAATAAAACCAAAAAATTGGATTTCGGCAACTGGACGTAAGCCTTGGCTGCTCATGCCGACTGCCACACCCGCAATTAGTGTTTCGGCTAATGGTGTATCAAGTACTCGACGCGCACCAAAGCGTTCCCGTAGGCCAACCGTCGCGCGAAAGACCCCACCATTGCGGCCAACATCTTCGCCCAAAATGATCACGCGTTCATCTTCAGTGAGCGCCCGAGCCAAGGCTAAATCAACAGCTTCTACAAGGTTTAGGTACATGATAGCCCCCGTCGGCGCAGGAACTCGGCTTTTTGTTGCGCTAGATCTTCGGGCAACTCAGCATAAAGATAATCGAACATATCGGCAGGGTTGGCGGGGGGTAATGCTAAATAAGTGTCTACGGCTGTGCTGATAGTGGCGAGTAATTCGCTTTCCATACTTTGTTGTTGCTTATCGCTCCACTGGAGCTCTGTCGCCAATAATTGTCGGAAACGTAATAATGGTTCAACCTGTTGTGCTGCGTTGCGGCTTTTGCTGTCGGCATAACGACTCATATCATCGGCAGTCGTATGGTCACATAAACGGTAGGTGACGGCTTCAATAAGTGTAGCGCCTTTACCTTCACGCGCTCGTTGTAAGGCTTCATCGAGAACCGTCATCATGGCAAAAAAATCATTCCCATCAACGCGAACTGCAAGAACTCCTGCGGCAATGGCTTTTTGTGCCAGTGTTTCAGTCGCAGTTTGCTGACTGAGTGGTACTGAAATTGCCCATTGGTTATTGTTGATGACTACCACCAACGGTAAATGCCATACACCAGCCAAATTTAAGGCTTCATAAAAATCTCCCCGCGAACTCGCGCCATCACCACAGGTAGTCAGTGCGGCTTGAGCTTGGTGGCGCAATTTAAATGCAGTGGCAACTCCTGCCGCGTGAGTGACTTGGGTTGCAATAGGAATACAGGCAGGTAAGTCATGTTTAGACGTGTTATGCGAGCCCCATTCATCGCCCCCCCAAAACTGCAGAATGGATGTCATGGTCATGCCGCGCAACAGTTGTGCTGCTTGATCACGATAGTAAGGAATAAAGACATCTTCAGCATGCAAGCTAAAGCCAATCGCGGAGCTAATAGCCTCTTGTCCCAAACAACTGGCGTAGGTGCCTAATTGTCCGGTGCGTTGTAAGGCCACCGCGCGCTGATCAAAAAGTCGCGTTAGCCACATATGTCTATAGGCGTTTAGCCAAAGTTCTGGTGAGTGTAAAAAAGTAGGGGTTTCAGCATTGAGTTGCCCTTCAGTATTTAGGAGTTGCTGAAGCGGGTAGTGCAGAACAGGATGGATGGCGAAAGCCATTACAGACTCCTTAAAGCAAAATGATGTCTGCTTTGTCTTTAGTGTAGTCAATGACAAGGTCTTTGCCATGGATGACAAAAAGTGAGTGGTAAGCCCAGAAGGCTAATGCTCGAAAATATCTTTGTGACAAGCATAATGGCTGTCTACACTATTGTTACTCAGCACAAATGAGTGATTGTTTTCAATGGTTGGGCCTTGCATAACACACTGTTTTAGTTGGATTTAATAGCGTATTTAACCTTAAGTCAGGTGGTGGTTATTGCCGATATGCAATCCCAATCAATAATGGCAAAAGGAGACGTGTCATGTGCAATAAGAAAACGATAATTGCGCTAATGGCATTATCGGCATTAGCAGGCTGTAATGATAATGATACAAAGCCAAAAGCCGCGGCTTCAGGGTCTGGGGTGTTTATTAGTGGTGGTGCGGTCGCTGGCCGTATTCTTAACGCTAAGGTGATTGTTCGTAATGCCGATCATCATGGTAGGGCGGTAGGCGATGTGTTAGGAAGTGCAACGACGGATAGTAATGGTAAATATAAGATTCAATTGTCGAAAAAACCGACTGGGCCAATCAGAGTCGATGTCAATCCGGGCGGCACCTATAACAGTGAGTCCGATAATAGTACCCAAACCAGCGGCGGTATTAGCGCCCTGATTAATCAACCTCCTGTCGGCAACACCCCCGTGTTTGTTACACCGCTATCCCATATTCAAACGTTAAGAGCGGAAAAGCTGTTGGATACAGGGGCGTCTGCTGATGTGGGTGCGGCGCTTAACACCGCGCAAGATGATTTGAAAAAATCCATCGGCGATATGGGATTGGGAGGGCAATCGTTAACGAGTGTGGCTCCCGATTTCTCATCAAATACCGGGGCGGGCTTTAAACTCGGAGTCGCTCTGGGCGTGCTGGAACAACTACGCAAAAATTTGAATGTCACTCCTAGTGACCTCGTTGAGGCGGTTGCCCGTGACTTGTCAGATGGTAAACCCGATGGTAAAGAAGCGGGAGCTTTACTCCAGTTGGCAGGTAGCGCCATGTCGCCAACAGTCACGACAACCTCATTGGCTGGTGCTGCCAATGATTATGCGACGTCAACAACGACGGTCCATCATCAAGCCAATATTGATATTAGTAGCCAAACCCAAGTGATTAGTGGTGCTGCGATTAGTGAGGCATCCGTTTCTGGCCAGCTTTCGGGGTCGTCTGGTGCCGTAGCCCCCATGATTGTTGGCAATAAAATCTATGTTTATTTTGCGGCCCGCGATGATGGTTTAGTCCGCCTAGATATGACAGACCCCGATCATCCGGTCGCTGAAAGATTGGCAACGTTAAATGCCGATATTCAAACCAAATTGCCAGGATTTTCTGTGGACGGCGTTATACCCGTTCCTACGCCTGTTAACGGTAAACAAGTTTTGTTGATTTTCAACTATAACAGCCAAAACCTAGTGACGGTAAATGTTCAGGACAATACGGTTTTACAAACGGCGCAATTAACGGAAATCACGCATACGTTTAATGTCTCAGGTGCAAGCAGTATATATATTGGTGGTGGTATTGCCGACGGTAAACGTAATTTAGTGTGGCTGGCGACAAACGATGGTTTATTGCCTGTGAATCCTGTTAATTTGGTGTCCCAAGGCATCATCCCGCAACCTGTGGGGACTAGGATGGATGAAAATATTGGCGGTGATCCTGCGGGTGATATTGTCTTTTCTCCTAATTATAGTGACGGCGGTATCGTAATCTTTAATTTGGCCGAGAAAAAAGCGTATGAGCAAACACCTCAACAATGGACTGATATTAATAACATCAATGGCGTACAACACTTCTGGAGTGATTTGGATCAAGCTGCTGTTGATTCATCCTTTAAAGTAGGTGTTGTCAGCGATGAAGGAGGGGTGCAAATGGGCTTGGTAAACTATGCCACACCAACCGGAGCAACGACAGATGTTGGCATATTTACTCCTACGGCATATCGCCTAATGTCACCACCGCCAGGCTTGCAAGGTGGTGAAATGGCGGTTTCCGTCGATAGTGCTTCGCATATTGTGTTTGCGCAAAATGCGTGGTCTGCTTCGCCCATTCTCGTTGCACAACTGGATGATCCCGCAAAAGGAGCGAACTGGCAGGGTTTTAGCAAAGTTCGATATGCTCAAAAAGCGGGCTTTGGTCGGCCAGGTGATCCGCATGCGATTGGCGCGTTCAATATTGCTGGCAAGGCGTTTGGTTTCTCGCTAATTTCGCAAAGCGTGGCCAATGCACCAACACCCAATAGGCGCTGGGATCTGTTAGCGGTGGATTTAGCAGCTTTCTTGCAGGCTCCTGCCGATGCCGATGGCATTTTAACTAATGATCCATTGGAGGATGCAGCAGTATCCAAAATCCTCGGTTATTGATGTCTGCCTTTTTTGTCGATAATGCAGAAGCCCTTAGTTAATTAGGGCTTCTTTTTGCGCTTATAAGTAACCTTGAAGTGGCTGCCCTAAATTAGTATGAACCCCTAAATTAACAAAGTTCCAGTAATGGCCGCCAATAGCGCGATTGACCATCATCGTGTCGGCGCTGGGCTGAAAGCTATCCCAGTACTTCATTAACGACTTCACTTTGGCCAATACTTGTTCGTGGACTTTACTATGAGCGAAGTCAAAAACGTGATTTTGGATGGGGGCGAGCAAGATTTCGATCCATTCCAGATAGTATTCAGGCGGGACTTCGGGGCCAACATGGGTACGGATGCCCAAATCACGTAATGCCGCTTCAACTGTCGCGTAATCATTCACGAGAGCAGCTTTAACCAAACGTTTCATTTCGCCCACTAAAAATGGGCTCAGGCGTTTTACACAACCAAAGTCATAAATAACAATACTGCCATCAACTCGGAAGGCAAAATTGCCAGGGTGTGAGTCGCAATGTAACGCATGCAGATGGTACATTTGCTCGCATAACACTTGAAACAAGCGCTGACCAATGTCGTTACGCACCGCTGCCGGGTAATGTCTGGCGGTACTTAAATCATCGCCACCTTCATAACTCAACGTCAGTACGCGCTTGCTGGTGTAGTCGGCAAAAACACGCGGAATAATGACTTTGTTGTCGTGGCGATGAAAGTGGTGAAACTCTTCTAAATTAATAGCTTCCTGAAGATAGTCTAACTCAGCGTGTAACGAGACACGGATTTCGTCAAACAACTGTTCTTGTAACTCTTTGCTAAGCTTAATCACGCCAGCTAGTTTTAACGCCATGCGTAAATGCTTTAAATCGGACTCACAACATTCATCAACACCCGGATATTGCACTTTGACGATAACATCTTCGCCTGTGTGTAGTTTGGCGCGATGTACTTGACCAATGGAGGCAGCAGCGAAAGGCTTTTCATCAAACTCAAGAAATTTCTCGTGTGGTTTGGCGCCTAATTCACGAATAATTTGCTGTTCGATAATATTAAACGGCATAGGTGGCGCTTCTTTTTGCAGCTTGCTCATGGCGGCAGCAATTTCAGGCGGAAAGATATCTTGATATTGGGAAGCAATTTGCCCGACTTTCATCACTGCGCCCTTCATTTCTCCCAGTGTATTGGCGATTTGTTTGCCTATCTCGCTATACATATCGCTGCGCGCTTCGGCTTTTTCTTCGGTCGAGCCAATAAGACTTTTGACCGAGTTACTCATGACTTTGCCGGTAATACTGGCGGTCATGCCTGCTAAACGCATAAAGCGCTTACCGGGAGTACTAGCGTGGGATTTGTTATTATCGCTCATGATCAAAGCTCTGGAAGAATATCGTTATATTTATAGACATCCTAAAGCCATTTCAAGGCTTGTCAATGTATAGAAACGGACAAAGGGTAGGAAGCCACGACAAAATGACTTGATGGTGCGCTGGGCACGGATCAACATGAAATATATAGGACTAAACTAAGGACAAGTACTTTTAGGAGTGAATGATGGGTCTGGTGTTATGGTTAATACTCGGGCTACTGTTGTACGTTTTGGTACTTATGACTAAAAAACATCGGCTTGCGGTGCGGCAAGAAGTGATTGCACGTTTGAAGTTTGATAGTTCGATTCAGCGCCGTTTAGCCGATAAATATCCTCATCTAAGCAATGACCAAGTTCAGCAAGTGTTGGATGGTCTAAAAGATTATTTTCAGTTGGCGCTAAAGGCCAATGGCATGCTCAGTATGCCTTCACAAGCAGTAGATGAAGCTTGGCATGCCTTTATCTTATCGACTAAAGCATACGCCAGCTTTTGTCAGCGTGCCTTTGGCCACTTTTTACATCACCATCCTGCGGAAACGATGATCTCGCACACGCAAACGACACAAGGTATTAAACGGGTTTGGAGTTTGGCGTGTCGGCTTGAAAAGATAGATGCGGCTAAGCCTGAGCGTTTGCCGCGTCTGTTTGCATTAGATCGCGAGTTAAATATACCGAACGGATTTTATTATCATGTTAATTGCCTGACGACTGTTGCAATGGTGTATTGCGCCAGCCATATCGGGAATAGTTGTGGAAGTGGTTGCAGTAGTTCTGGTTGTGGAGGATCAAGTGGTAATGACTCAAGTGCTGGAGATGGGGGCGATAGCAGCGGTTGTGGTGGCGGCTGTGGCGGCGGAGGGGATTAGTGGGGTAGGCGACGCGCCGACCCCAAGGTGATTATAAAATCTTCGCGGCTTGGTCGAAACTCAAACGCGGATTACGTGGGTGTAATTTTTCGGCATCTCCATAACCCAAATTAATGAGAAAGTTTGAGCGCACAGTCGTTCCAGCGAAAAAAGCTTCATCAACGGCTGCATTATTAAAGCCAGACATTGGCCCCGCATCCAAACCTAACGCTCGTGCTGCCAATAATAGATAAGCGCCTTGCAATGAGCTATTACGAAACGCTGTTGTGTCTATAAGAGCCTGATTACCCACAAACCATGACTTGGCATCAGTTTGCGGAAATAACTCCGGTAATTGCTCGTAGAAGCGGTAATCGGCAGCGACGATCACCGTAACTGGAGCGGCCATGGTTTTAGCAAGATTGCCTTCGCTTAACGCGGGCTTTAGCTTTGCTTTTGCTTCAGGGGTAGTAACAAAGATAAAACGGGCAGGTGAGCTATTGGCCGAAGTTGGCGCAAATTTGGTCAGCTCGTATAACTCGTGCAAAGTAGAGGCAGTCACTGGTTTATCCTGCCATGCTGAAAAAGTACGAGCGTCGCTAAACAATTGCTTGAGTGCCCGGTTGTCTAAATGTGTACTCATTGGTGTTCTCCCATTCATTAAGTTAAATCAAACCATAGCGCTTCAATGTCTGTTGAGGCTTCAAGCGTCAGTGTTTTTTCGTCTTCGCTAATCAGCGCATCACCGGTCGTCAGGTGTTTATTCCCAACCTGCGCGTGACCGGAAATGATGTGCAAATAGCCATTTTTTCTGCTTGCAGGTAATAACTGTGATTGACCTGTTGTTAACGTTAGTCGATAGATCTCGGCATCTTGCTTGATGTGCATACTACCTGCAGTATCAGTAGGTGTAGCAATCAACGTTAGGCTATTGTTGTCGGTCAATTGTATTTGCTGATAACGTGGCTCAGTATCACGAACGTTTGGATAAAGCCAAATTTGTAGCAAGTGTAAGGCTTGGCTAGGATGTTTATTCATCTCGCTATGGCTAATGCCGCTCCCAGCACTCATTAATTGACACTCTCCCGCGCTGATCGTGGTTTTATTGCCCATGCTATCTTCGTGACTAATTTCGCCCGCAAGAACATAGGTTAGAATTTCCATATTGTCATGGCTATGACGGGCAAATCCTGTCTGTGGACTAACAATATCTTCATTAATAACGCGTAGGCTTGCGACGCCAAGAAAGCGAGGGTCATACCATGAGGCAAACGAGAAACTATAGCGGGCATTGAGCCAGCCATAGTTGCTGTGACCACGTTGGTCGTTGTGATGAATAGTGAGCATGATGGCTGTCTCCTCAACATGCGAGCGTATGATTGCGCCGCAGTAGCGTATGTAGAAGGATAGGCTGTTGGTGCCGTGTTCGGCTAGCGTGTGTTTGGCGGAAGTGGTGTTGCGTAAAAAGAAACAGATGGTGGACTATCTGTTGAGAGAATATGGGGTAATACGTGATTCCCAGTTTGACTGGGAATCCATCGGTATTTGTTACAGGAGTGCCTGACGGTTAATGGATTCCCGCTTTCGCGGGAATGACGAATAAGAGGTATGATTAGTTGGGATTTTCGTAGACAAGGTTTTCTGACGGAGGTTGTAAGTAATAACCCTGTAGATAACGAATACCCATCGTCCAAAGTTTTGATACCGTTGCGGCATTTTCGACATAGGACACAATAACGTGTTTGTTCAATGCGGTTAATTCAGCCGCCATCTTTTTGGTTGTATCGAGGTTTTCTTCCTGACCTAAATCTTGTGTAAAGGAGCGATCAAGTTTCACAAAATCGACTTCTACGTGTTTTAGCGTATTAATAGGATTTAACGTACAACCAAAATTGGTGATAGAAACTGAGCAACCACCACTTTTTAGGGCTGCTACATGCTCTTTTGCCTGCTTGAGATAAGTGACAATGTCATTTTCAGCAAATTGAATGACTAAAGGTTGTCCTTTAGGATCAATAGCTTTGGTCAGCTTATTAATCAGGTCCGGCAAGCTAGGATCTTGTAGGGACTCTGCCGTAAGGTTAAGCAATAAACGACTATTAGGATGGCGAGTGAGATGGTCTTTGAGACGTTTACAGGAGTTAATCAACACCCAACGGTCAATTTTACTACCTAAGTTATAACGCTGAGCGACAGTCAGAAACTCGTCAGGTGTCATTACTTTACCATCCGCTAGTGGCAGGCGGACAAAGACTTCAAAGAACTGTGCGGTCTCATCTTCAACATCAAATAAAGGCTGAAATAACAGTTTGAATTTGTTTTGTTCCAGTGCCTCAACTAATAGTTCACGCAAGGCTGAGTCGTTGGCAGAGGCGTTTTCGGCAGGGTTAAAGATATTAACCCCATTGCCTACGCCTTTATTCAATACTTTAACTTTTTCGGCGGCGTTGACAGCACGCGACAATAGTTCAGGTGTATCAGGCGCGGTCTCACCAATCATGGCAATACCGATACTTAATGATGTTTGAATGGTTCGGCCATTAGGAATATCAAATAAACGTTCATGAACAGTCTGACAAATTTTCTCGGCAAGCGCACGGGCTTGGTCAGTCGATAAGTCGTCAATGATGGCCGTAAACGTGCTGTCGCTGAAACGGGCTAGGGTGTTTTCAGGAACTAACCGCTCAAGTGTTCTGGCGAGATCAACAATGACGGCATCTGTACCGACGATACCCGCACTGGCATTAATTTGAGGGATATTATCCATGCTCATATAAAACAGTGAGCTTTGTGCTTTTTCGCGGCGGACATGAATAAGCGCTTCTTCGAGCTTTTCTTCCATTTGCTGTCGGTTAGCGAGACCTGTGAGTTGGTCCATAGATGTGACGGCTTTAAGTTGCTGCGCCAACAACATCGCCTTGCCTTCGCTGTCGTCACGACGAATAATGATTTGGGTGCATAACTCGCCATCGTAGCTGGCAGCAGATAATTGCATCATCGCTTCGACTTGATCGCCACTTGCCTTCATGCCATGAAACTTAAGGTCAGAAGATATTTTTTCGCCTTTGCTATAAGAGCGTAAGTATTCTTTAAAGCTGGTTAAATCCTGCTTGGCGACCAAGTCAATGACAGGCATGCCTTCAAGGTCATCACCCGACTCATAACCAAATAGTTCAACATAGGCTTTATTGGCATAAATGTGCATGCCATCATGAACATAGGCAATGGAGTCACGAGAGTTTTCGAGCAGTAATTGGCAACGTTTTTCGGTTTCTTTGAGGAAAGACTCCGCTTTGCGTTGCGCGCGTCGATGATACAAGTTGTTAAGTTCGCGACGAATACAAAACACTAGATGTTGATGTTGATTAAAAACAATAGCATCCGCAGCACCTAGTTCAAGCGCTTCTACAATTAACTCTTCGTCATAGGCATTGAGTAAAACAATAACGGGAATGTCTTTATCTAAATTTCGAATCGTTTGCAGCGCATCACTAAAACTGCCATCACTCAGGGACTCTCCCGCCAATACTAAATCCCATGCCTGACTATTGATCGTATCTTCAAAGTCTTCAATGTTGGCGACTAATTGAGGGCGAGTGGGCGTACCTGCGTTTTTAAGTGCCTTGATAATGTCTTCCGTATTATCGGCAGAGTTGTGCAGTACCAGTAAACGCAATGTTTCACTTTTTGCGGCCATATTGTCGTAAGTCCTAAACTTTTGGGGCTAGGAGCCTTATCCGTAGGGCTATCTTTAACTAGCTTGTCGTTATGTTGTCTTGAATTAAAGGTTGTTCCATAAAGAGTCAAAGTCGTCCTTGGATTCTGATTTGCCTGCCACTGAGTTTGCCGTTTGATCTGGCAGAATAGTTTGAGGCTTGTCCGCAGATTGTAACAGGGCAAACTCAAACTGACTAAAACTTTGCGTGGTTAATGTTTCGGTTGTCAGCTGAACTTTTACTTCTTCGTTGCCTAAGCGAATTAATACGCGATATCCACTACGAAAAGAAACATTTGGCGCAATGAGAGTCGCTGGACGATGCAATGATTTCATTTCTGGAAGTAGTAGCGTTCTCATATACTCTGTACTATCGCCTGTTTTTTTCAACACTCTTGAACCACAAGGTTTGGCGCGTGCGGATAGAATTTCGACACCCGCTTCGGCTCCTTCGGTCGGGAGTTGTTTTACCCAGCGTACCACACCGACGTTCCAGCTTTTGTCTTCTGGTTCACGAAGCGCTAAAACTTCGCCGGTGCGTAAACTAATCGGAGGCTCACCTTGCCAGCGGATACAATAGCCACCAGGACTAATATTGACGATGATCGCGGCCTGAGGCGGATACATGTCTTGAGTCGCTTCTTTACTTTGCCGTTTATTTGCGGTTTCGGCATCAACGCCAGGCACATTGCCAATATTAAAGCGCCATAAATCCGTAGCGCCCATCTCATTTGCAGTATTGTTACGCAAGAACAGATTTGCTTCTTCTTCGGTAAAGGCACTACGAATATTGATGAGTGATTCAAAATCCACTTCATCGGCTAAATGATAGTGTGTCGCAGTCAATCCCAAGCATACAAGCAACTCACCTTCATAGGTGCGACGGGCGAAGGTTCTTTCGGTCGGGGCACTCCAAATACCTATCAAGTGTTGAAAGAGGCTTGGCGTTAATATTTCAGCTTTATTCACCTGATTGGGCGGGGTGCTTTGCAATGTTTGAAAATGTTGTACCAGTTTTTGCGCATCAACACATAAGGCGTGTGCAACTTCGGCTGATTTGGAGACGTAGGTGGGTGGTAGGTCATTATCAGTATCAATTAGCAGCAGGTCAGAAGAGCCGGCCTGGGTTTTAATTTTTAGATATGACGTCCAGAACTCACTTGCCGTATAAATTTGACGAATCTCAGCCTGGCGCAATTTGTTGGTATGGCTGGCAGCCAAAATGATACAACGCAGATAGGCTTCAGTACTCGTCAGTTCTTGATTAACGTGCGCCAAAACATCGGGGATTTTGGTTTGAGCTACACCATAGGCCACCGCTGAACGATATAGCGAATGCAAATCGAGCCACAATCCTGAGGGCGGAGGAAGGTATAACAAGTTGGTTTCAAGTAACAGACCACCTAACTCACTAATGGCGCGCTGAAAGCTTTGAGCCGCTAATTGTTGTTGTTGGCGCCGACCAATACCGATAATGCTCAGTTTGGTGTTAAGTTTTTCGATGCAGTCATAAGCGACCATTTTATAGCCTAGGGCTAAATGTACGCGTAACGACTGAGCGAGGGCGGCAACACGATTGGCACGGTCTGGCAGCAATACCGATTGATTCAAATAATGTTTGGCTAACGAGTTAAGAATGGTATGCACACACGAACGTAAAACTTCCAACAGTTCATAGCGAGTTTCTTCTGATGCCTTGAGTTTGGTCAGTTCTTGCAAGGTCTGATACAGTCGCTTGGTTGTTTCACCCACATTCATCATGGGTAAGGTATTTACCCAAGCCTGCATTTCAGCTTTAGAATGTCCAACCAAACTGAGCTGGTTCAGACTCTTCTCGGGTAGTGTGTGTCCAATCAAGTCGCTAATAGTTGTTGTCATTATGGTATTGACCTATTTTCCATGTTTCGCGTGTTGTCGCGATTTTTTATGATGAGGCAACTTTAAATCAGGAGTTACGCAGATTACTTGAATATGTAGAGACTAAGCCACTAAACAATCTCATTTCATGACCAATGATCAAGCTTATACGGTTTTTTCGCGTAAATCCTAGTGTATGTTTAAGCTGCCGGGCCCCTTACTTTTACAATATGTTGCAAGTATATATTGGTTTAAACACCTAAAACGACCAAGTTTTCCCTGTTGCTAAAGGAGGTACTAATGCTTCATCCTCCATATAGACAGGCAAACTCGTTGAAATATAATAAACATACAAGGGTGATTTTTGTTGATAGCCAACAAAAGCGCAAGTCAAAAAACGATTTATTGTGGCGATAAATTCGTTTTCGATGGCTAAGATACAACTTCTTGGGCTAACCTGAAAAATAAATGACCTTTGAATGTATCTACAGCAGTTTTGTCTTGGACAGTTAGTTAAGATTTCTAACGTAGATTGTAGGCATATTGTCTTGTTACTACCCTTTACCCATCAAAACCTAAAGCTGTTTCCAAGTAAGCTGTCTTATTAATCATAGTTATATATGGCTTATATGGCCTAGTTTAACTTTGCTGTAACTGATGCAAAAAGTTACAGCCTAATAGTAATTGTACGTTGATCATCATTGCCAGTTAAATCGCTGAGCTTATTTGGCAAAGCAATGCGCTATAAATTGTTCTAGGCCATAAGTACGGTATTTTTGGCGATTAATCAGAACAAAAAACTGACGACTCAAATTCCAGAAAGGCGTTGGCAAAATGGTGAGTGTATTGCTGGCTAGTGCTTCGTCTAATGACAGGCGTGATGTACAGCCAATCCCAAGCCCACTAGCAACGACCCGCTGAATGGCTTCGGTATGTCCAAGCTCCAGCAATACATTAAAGTGGGGTAGGCGGCCAATAACCGCATTATCAAAAATCTCGCGTGTTCCAGAGCCTGCTTCTCGTAGAATCCATTCGGCATCTGCAAAATCAGCCTCAGTGAGCTCGTTTTTTTGTGCTAAAGGATGGCTAGGTGCAGCGAATACGACCAGCTCATCTTGTCGCCAAGGTATCACTTCTAGATTAGGGGCGTGACAGAAGCCTTCGATAAAGCCGACATCCAGTTCAAATTGCTCAAGTGCATTAATAACATGACTGGTGTTGGCAACTTCCAGACGTAGCTGGCATTGTGGGTGTAAGCGCATAAAACTGGCAATGAGAGGTGGAATCGAATAATTGCCAATTGTTAAGCTGGCGCCAATTTTGAGGCTGCCGACTTTGTCGCCATGGCCACGTGCTAACTCTTCTAACTCATTGGCGTGGGCGACGGTGTTGATGGCTTTGGGTAGTAGTTTTCGGCCTAAATCATTAAGCTGAAGCCGTTTACCGATGCGGTCAAATAGTAGGCAATCTAGTTGTCCTTCAAAATCAGATAGCGCCATACTAGCAGCGCTTTGCGTTAAGTTTAGCTCTTGTGCGGCGCGGGTGACTGTGCCAAAGCGAGCGACAGCAACAAAAACCGCGAGCTGTTTGAGAGTAATTCGCATATTAGTAAAGATTATAAATAAAATAAAAATTAACGACTGTACCAATAAAGACTAGCAGACTATTCTAAGCTTATCTACCACCTATTTTTGTGCCAGACCACAACATGAGCGCTGATAAATACACCGAAGAAACGATTACTTCCTTGACGAAATGGGCCGACAATTTATTTTCGTTTCGGACAACTCGTCAGCCTGCGTATCGCTTTATTGCAGGCCAGTTTGCGCGCCTCGGCGTACGTGGTTTAGAGGGTGATATTGTTTGGCGGCCTTATTCGATGGTGTCGGCAACCTATGACGAGTTTTTAGAGTTTTATTCGATTATTGTTCCTGATGGTTTGTTTACCCAGCGTTTGGCAAAACTGAAAGTTGGCGATACTGTTCTGGTTGATAAAACCAATTATGGCTTCTTAACCACCGATCGTTTTGAGTCAGGGAAGGACTTATGGCTGCTATCAACAGGTACGGGTTTAGCGCCATTTATTTCTATTCTTTATGACTTTAAAACGTGGGAAGACTATGAGCATATTGTGCTAGTACATAGTGTTCGCCATCGTCATGAGTTTGCCTACGAGCAGTTAATTGGTGAGTTCAAGGATCATGAGCATTTTGCCCCCTTTGCCCATAAACTGATTTATCAGCAATTGGTGAGTCGTGACCATGTAGACAATATTTTGCATGGACGGATCACAACGTTATTGGAGAGTGGTGACTTGGAGCGTGCCGTGGGTTTTACGATAGATAAAGAGCGCGCACGGATTATGATTTGCGGCAATCCGGCGATGGTTGCCGATACCCGCAAGCTGTTGATAGCAAGGGGATTAACGATGACCCGAAGCGCCAAACCGGGCAATATTGCGGTCGAGAATTATTGGTAGTGAGGGATGTGCTAACGGCCAATAGAAAAGCATTCAGTCACGGCGGGTAAACACCTCCCTTGGTCAAGGGAGGTTGGCAGGAATTTCTGGCAAACGCCGTGCAACTGAAAATGGTCTTAAACGAGCGAACCCATCGTTTCACCCATTCGTACAGGTGACGTGGCGACTAAATCTTTGTTCCAGTTCATCACATGCGCGCCAAACAACACAATTGCCGTCGAACCTAAATAGAAACGGCCTAATTCATCCCCTTTATTTAAAGTGAACGAACCATCATAGTTAGTCACAACCACGTTTTTGCCTTGGGGAGCCAAGTTGCCTGCCCATACTGTAGCGATGCCAGCAACAATCATCGCGCCAACTAACACGACAGCCATCGGGCCAATCTCGGTATCAAATAAGCAGACCACACGTTCATTGCGCGCAAATAAATTCGGCACGTTTTCGGCAGTTGTGGTATTGACCGAGAATAAATCGCCTGGTACGTAAATCATTTGCGTTAGTTTGCCAGTAAAAGGCATATGAACACGGTGATAGTCTTTAGGGGATAAATAAACCGTGGCAAACTGACCCCCTAAAAAGGGCGCAGCGCGTTGCTCATCACCACCTAACAGGGTGACGACACTGTAATCATGGCCTTTGGCTTGGAAGATTTTATTGGCACTAATATCGCCAATTTGCGAAATGGCCCCATCAGCAGGAGAGACAATGGCTTTGCTATCAGTAGCAATCGGGCGGGCATTCGCTTTTAAAGCACGAGTGAAAAACTCATTAAAGCTTGGATAGGCCAATGGGTTTTCTTCTAGCGCTTCACTCATGTTGATATCGTAGTTGGCAACAAAGTTTTTGATAAA
>CANBZV010000014.1 GCA_947373945.1 Moraxellaceae bacterium
CCTTGTAATAAAGACAGCAAGCTTTCGCGGCGGCCAGCACTTTCGGCACAGAGTAATACACGCTGTTTGGCAGCTTTCAAATAGCTAGTCAGTGCGGCAAGAGGCGCTTCGCTACGCGAGTCAATCGGTAATAACGGCGGTGTGGTAAAGGCTAAATTGCTGACGCCAGCTTTTTCGGCTTCGGGCTGATCAGTCAGGGTTAAACGGGCGAAACGATTAACTTCGGCAAACAGTTCATTTTGACGCAAAAATAATTTATCAGGCGCTAAAATCGGGATGTAACTATCGTGACGACGTGATTCATAACGTTCGCTGAGTTCTTGCCAAAAATGATCAAGTTGTTTTTGGCTATCACCTTCCAAGGCAATCAGCGTTTTCGTAGGCAAATAATCAAATAAATGAGCGCTACTGCTAAAAAATAACGGCAAATAGTATTCAATACCTGCGGCGGCTAAACCTTGCGACACATCTTTATAGAGCGCGCTACGCTTAGGGTCGGCGCTAAAGTTGTCGGCCCACTGGTCTTTAAACAGTTTGATCGCGCTTTTATCAAAGGGAAATTCACGCGCAGGTAATAATTCTAAGTGGGCAATATTTTCGGTGGTGCGTTGATTGTCGGCATTGAATAACCGTAGGCTTTCTATTTCATCATCAAATAATTCAATCCGCACGGGAGATAACGCACCCATGGGAAAAATATCCATCAAACTACCGCGTACCGCATATTCACCGTGTTCATAAACGGTTTCAACAGCGTGATAACCGACCGCTTCAAGGCGCTGGCGCGTGGCATCTAAATCAAAACGCTGACCTAGTTTCAGGCTAAAACTTTGTGCCGACAACCATGAGGGCGGCGCCAGACGTTGGGCGAGGGTGCTGATAGTGGTAATGACGACGCCTTTGGTCAGCGTTGGCAAGGTCGCTAAAATGCGTAGACGTTCGGAAATAATATCTTGATGCGGCGATAACTGATCGTAAGGCAAGGTTTCCCAATCAGGGAAATGCAAAATTGGCCAATTGTCGGCACTAAAAAAACGCAATTCTTCTTCTAAGCGCGTCGCTTGTTGGCTATCGGCAGTCACCAATAGCATGACGCCAGCCCATTGCTCCACCGCTTCGGCAATAGCCAAGCCTAGACCTGAGCCAGCCAATGACGCCCACGTTTTACGGTCGCCAGTATGCGTGGGTAATGTGAGAGAACCGAGTAATGCCGCCATGACCTGTGTGCCTAAAACCAAATCGCGGGCGATTGTAGCGGATTTTGCTCATGCTGATGTGAACCATGAGCGGCTTTTTTAGTATTTGTTCATTGGGTGCGACATCATGTCGCATTTTCATCCTCAAAGCAGTTCATTACTATGCGCGGCATTGCTAAACCCCTTATGTCCTAAGTTCAAGAGCGCTAGCCATGTTAATGAAATCACTACCTTTTTTTATGCTGATGACTATGACGACTTCTGTCGCGTTTGCCGATTTACGTGCTGATAGCCATGCCCCCGCAGGCGTGATGTTTGAGCATGTGCATAACCAAGGCGAGATGATGATTGGCTATCGTGTCGAACAAACGGTTCAGCAGGGTGGTTTATTAAATGGCAGCAAGTCCTTGGCGGCTAACGATGCGCTGCTAACAAAATATGCCATGTTACCCACGCAACATACCATGACCATGCATATGCTGGATCTGATGTATGCGCCGACCAATAATCTGACGTTGATGCTCATGCCCATGTATATGACCATGGATATGAGCATGACCGAGAATAGCTTTTATGTGCCAACAGGGTCAGTGCATCATCATGCTGATGGCGACAATACCAGTGGTTTAGGCGATACCACGCTTGCGGCGTTATATCGTCTGCATAAAGATAGTCAACAGGAGTTAATCGCGACATTAGCGGTTATTGCGCCTACCGGTCAAGAAGACATTATCGGCAGTGATGGCAACCCTGTACATTATGGTATGCAGTTGGGCGCGGGTATTTGGCAGGTAATGCCTAGTGCCACTTATACCTTTAAGCAAGACGCACTGACGTTTGGAGGCCAGTTGCTGACGCGTCAGCCTTTACAAGAGCGTAATCGCCTTGATGTGCGTGTACCTGATTTATATCAAGGCACACTCTGGCTTAGTTATGCGTGGTTGCATGAGTTTAGCTCGTCGTTGCGGGTGCAATACAGCAAACAGGATATTTACGAGGGTCACTATAACGTGGGTCATAATCACGGTACGCCGCCAGATATTCAAAAAAATTATGGCGGTGAACAAACTTTGGCAGGTGTGGGTTTTAACTGGGTGACACCGGCAGGTTCACTGAAAGGCTTGCGCGTTGGATTGGAGTATCTTGTGCCAATTAATGAAAACGTCAATGGCGTACAGTTGGAAACCAGCAAGCAATGGCATTTGTCGGTGAGTAAGGCGGTTGGTTGGTAGGTCGTTATCGGGTAGGCTATAGGGGCGTGATGTCGCGCCTCTATACATTTCCCCCATCACTTATGCCTATTTCCTCTCTCATTAAATCGACGACCACCAGTTTACAAACGCTGTTTTGGCTGCGCTGCTTGGCCATAGTGGGGCAGAGCCTAACAATTGTTGGTGTGCATTGGCTATTAAATATGCCGTTACCGTTGCTGCCAATGCTGTTAACGGTTGTTTTTTTAGTCATTGTTAATATTTATACGGCACGCCGCCTGCGTCAAGCTCAACAAGGACGCGTGATTAGCGAAGGTTTTCTGGCTGCGCAATTGAGCGTCGATATCATGGCGCTGGCGATTTTGTTGTATTGCTCGGGCGGTGCTTTTAATCCCTTTGTCTCGTTATTCTTGTTGCCTTTGGCGATTGCTGCTGCCATTTTGCCGTTGGGCTATACCGTTAGTTTGGTTATTTTGACCATATTTTTATATGCCAGTCTAATGACTGACAGCATTCCTTTGCCGCCAGTACCTGTTGGTTTTGAAGGTGTTGTGTCGCTACATATCTTTGGCATGTGGATTAATTTTGTCCTCAGTGCCTGCTTAATAGCGGGTTTTATTACCTATTTATCCGCCAAAGTACGTGCGGCAGACCATCAACTCGCTCGTACGCGCGAAAGTAATTTACGCCAAGAACAAGTATTAGCCCTAGGGACATTAGCAGCAGGGACGGCACACGAGTTAGGCACACCCTTATCGACCATAGCTATCCTAGCAGCTGAACTAGAAGCTCAAGCACCTGAGGCGCTGCGCGAAGATTTGCTGTTGTTAAGCCAGCAAGTAAGCCAATGCAAACAGATTTTAAGCACGATGCTGCAAAAGGTAGAATTAGCCAAAACTCAAGAACTAACACTAATATCGGTCGGTCAGTTATTAGAAAATGTACTGGAAAAGTTTCAGATTTTACGGCCATCTATCATCGTCAAAGCGCCAGTTTTTGCTCGGCAGGGATTGTCGTTAGTCGCTTGTGATACAACCTTAGAGCAGGCTTTATTAAATTTACTCAATAATGCAGCCGATGCATCCTCGGGAAGTGTGGAAATATCATTAAGTAATAATAATCATAAAGTTATTATTGATATCTTAGATAGAGGATTAGGTTTTCCAGAAGAAGTGTTAGCGCAAATGGGCGAGGAGTTTATTACCACCAAAGGCGAACAAGGCATGGGCATAGGGCTGTTTTTGGCTAATGCGACGCTAGAGCGTTTGGGTGGCGATATAGCTTTCCTTGCCCGTGACGGTGGTGGTGCCATTGCCCGCGTGATGTTGCCTATTCATCGTAAGGTAGATGAGCATAATAAATGACAGATAATCAGCCGTTATTATTAATTGTTGATGATGACCCTACATTCTGCCGTGTCTTGCAGCGAGCCATGCAACGTCGCGCCTATGACGTCATTGTTGCCCATGATGTTGCCAGCGCAATCGTATTGGCCGATACGCAATTACCTGAATATGCGGTTGTCGATTTAAAGATGCAAGGCGCATCAGGTTTGGAGTTGGTGAAGTATTTGCACCAACTCGATGAAGAAACGCGCATTGTGGTCTTAACGGGGTATGCCAGTATTGCTACCGCCGTTGAGGCAATTAAATTAGGCGCCACCCATTATTTATCGAAGCCAGCGAATGCTGATGACATCGTTGCCGCCTTTGCCCGTACCGAAGGTGATGCTGATTTAGCAGTTAGCGACCAGCCGTTATCGGTGGATCGGATAGAGTGGGAACATATTCAGCGCGTCTTGCAAGCACATGAGGGCAATATTTCGGCGACCGCGCGGGCATTAAAAATGCACCGTCGAACTTTGCAGCGTAAGTTAAGCAAATATCCAGTGAAGGAATAAGCTAAACGCCGAATAAACCTAGACATTAACTCGGCTTACCCGTATCATTCCGCCCCTATTATGTCAGTCATCTCATTACCCGCCGCTATAGAGCCCTTCAAATGGGCAGACAGAGCTACACATGTTGTAGTCGATGTCCCATTGGCAAAATTTAGTCGTTTAGCCGCTGATTTGGTTCATGCCAACGGTAGCATTCATCTAGATGTGCGGTTTGAGCGTGATGCTCAGCGTGTAGCTTTTTTGCGTGGTGAAGCGTCAACGGCTGTAACCCTGATTTGTCAGCGTTGCCTAGAGCCGATGGAACTTCCTGTGCATGCCTCTATTAATTTGGCATTGCTGCATAAAGAAGAGCATTCCGAAAGACTTCCTGATGATGTGGACTATATTGTTGTCCCAGATCAAGATGTTGTGTTGGCAGAGATTATTGAAGACGAGTTGTTGTTGAACGTTCCTTTTACGCCCATGCACGATGATTGTGAATCGTTAGCATTTGAGCAGCCTGAAGAAGAAACAACAATAGCACCACCCGTCAAAGAAAATCCGTTTCAGGTGTTGGCAGCTCTCAAAAAGCCGTCAGCGAAAGAGTAACTTACATTTCGTTATTTGGAGTTTTCAAATGGCCGTTCAGCAAAACCGTAAAAGCCGTGCTCGCCGTGACATGCGTCGTTCCCATGATGCCATCACAGGCCCAACATTAAGCATTGATCAAACAACAGGCGAAGTACATCGTCGTCACCACGTGACTAAAGATGGTTTCTACCGTGGTCGTCAATTGTTCGCAGTAGCTGCTGTCGAAGAATAATTGTCATTATGGCACTCACGCTTGCCGTAGATGCCATGGGCGGGGACTTTGGTCCCCGCGTGACTGTTCCCGCAACCTTGCAGGTTGTGCGCGAAAACCCCCAGCTTACTGTGATTCTTGTGGGTCAAGAAGCGCAAATACAGCCATATCTTAAAAATCTAAATCCTCAATTAGCCGCCCGAGTCAGTATTGTCCACACCGATGAAATGGTGATGATGGATGATAAAGTCGCGGTTGCATTACGTAATAAACGTAATTCCTCCATGCGTTTAGCGATCAATTTGGTTCATGAAAAAAAAGCACAAGCGTGTGTCAGTGCCGGTAATACCGGTGCATTGATGGCAATTAGCCGCTTTGTTCTTAAAACACACGCCAATATTGAGCGTCCGGCGATCATGTCTGCGTTGCCGACCGAAAAAGGGCATTGTCATATGCTTGATTTAGGCGCAAATGTCGATTCCGAGCCAGCACATTTACTCCAGTTTGCCCAAATGGGTAGTATTGTGGCGCAAGCACTGGAAGGAATTAGCAAGCCCACCGTGGCATTGTTAAATATTGGCGAAGAAGAAATCAAAGGCAACGAACTGATTAAACAAACGCACCTATTATTAAAAGAATCCGCATTGAATTATATTGGATATATTGAGGGCAATGGCATTTTCAAAGGCGAAGCGGATGTCGTTATTTGTGATGGTTTTGTTGGTAATATCGCGTTAAAAACTACCGAAGGTGTCGCCAAAATGATGGCTTCCTTTATTAAGGAAGAAATTAATCGTAATTGGCTCAACAAGTTGACGGGTGTAATAGCTTATCCAATTTGGAAAGGCTTAAAAGGTCGCATGAATCCTGGTAGTTACAATGGTGCCAGCTTGGTGGGATTGACGGGTATTGTCGTCAAAAGCCACGGTAGTGCCGATATCGCTTCGTTTGCGCAAGCAGTGCGGGTAGCCATGAAAGAAATAGAACAGGATGTACCGTCACTGATTGCGGCCAATATGGTCACGAACTAATAATCACTCAATAATAATTCCGTACATTTAACGAGTTTAATTATGCGTTATCTAGTCGTGTTGTTCTCCTTATGGATAGGCTCGGCGTCTGCCTTCGACCGCATTACTCCTGACGCGATCACCCAGCTTTTAAACAGTCATAGCTCTAATATCATCCAAAAAGATAGCGAAAAACTGATGGCGCTTTTTGCGGATAACTATCAACAAAGCGATAAAGCAACTCCAAAAGCAGCAAAAATCAGCAAAGACGAATTAAAAAAGATCTATAACGGCAATTTCATGGTCGCGAAATTGATTCTCAATACCATTAGTTTGACCGACAGCCATATTGCCGATAACGGCCAGTCAGCCCAAATAAAAACGCATCTTTTTACCCGCTATCTTATTGAATATGCTGAGAAGCAAAACATTCTTACGCAAGAAGAAGATTGGGTTAGTGACATTGGGCTGGAAAATGGTAATTTGCGCTATCTTCATACTGAAAAACAAACCAACGCGGCACCTACAAATTAATTAACTTTTGATTTTAATGGACACACAATGACTGCACTTGCTTTTGTATTTCCTGGCCAAGGCTCACAACAATTAGGCATGTTGGCTGATGTTGCTGAGCGTTATCCGTTGATTCGTCAAACCTTTGGTGAAGCATCGGATGCGCTGAATGTCGATTTGTGGCAATTGTGCCAGACCAATGAAGCGGCTCTTAATCAAACCGAAAACACACAACCGGTGCTACTAACAGCGGGCGTTGCTTTGTGGCGCGTCTGGCAAGCATTTGGTGGTGCGCAGCCGCAGTATCTCGCTGGGCATTCCTTGGGGGAGTATACGGCGCTAGTGGCATCGGGCGTGATGTCTTTGGCAGATGGCGTACGTTTGGTAGCGTTGCGGGGACGTTTAATGCAGCAAGCGGTGCCTAGCGGTTTGGGGGCGATGGCTGCTATTCTGGGTTTGGATGATGCTGATGTCATAGCAGCTTGCCAAGCTGCTTCGAGTATTGGTGTTGTTGAGGCCGTGAATTTTAATGCGCCAGCACAAGTCGTTATTGCGGGCGAAACCGAAGCAGTGCAGGCGGCGATGAAAAATGCGACTGAAAAAGGGGCAAAACGGGCACTGATTTTACCTGTGAGTGTGCCTGCCCATAGCTCGTTAATGCGTCCTGCAGCCGAAAGGTTAGCTGATGCGCTCGAAAATATTGATTTTCATCAAGCGGTCATCCCTGTAGTACAAAATGTTGCGGCGCGTGTGGAAGTAAATGATCATGCGATTCGTCAAGCATTAGTTGCGCAATTATATAGCCCCGTCAAATGGGTAAGCACCGTCGAATGGTTAGCGGCACAAGGGGTAACACGCGTGATCGAATGCGGACCGGGAAAAGTCTTATGCGGCTTAAATAAGCGTATTAGCAAGGGTTTAGTGTGTGAGTCTTTAGAAAACACGAGTAGTCTAACGGCAGCATTAGCAGTTAGCAGTTAGCAGTTAGCAGTTAGCAGTTAGCAGTTTTGACCTGCCTAGGTTGTATGTCAATGACCGCTATTGACTGATAACGGCTAACTGAAAAAAAATTGGAGATAAAAATGTCTTTAAAAGGTAAGGTTGCATTAGTAACAGGTGCAAGTCGTGGTATTGGCAAGGCAATCGCCCAGCATCTAGCCGCGCAAGGAGCAACAGTCATTGGTACAGCTACGACAGAAGTGGGTGCCGAAGCGATTAGTGCCTATTTGCAAGCGATGAATGCTGAAGGTGCGGGAATGGCGTTAGATGTTACCGATGCAACCGCAGTGGATGGTTTTCTGGATCAACTGCAGAGTCGTTTTGGTGCGCCTGTGATTTTGGTTAATAACGCGGGTATTACGCGAGATGGTTTATTGTTGCGGATGAAAGATGATGATTGGGATGCTGTGATCAGCACAAATCTGACCGCTATTTTTAGATTGTCTAAGGCCTGTTTGAAAGGCATGAGCAAAGCGCGTTGGGGCCGGATTATTAATATTAGTTCAGTTGTTGGGATGATGGGCAATGCCGGTCAAACCAACTATGCGGCTGCTAAAGCCGGATTGGAAGGTTTTAGCCGTGCCCTAGCGAAAGAAATGGGTAGTCGTGGTATTACCGTCAATAGCGTTGCCCCAGGCTTTATTGCCACCGATATGACCCACGCCTTGACCGAAAACCAGCGTGAAACGATGTTGGCGCAAATTCCTGCCAATCGTTTGGGGCGTCCCGATGATATCGCTCATACTGTCGTATTTTTAGCCAGTGACCATGCAGGTTACATAAATGGCGTGACGATACCGGTGAATGGCGGTATGTATATGTAACTGTTTTAGCAAATATGCAGCTTAATGGTTGCGGTAGCGATCTTAGCTTCATAAACTACGGCCATTGTTTGCAGCTCTAATCTGTTGTAGTGTGCAATCACTGAATCCACCCTCAGGAGAAGAAAGAAAGTGAGTAACATTGAAGAACGTGTCAAAAAAATTGTTGCCGAGCAATTGGGCGTTAAATTAGAAGATGTAAAAAACGAATCTTCTTTTGTTGATGATCTCGGTGCTGACTCTTTAGACACCGTTGAGTTGGTTATGGCTTTAGAAGAAGAATTTGAAACTGAAATTCCTGATGAAGAAGCCGAAAAGATCAGCACGGTACAATCCGCGATTGATTACGTTACTGCCAACGCAAAATAATTGGCCAGTACTAAATAAGCCGCATCCCGTTACCGCGGGCAATGCGGCTTTTTTATGGGTTTTTGCTGTTAAAATATGTGTCATGTTGAAGTAACAAATAAACTTAACAATCAAGTCATCGTACAGAAGTGTTGGCTCAAAGCCGATTAATCCTCCTTGCATAAGCAAGTGTTTAGTTAGCGTTGGTGGCAACAAGTTCAGCTTTGCGTTTTTATGGGAATGATGAACAGCGAAACTTTTGTCTGGGTACTTTAAGCTAAACTATAAATCGACTTCGTTAGATTAACGACGAGGTTTAGATAAGTGTGAGGAGCATGTTATGAGCCGCCGTCGTGTTGTTGTCACGGGTTTAGGTATGGTAACGAGTTTGGGTGCAGACGTTGCCACAACTTGGGCCGGGATAGTTGCGGGTAAAAGTGGTATCTCTAACATTGATCATTTTGATGCCAGTGGTTACAAAACCCGTTTTGCTGGTTTGATCCGAGATTTCAAACCTGAAGATTATATGCCAGCCAAAGAGGTACGTCGTTATGACGAATTCATGCACTATGGTATGGCGGCGGGTGTACAAGCCTTAGCGGACTCAAAACTCGAAGTGACGGCTGATAATGCCAGTCGTATTGGCATTGCATTAGGTTCGGGCATCGGTGGGTTAACATCCATTGAAGATGGCTGCACAACGTTAGCTAAAGATGGTGCCAATAAAATTTCACCATTTTTTGTGCCGGGCTCCATCATTAATATGGCAGCAGGGTTATTAGCGATTCGTTTTGGTCTTAAAGGTCCTAACTTTGCGGTAACGACCGCGTGTACGACCGCTACGCATTGTATTGGTTTGGCAGCGCGTCTGATTGCTTATGGCGATGCCGATGTCTTTTTGGCGGGTGGTGCCGAAAAAGCATCATCTCCACTTGGTATGGCGGGTTTTGCCGCAGCCCGCGCTTTATCTACGCGTAATGATGCCCCTCAAGCAGCTAGTCGTCCTTTTGATAAAGACCGTGATGGTTTTGTTTTGGGAGATGGCGCAGGCGTGATGGTGTTGGAAGAGTATGAGCACGCGTTGCAACGTGGTGCCACTATTTACGCAGAGCTAGTCGGTTTTGGCATGAGTGATGATGCCTTCCACATTACGGCTCCCAGTGAGAATGGTGAAGGCGCAGCAGCAGCAATGCGCAATGCCCTTAAAGATGCAGGTTTAGCGCCGGCGCAAGTTGACTATATCAATGCACATGGCACTAGTACTCCAGCAGGCGATGCGGCTGAGTCGCAAGCCATTGAGGCGTTGTTCGGTGAGCACGCTAGTAAAGTCGCCGTTAGCTCAACCAAGTCGATGATTGGTCATTTGTTAGGGGCAGCAGGGGCTGTAGAAGCAATTTTCAGCGTGTTAGCAATTCGCGACAATATTGCCCCGCCAACTATTAATTTGGATAACCCCGATCCGGCATGTCGTTTGGATTATGTTCCTCATCGTGCGCGCCCAATGCCGATTAATGTGACGCTCTCAAACTCCTTTGGGTTTGGCGGTACTAATGGCACGCTAATCTTTAAACGTGTGTAATTATGCTTATGGCCTGTTGGCTAAATGGCTCTGCAATTAACGAGTTATCACTATTAGAACGTGGTTTTGCTTATGGTGATGGCTTGTTCAGTACCATGGCTGTTGTTAATGCTCAGGTGCGCTTGCTCGATTTACATTGGCAACGACTACTTCGCGGTTGTCAGCGCTTAGCGATTAATACTGAGCATTTTGAGCATTGGCAGCGCGATTTTTTGCTGTTTCTACAGGCTTATCCCCATAGTATCGTCAAGATAATTGTCACTCGGGGCGAGGGTGGTCGTGGTTATTTAGCAGACCCTCGCGCCGCAACGAATTGTTATTTTTATGCCTACCCAGCGCTGAATAATGTGTTGGCGCATCAACAAGGTATTGCCACAGGCTTTTTGACTGGGCGTTTAGGTTTGAGCCCGTTATTGGCAGGCATGAAACATCTGAATCGTTTAGAGCAAGTATTGCTGCGTCGGGAGCTAGCGCAGACTATCTATCCTGAAGCACTGGTGTGTGATGTTAATGGCAAAGTCATCGAAGGGGTGTTTAGTAACGTCTGGTTGGTCACTAATGGCCAATTATTGACGCCTAAAGTACATGAAGCCGGGGTCGAGGGAGTGATGCGTAGTCATTTGCTGGCCTTAGCTGGCAGACATGGATTATCGGCTAGCGAAGCCATATTAATGCCAGATGATTTTATCGCTGCCGATGAAGTCTTTTTTTGTAATACGCTGAATGGCATTTGGCCTGTTCGACAATTAAATAGCACTATACTGGGCAATAATCCCATCACTCAATACTTACAACAACAGCTAGCTTATGTCAGATAATTTGCCCAAAAAACCAGTGCGTAAACCTGCAGCAAAAAAAGCGGCTAATGCCACTGGTACACCGCCTAAACCACGTAAGCCGCGCGCCAAACCCGCTGTCGCCAAAGACACATCCGCCGCAGCTCCAAAACGTGTGGTGCGCCGTAAGCCTCCCGTGAAGCAAAGTACGAATGGCGTAAAAGTTGGCATTCTGGGGGCATTGTTTTTTATCGTGCTGTTTTCAGCAACGTGGGTTTATTGGGGCTTATATCAACACGTAGAGCTGCCGGCTCAGGGTTATCGACTGAATGTTGAACGAGGGCAAACCTTTGCCGAAACACTGAATAAACTTGATCAAGATGGCGTCTTGCCGAGTCAGACCTTAGCTAAAATCTATCTGAAAATGGTCAAACCCAAAGCACTACAAACAGGCACCTACTTGTTTAAGCCGCCACTAACGGTGTTGAAATTGTTGAGTCAATTGTCACGTGGTGATGGCTTAATGATGAATAAAATGACCATTATTGAAGGGACAACCTTTAAGCAGCTGCGTACACAATTAGTTCATAATGTTGATGTAAAACATACGCTTAACGGGAAAAATGATAGTGAAGTATTAGCATTGTTGGGTGTGCCTGAAACGCACCCAGAAGGTTTGTTTGCGCCTGATACCTATATTTTTCCTCCTGATGAAAGTGATGTCAAAATTCTGAAGCGTTTATATCAACAGCAGCAGCATATTTTGCAAAAAGCTTGGGCAAATCGTGCTCCCAACTTGCCGTATAAAACGGCTTATGACGCGTTAATCATGGCGTCTATTGTCGAAAAAGAAACGGGAAATAAAATCGAACGTCCCGAAATTGCAGGTGTCTTTGTTCGTCGTTTACAACAAGGAATGCGTTTGCAAACCGACCCAACCGTCATTTATGGCTTGGGCGACAGTTATAATGGCAATATTCGCAAAGCCGATTTATTGGCATTTACACCATATAATACGTATAGAATTAATGGCTTGCCGCCCACACCTATTGCTTTGCCGAGCAAAGCAGCGATAGAAGCGGCAGTGCATCCCGCTGCGGGCGACGCAGTTTATTTTGTCGCTAAAGGCGATGGCAGTGGTACTCATAATTTTAGCGCCACGTTGTCTCAGCATAACCAAGCGGTTAATGCCTATTTACAAGCAAGAAAGGGAAAGTGACATGCCCGTATTTATCACATTGGAAGGTACTGAAGGCGTGGGTAAAAGCACGGCAATGGCCTATATGCAGGATTATCTGGCGCACCATCAAATCCCTTTTATTACCACCCGCGAGCCTGGTGGTACACCGTTGGCAGAAAAAATTCGTACCTTGTTGTTGACTAAAGATGTCGAGCCAATGTCTGAAACCACTGAGTTGTTATTGATGTTCGCGGCACGCGCCCAGCATTTGGCGCAAGTGATTAAACCCGCATTGGCCGCAGGGAAATGGGTGTTATGTGATCGCTTTACCGATGCAACTTATGCGTATCAGGGCGGTGGCCGAGGCTTGCCAATGGCTGATATTCGTCAATTGGAAGAACTAGTGCAAGGGACTTTGCGCCCTAGTTTAACGCTATGGTTAGATGCACCTGTAGAGTTGGGTTTAAGTCGTGCAGCGGCGCGTCAGCAATTAGATCGTTTTGAGCAAGAAAAAGCGGTATTTTTTGACAGGGTACGCGCTGTCTATCAACAGCGTGCTGAAGCGGAGTCACAACGTTATCGTCGTATTGACGCCAGCTTGGCGCTGGAAGAAGTGCAAGCACAAATTAAAGCGGTACTTGGTCGTTTTGTCGCTGTACGTACATTATGATGATGGCAGACGTTTACCCTTGGCATCAAGCCACTTGGCAGTTATTACTGCAAAGTCGCACCCGTCAGGCAGTGCCGCACGCGATGATCATTAGTGGCCTTAGCGGTATTGGTAAGACACATTTCACGCAGGCGCTCAGTGCGTGGCTATTGTGTCCGCAACCTACCGAGCGGGGGGCGTGTGGTCAATGTAAAAGTTGTCAGTTATGGCAAGCAGAGAGCCATCCTGATTATCGCTTCTTGCAAGCGCAAACGGATGAAAAAACCGGCAAAACCAGTCGGGTTATTAAAGTCGATCAAGTACGAGATGTTGTCTCTTTTTTGAATAAATCGGCACAGTTGAATGGTTATCGTGTTGTCGTCATTCAGCCTGCCGATATTCTCAACACCAATGCCGCCAATAGTTTGCTGAAAACCCTAGAAGAGCCAGGTGCCAAGACCGCGATCATTTTATTGACTGATCAACCACTGGCATTGTTGCCAACGATTCGCAGCCGTTGTCAGCATTTTGTTTTGTCAGTGCCGTCGGTATTGCAGGCGCAAGCGTGGTTAGCACCCCAATTAAAACAACCAGATCAGGCGGCGTTATTGCTGCGGTTAAGCGAAAATGCACCATTGGCAGCATTGGCGTTACAAGATGCCCCGTGGTTTGGTTTGCGTCAGGAATTGGCTCAACAGCTAGTTGCTGTCGCGCAACATAAACAATCGGCATTACAAGCGTCTCAGCAATGGCTAAAGAACTTAAAAGCTGAAGAATTACTGTTAGTTTTACAATTATTGTTAGCTGACACGCTATTCGTGGCATTAGGGCAAGACAACGCTATCAAAAATACTGACTTGTTGCCTATAATCAGCATATTAGCCAATCAGCTCAGCGTCACACGCCTAATAGAGCTGCATCGTGATTGTGTCGAAAGTCAACGTTTAGTGTCGGCGAATATCCAGGCAGGTTTACTACTGGATGGTTTTTGGCAAGCATTAACATAAAAAGATAGAGGGTATAACGATGGGATTACCTCGCGGTGCAGGTATTATTAACCTGCCGATAAAAGATAAAACAGCACTATATTCCAGCTATATGCCGTTTGTTAAAGGTGGTGCGGTATTTGTACCAACGCCGCGTCAGTATAAGTTGGGCGAAGAGGTATTCGTTGTGTTAACGCTGCCCGATGATCCTGAACGTATTCCGTTAACGGGCAAAGTGATTTGGGTGAATCATCGTAATCAGGGCCAGCGACCCGCAGGTTTTGGCTTGCAGTTAATGGGTGAGCAGGGTGATCATGCTCGCCGTAAAATTGAAGCGCAATTAGGTGGTGCATTACAGGCAGACCGCCCAACTTATACGTTGTAATACTATGTTTGTTGATTCTCACTGCCATTTAGACCGTTTAGATCTCAAAAATTACCAAGGTGATTTAAATGCTGCATTGGCGGCGGCACGCGCTGACGGGGTTTCTCATTTTTTGACGGTGAGCGTTGATTTAGCGGACTTGCCAACATTATTAACCATCGCCGAAGCGCATGCCGATGTCAGTTTGTCAGTCGGTACGCATCCTTCGGATGTACCTGTCGAGCAAGAGCCGAGTGTCGAGTTGTTGTGTCAATTGGCGCAGCATCCTAAAGTGGTGGCCATTGGCGAAACGGGGCTGGATTATTACTATTCGGCTGACCATGCACTTGCCCAACAGGCGAGTTTTATTGCTCATATTCAGGCGAGTCAACAAACGCAAAAGCCGTTAATTGTCCATACTCGTGATGCTCGTGCCGATACCATTCGTATTTTGCGCGCAGAAAATGCACAACACGGCGTCTTGCATTGTTTTACCGAAGATTGGGATACCGCTGAAGCGGCATTAGAACTGGGTTTTTATATCTCGTTATCAGGCATTGTTAGTTTTGCGAATGCTAAAGAGTTACGTGAAGTCGCTAAACGCTTACCGCTTGAGCGTTTACTGATTGAAACGGACTCACCCTATTTAGCGCCTGTTCCATATCGTGGTAAAAAGAACGAGCCGCGCTATTTACCTGCGGTTGCTAAGGCAGTAGCAGAAGTAAAAGGGCTATCGATCGAAGAAGTCGCAGCTGCAACTACCTATAATTTCAGTCAATTATTTGGCGTTTCTGTATGACTCAACGTGCTGTTGCTTTTCGTGCCCGGGAACAAGCTATTTTGCATGCGGCCGAGTATTTATTGCTGGAGTTAGGTGATGAAACTATCACCATCGAAATGATTGCGGAACGGGTAGGCATTGCCAAAGGCACGATTTATAAGCATTTTCAAAGTAAAGATGAGTTGATTCTACAATTGCTGATTGCTTATGAAATGGAATTGGCAACAACGATGCTGGAAGCAGCTAAAACCAACGATATTACTCAAATTATTCAGGCTTATTTTTCCTTTCGTTTAGCAACACCTGAAAAGCATCTGTTATTTGAGCGTCTAGAAAATAAGCTGGCAGCCACACGGCGTACTCTTCGTCCTTATTTTGCGCGTTTATATTTTATTCGTAAGAGCTATTTGCGCCAAATGTTGCCTTTTGTCACCCGTCATTTGGCTGAACAAAATAGTGCCATGACACCGCGTGATTATTTGAGTGCGGGTTGGGCTTTGGTTCAGGGTACAGCAGCTATTTTGCACTCAAGTTTTTATCAGCGTTATTTAGGCGATCGTCAAGGGTTATTGGCGGCGTTGCTTGAAGCGTTGCAAGGTTTGGGCAGTCATCCTGCTATTGATCGTTAATAAAATCTTCCTAGACAATCGCGATTGAGTGAGTATTATGCGCGCTTGTTTCACCCTTTTGGGACTTACGCAGTCGTTACCGATTTGTGCATATTGCTGTTAATGGCGTTTTATACGCTAAACGCGATTAATGTGCTCCATTGCGTAAGTCCATTTGTTAGTTGCCCTCGGAGTTTGGCATGATTGCAGAGCTCGGTCATTTCGCATTAGTTTTAGCCCTCGTCATTGCGTTTTTACAAGCGACGCTTCCCTTATATGGCGTGTATGCAGGTATTCCTGCGTTGCAACGTCTAGCGCGTTCGTCGGCATTAATGCAGGCGTTGTGTTTGCTCTTATCTTTTGCGGGCTTGATCTTTGCCTTTTTGCAAAATGATTTCACAATCGATTATGTAGCACGTCAATCGAATACCTTGCTGCCTTACTATTACAAAATATCGGCTGTCTGGGGGGGGCATGAAGGCTCATTATTATTGTGGGTGTTAGTCCTTTCATTGTGGGGCGGTGCGGTTTCCTTATTTAGCCGCAGTTTGCCACGTGAAATGGTTGCTCGGGTATTGGCTATTATGGGCATGGTTGGCGTGGCGTTAATGTCATTCATTTTGATTACGTCCAATCCGTTTAAGCGGATTCTGCCCGACTTCCCAATGGACGGTGCCGATCTCAATCCGTTGTTGCAAGACCCGGGATTGATTTTCCATCCTCCTATTTTATATATGGGCTATGTGGGTTTTACCGTGCCATTTGCTTTTGCGATGGCAGGTTTATTGGGTGGCCGTTTGGATTCGGCATGGGCGAGATGGTCGCGTCCGTGGACTATCGCGGCGTGGTGTTTTCTTACCGTTGGCATAGCGCTTGGTTCGTGGTGGGCCTATTACGAATTAGGCTGGGGCGGTTGGTGGTTCTGGGACCCTGTTGAAAATGCCTCGTTTATGCCCTGGTTGGCAGGTACAGCATTAATCCATTCTTTAGCGGTAAGTGAGAAGCGGGGCGTCTTTAAAGCATGGACAGTGATGCTGGCTATTATTGCGTTTGCACTCAGTTTACTAGGTACATTCCTCGTACGCTCAGGGGTACTGACATCCGTTCATGCATTCGCTTCTGACCCAGCACGCGGCATGTTTGTATTGGCCATTTTAACGGTGGT
The DNA here is from genome assembly GCA_947373945.1 of Moraxellaceae bacterium. Taxonomy (GTDB): domain Bacteria; phylum Pseudomonadota; class Gammaproteobacteria; order Pseudomonadales; family Moraxellaceae; genus Agitococcus. The sequence goes on from CANBZV010000014.1 coordinate 16,868, forward strand.
GATTGGTGGCTCGTTATTGTTGTTCGCCTTACGTGCCAGCCATTTGAATAGTGAAAGCCGCTATGCCTTAATTTCGCGTGAGTCTTTTTTATTGGTCAATAACCTGCTGTTAATTACAGCAACGACGGTGGTGTTATTGGGCACGTTATTCCCATTGATCGCTGATGCGATGAAACTGGGTAAAATCTCTGTTGGTGCGCCATATTTCAATGCGTTATTTGTGCCGTTGGCGATGATGTTGTTAGTGTTTATGGGCATGGGTTCATTAACTAACTGGAAACGTCATGATGCCAATACCTATTTTCCATTATGGAAAGTTGCTGTTGTCAGTGTCGCTTTAGGGGTGATTGTCCCGTTGTTTATCTGGGGTACAGCGCCAATTAAAGTCATGCTCGGCTTGAGTTTATGTTCGTGGGTCGTTTTGTCAATTGTGCGAGATATCTGGTTGAAGTCGCGCGTAGCCAAGCAGGGTTTTTTAGCAGGTTTGGGACGGTTATCGCGTAGTTATTATGGCATGCAACTGGCTCATCTAGGTTTAGTCGTAACGATTATTGGCGTGACCTTAACAAGCTCATACAGTGTTGAACGCGATGTGCGCATGGGCGTGGGCGACAGTGTTAATGTTGGCCCGTATCATTTTGATTGGCAAGGGATTCGGCAATATCAAGGCGCAAATTATCAAGCGACACAGGCTGAAATTCGTGTGTCCAAAGATGGCGAAACCGTCAGTGTGTTACATCCAGAAAAACGTTTGTATGTGGTGCAAAATCGCTCTATGACAGAAGCTTCAATTGATGGCGGTTTATTCCGTGATATATACGTTGCGATGGGCGAACCGTTAGAAAATAATGAATGGGCGGTACGTGTTTATTATAAGCCTTTTGTTCGTTGGTTGTGGTTCGGCGCGTTAATCATGGCGAGTGGTGGCATTATGGCGATGTCAGATCGTCGTTATCGCGTTGCTGCACGAGTACCCATGACAGTGCCACAAGGAGCGACAACTAAATGAAGATGCGTATCTTATTGTGGGGTATTCCTCTCGTTGTTTTTCTCGGACTGGCTGCTTTGTTAATGAGCCGTTTGGGTTCAGATCCAACAGCTTTGCCTTCAGCACGTTTAGGTAAACCATTTCCGCCATTTCACTTAAATGCGTTATTGGATGAAAAAATGCTGACCGTTGCCGATATCACCGGCAAGCCTACGGTGGTGAATGTCTGGGCTTCATGGTGCCCATCATGCAAAGAAGAGCATCCTGAATTAATGAAACTAGCGGATGCTGGTATTCCTATTGTCGGTATCAACTATAAAGATGCTGCCCAAGATGCAGAGCAGTATCTTGAGCAACGAGGCAATCCGTACGGGTTAGTGATTGCAGATGTTGACGGCAATTTGGGGCTGGATTTAGGTGTTTATGGTGCGCCAGAAACCTATTTGATTGATGAAACTGCTCATGTTCGTTATCGCTATGTGGGTGTTTTTGATGAGAAAGTCTGGCAAACACAATTAGCACCTTGCTATAACGAATTGGTGGCGGGTGGTGAGGCTAAGTCATGCCAATAAACAATGAGCAGTTATCAGTTAACAGTTATCAGTTAACAGTTATGCATTGGCTGGCGATGTTGTTCCTCTGGACTGGGTTGCTGTTTAGTGCAACAAGTTATGCCGCTATTGATGTTTATGAATTTAAAACACCAGTCGAAGAGCAGCGTTTTCAGGCGTTGATGGGTGAGTTGCGGTGTCCAAAATGTCAAAACCAAAATCTGGCGGGTTCGGAAGCTGAAATCGCCAAGGATCTAAAAAAACGTACTTTTCAATTGATGGAAGAAGGTAAGAGCGATAACGAAATCCGTCAGTACATGATTGAGCGTTATGGTGATTTTATTAGTTACAAACCGCCGGTACGTGGCAGTACGTATTTGTTGTGGTTTGGCCCGTTTACCTTGTTAGCACTGATTGTCTTGGTTTTATTATTAAAAAGACGCCAGGCTATTGCCCCAGCACCTACCTTAACTCCTGAAGAATCAGCACGTTTGGCTGACTTATTGAAGCGTGTCGATAATGATCAGTAATACTTTATCTTTAGCGTTTATCCTATCCGCATTAACGTTGTCACTTGCAGTAGCCATTGTTCTTATTTGGCCAGTGATTCGTGCTGGCCGTGAGCAAGGTCACTCTCTATTAGCGTTAAATGTGCAGGTGTTTAAAGAGCGCTTGTTGGAGTTGGAACAAGACAAACAAGCAGGCAAAGTTGATGAAGAAACCTTTACGGCGTTAAAAACCGAGTTGGAACGGCAATTGTTATCATTGGCCGCCTCTACAGATGCTAATACTGGCCATAAGACTGTTGGCCGTGGTGTCGTGATTGGACTATTTTTCATTGTGCCTTTATTCGCGGCGTTGGCCTATTCGGCGTTGGCATATCAACCGTTGTTATGGCGGTGGTGGCAAGCGCAACAAGATACCGGTCCTGTCATTGATGATTTATTGGCAGGTAAAGAGCCAAGCGCAGAGGTTTTGCAAAAGCAGAATCTTGCCGATTTTGCACGTGTTATGCAGCAGCGTTTACAGCAACATCCCAATAATACCGATGGTTGGTATATGTTGGCGATGGCGTACTTACAGGGCGAGTTAGTCGATCAGGCGACTGTGGCTCTGAGTCATGCCAATCGCTTAGCACCCGAACGTGATGATATTGCGCTAGCATATGCGCAAACGCTGGTTTTCTCTCAACATGGTCAACTTAATCAATTAAGTCGTGAATTATTAATGCAGGTCTTGGCCAAACATCCTGAACATGAGGGGGCGTTATTACTGATGGGGATGGGGGCTTATCGCTCAGGCGATTATGCAGGGGCATTAGTGTTCTTGCCGAAGCTGCGCCAGCTCCATATCGCACGCACGGGTGACGCTCATTCAAATGCTGTACAAGAGCTGGATAAAGCGATTGCCATTGCCAAAATGGGCGGTGAAAAAGTAGTAGGTGCAACAGGTATTGAGGTGACGGTAAAAATAGCCAAAGAACTACAGGCCAAACTACAAGCGACCGATACTCTATTTATTTTTGCACGGGCATTAAACGGGCCACCCATGCCATTGGCCGTTGTGCGTCAGCCCGTAGGCGGTTTTCCGTTGACGGTAGTGCTAAATGATCGCCAAAGTATGATGCCAGATATGGTGTTGTCGAAGTTTCCGTCAGTTGTCGTTAATGCCAGAGTGAGTAAAAAAGGCACGCCACAAGGCGAAAGTGGTGACTTGGAAGCCATTGCAGTACCCATCACGCAAAATGGCAAATTACAGCATGTTGACTTGATGATTAATCAAATTAAACCGTAATCATCAGTAGTTGTGCAAAACACTTGTGCAGTATGCGTTGGACGTGTATTTTGCCGATTAGTTTGAATGGTGGCATGATGGCTTGTTTTTTGCGTGTAATTAGTAACGAGTCTGTAGCGTGAATCCCGTTCTACACAAGTTTTGTTTTTAAACATGGGACTGAAGCATCGCACTGCGATTAGCGCGTTGGTGAGCATAAAGCCGTTAAAAACGGCTAAAATGTGAACAAATAAGCGATAATCGCGTAAGTCCTAAATTAAGGAGCATTTTAATGCGTATTATTCTCTTAGGCCCACCAGGTGCTGGCAAAGGCACACAGGCTCAAGTTATTACTCAACAATTCCAGATTCCGCAAATCTCTACTGGAGATATGCTGCGTGCTGCAGTCAAAGCGGGGACAGAGTTGGGATTAGCCGCCAAAAAAATCATGGATGCAGGTGGTTTGGTTTCTGATGAGCTGATTATTGGGTTGGTCAAAGAGCGCTTAACGCAGTCAGATTGTGTTAATGGCTGTTTGTTTGATGGTTTCCCGCGCACTATTCCGCAAGCCCAAGCGTTAATTAACGCCGGCATTGCCATTGATCATGTGGTTGAAATTGCCGTTCCTGATGAAGAAATTATCAGCCGTCTGTCTGGTCGCCGTGTTCATCCCGCCTCAGGCCGTGTTTACCATATTAACTACAATCCACCGAAAGTAGCGGGTAAAGATGATGTCTCGGGTGATGATTTAGTACAACGTGATGATGATAAAGAAGAAACAATTAAAAAACGTTTGGATATTTATCATCAACAAACTGAATTGCTGGTTGGTTTTTATCAACAACTCGCTGCCAGTGGTGATAGCACTGCACCAAAATACGCCAAGATTGAAGGCGTTGGTTCAGTTGAAGCCATTAGCGCGAAAGTCACCTCGGTATTGAGTTAATTGCTCATCCGTTAAAAAGGCCGTTTATACGGCCTTTTTTATTTTTTGTCCTCTTTAGTTTAGAGGTGCGTTTTGTTTAAATCGCACCTTGTCATTTAGTCTGCTGGAAAAAATCCATGTTGTCGAAAAAAACACCTGCTTTAGGCGTGGTATTGGTTAACTTAGGTACTCCCGATGCGCCTACGCCCGATGCAGTACGTCGGTTTTTACGGCAGTTTTTGAGCGATCAACGCGTCATCGAAATACCATTTTTGTTATGGCAACTTATTTTGAATTTGTTCATTTTGCCATTTCGCCCAAAACGGGTTGCCAAGCTTTATGCCAGTATTTGGGATAAGCAGGGTGACTCACCGATGCGCCGTATCCTTAATGAGCAAGTCAGCGCGCTGAACAGCAAGCTGCAAGGCGCCTTAGCAACAGAGATTAAAGTTCGTGCAGCGATGACCTATGGCAACCCTGGTATGGCGAGTGTGCTGGAAGGATTATCGGCTGAAGGAGTGGAGCATATTGTTGTCTTGCCACTATTTCCACAATTCTCGGCGACATCCAGTGCGCCAGTTTACGATGCCGTACAACGCTGGACGGCGACTAAACGCAATTTACCGACCCTGACTATTATCAAAGATTATTTTGCACATCCAGCCTATATTCAGGCGTTGGCGCAAAGTGTTAAAGACTATCAGGCGGAGCATGGCCACCCGCAAAAGCTATTGATGTCATTTCACGGCATTCCTCAGCCTTATGCTGATAAAGGTGATCCTTACCCGCAACGTTGTCGTTGTACTGCCGCGCAACTGGCGCAAGTTTTGGGCTTAAAAGAAGATGAATGGGCGATTAGCTTTCAATCGCGCTTTGGCAAACAAGAATGGGTACGACCTTATACCGATCAGTTGTTGGCTGAGTGGGCGGCAGCGGGTGTTGAGTCGGTGCAAGTTGTGAGTCCGGCATTTTCAGCGGATTGCTTGGAAACTTTGGAAGAGTTAGCGGAAGAAAATAAGCACACCTTTATCGAAGCGGGTGGCAAAAACTACGCTTATATTCCGGCATTAAATAACCGACCCGACCACGTGCAGTTAATGGCCGATTTGGTCAGTCCACATTTGCAAGCTTTTTGGCAAACAATGCCCTATTATCATCGGTAAATACCACGTGATTCGAGGTTGAGCGATGGCGGACGATAAGTATTCATTCATTCCTGATTCTTGGGAAGAATGGGAAAAGTTGCTCAGACAAAAAGCGGATGAGACGCTAGAGCGTTTAGAGCAGGCTCGTCAACGTTTAGATGATACGGTCAATATGGTGCGTACGGCAGGGCAGGACTCAGCCCGCGAAGCCACACAAATGGCGGTGCGTGAAGCACGGCAGGCGTTCAAAATGGCTAAAAGTGATTGGATGCGCGTGAAAATTGAAACCAG
>CANBZV010000015.1 GCA_947373945.1 Moraxellaceae bacterium
GTCGAATGCGATTATGATGGACTCGGCAGCAGGTGAATACCTGCACAAAATGGGGTTGCCTGAAGAAGACTTTAACTCCTACGCTACTCACCGTGGCGATCATTTGACCGCGCAGCGTGCGACCTTTGCCAATCCGCAACTGGTTAACGAAATGGTGGTGGTCGATGGCCAAGTGAAGAAAGGTTCGCTGGCGCGTGTCGAGCCTGAAGGCAAGATCATGCGTATGTGGGAAGCTATTGAAACGTACATGGAGCGCAAGCAGCCGTTGATTATCGTCGCCGGTGCTGATTACGGTCAGGGTTCTTCGCGTGACTGGGCGGCCAAAGGCGTACGTTTAGCTGGTGTAGAAGCGATTGTTGCCGAAGGCTTTGAGCGTATCCATCGTACCAATTTGATTGGTATGGGCGTGATGCCGCTGGAGTTCAAAGCGGGTGTCACTCGCAAGACGCTGGGCCTTGATGGTACTGAAACTTACGATGTCACGGGTGCAATTACGCCGCGTGCAGATTTAACATTAGTCATTCATCGTCGTAACGGTGAGACTGTTGAAGTGGCTGTGACTTGTCGTCTCGATTCTTCTGAAGAAGTGTCGGTTTATGAAGCGGGCGGTGTGTTGCAACGCTTTGCCAAGGACTTCTTGGAAGGGGCGGTTGCTTAAGCCTCTAGGACCTTTGTGAAATTTTTTGATGAAGCCCTGCCTTGAGGTAGGGCTTTTTCTTATTACCTAAACCTAACTTACTCATATAGAGGCGCTATGACCAACCTCATCCTCCATCATTATCCCATGTCTCCCTTTTCCGAAAAGATCCGCGCCATGCTCGGTTATGCGGGGCTGCAATGGCAATCGTGTATTACCCGTGAAATGCCGCCGCGCCCACTGCTAGAGCGTTTAGCGGGTGGCTATCGTAAGATTCCAGTCGCCCAAATCGGTGCTGATATTTTCTGTGATTCGCGCATTATCGCCGCCGAAATTGCCCAGTTGAGCCATAAACCTGCCTTAGCAGTAGAAAATCTGGATGCAGTGCAACAGGCTTATATCTCCAAGGTGGATCATGACCTGTTCTTTCCTTGCCTCTTTGCGGCAGGGACACTCACACTGAATCTAAAAGTCCTCAAAGCGATGTCGCTGCTGGATGTCGGTCGATTTTTGTATGATCGTATCAACATGGGGCGTAAGGCCAAAGTTCAAGCAGTAAATCCTTTACAGGCTAAGCAACAAGTGCGTATGCATTTGGCTGACCTTGAACAGCGCTTGACGCAAGATTTTCTATTTGGCCAGACGCCAACCCATGCCGATTTTTCGACTTATCATACGCTGTGGTTTATTCATGAACTTGCCGAATCGCCATTGTTACAAGGCCATCCGCGTGTGCTGAGCTGGATGGCGCGTATGAAAGCGTTTGGTCACGGTACGGCACAGCAAATTGTCGCGGCACACGCCTTACAAGCTGCACGGGTGCAACCCCGAGCCATTGCAGCAGAATATAGTCAGGATGCGATGATTGGCCAAACTGTCAGTATTGCACCAGCGGACTATGGCTGTAAGCCGACGACTGGCGTTTTGGTAGCGGTTATGCCCACTCGTTGGGTAATAGCTCGGCAAGATACCGAACTAGGGACATTGCATGTCCATTTTCCGCGTCAAGGTTATACACTGACTTAAAATGGCTGCGGATAAAATTCAAAGATTTGATGGTTTGGTTTAACGAAATTTTGGGAATCATTATGTCACACGCTCAACAAATCAAAATCCCTGCCACCTATATGCGTGGTGGCACCAGCAAAGGCGTGTTCTTCCGCCTACAAGATTTACCTGCATCTTGCCAAGTCGCAGGTGCAGCCCGCGACCGTTTATTTATGCGTGTCATTGGTAGTCCCGATCCGTACGCCAAGCATATTGATGGCATGGGCGGTGCAACCTCTAGCACCAGTAAATGTGTGATCTTGTCAAAAAGTGCTCAGCCAAATCAAGATGTTGACTATTTATATGGTCAAGTGTCTATCGACACAGCATTTGTTGATTGGAGTGGTAACTGCGGTAATTTGTCGACAGCAGCGGGTGCGTTTGCCATTCATGCCGGTTTAGTTGAGGCTGCGCGTATCCCCGACAATGGTGTTTGTGTCGTGCGTATTTGGCAAGCCAACATCAATAAAACAATTATTGCCCATGTACCCATTACAAATGGCCAAGTACAAGAAACGGGTGACTTTGAATTAGATGGCGTGACATTTCCTGCCGCTGAAATTGTCTTGGAGTTTATTGATCCAGCTGATGAAGGCGAAGAGGGTGGTTCAATGTTCCCAACGGGGAATGTGATTGATGACTTAGATGTACCTAATGTGGGCACGTTAAAAGCGACCATGATTACCGCGGGCATTCCCACCGTCTTTGTTAATGCCAAAGACATTGGCTATACAGGGACGGAGCTACAAGAGGCTATTAACGGCGATGTGAAGGCGTTGGCGATGTTTGAAGCTATTCGTGTGGCTGGTGCATTGCGCATGGGCTTGATTAAAAAGCCAGAAGAAGCATTGACTCGTCAACATACGCCAAAGATCGCTTTTGTCGCCCCACCGACCGATTATGTGTCATCTAGTGGTAAAGAGGTAAAGGCTACTGATGTTGATTTATTGGTACGTGCATTGTCGATGGGTAAGCTACATCATGCCATGATGGGCACAGCTGCGGTAGCCATTGGCACCGCCGCTGCTGTTTCAGGCACCTTGGTTAATCTGGCTGCGGGCGGCGGTGAACGTACAGCGGTTCGGTTTGGTCATCCATCAGGTACATTGCGTGTAGGCGCAGAAGCCACGCAAACTAATGGCGAATGGACAGTGACCAAAGCCATTATGAGCCGTAGTGCGCGTGTGCTGATGGAAGGTTATGTACGAATACCGGCTGATGCTGTCTAAGCCTAAGATAGTCATTTAAGCGATCCAATCGACTGAAGGGGGCAGCAAGTGATTGTTCGCCCTTTTTTACACCACCACCCATGATAAACATTCGGCCATTTATCGCCTATTACAAAAATACGACTGTCCAACAAGTCTTCATCTTTGGCAAATCCACTAAAAAGAGGCATAATCGGAGCAATATATAACTATCGTGTTTGTTGATTTTCTGTATGTAACGCATCAGATCAGCAGGCCATACAACAATAACAGGGCTTGTTTATGACTACTTGGCCTAAAACTTCAGTCTTATTTCTTGCGATTATCTCGGTAAGCAGTATTGCTTTTGCTGACTTAGAGCCATTGTCTGAAGAAAGCTTAAGTGAAACTACTGGCGAAGGTATTGCGCTTTTACCTGAAAACATCAAAATTGTTTTTGATTCCGATGCCTATGTTAAAACGCTGGTATCTTCGACTGCGCCTGCCTTTGGGAAAAAAGCCGAGTTAATTTGGTATGGTGTTGCGTTGACGGGTGCTGATGGTAACGTCACTGGGCGGGTTGGTAATGCCATTGCATCTTGGGGTACGGCATCCAATCCTTGGGTGTTAAAAGTAGAAACGTTAAGCAAAATTAAATACGATGGCTCAACTGCTGGTGTGCCAGTAATGAGTTATTACGCTCCTACCTATGCGCTGAATGATGGCGGCCTTAAGTACGCGTTCTGGGCAGATTTGTTGGCTCGCGATAATACGACAAGTGCATTAATTACCGATGGTAAATTACAGACACAATCCATTTGGAATGATGTCACCTTGAATGGTAGTCGCTTCTCGATTTTCCAAAGTACTGTAGATTACACAGATAGTGCGCACGTGACGGTGGGTAGTACCGCCACAGGTTCATTTGGTGCAGCGTGGCTAAACCGGATTAACAGCACGACAACAGGTCAGTTCCGTTTCTCGGTCGCTGAGTCCAGTCAGACTGCTAATGCTAAAACAGCTGCCCCAGTTCTGCTTGCCGATGTGCCAACCTTTAACAATGTGGAAGGTATGTACGTCACCAATTTCGATATGAATATGGTTGTGGGTAATTTGCATTATCAACCATTAATTGTTGGTGCTGTTAGCCCAACCACACAAAACTTCCAAATTGAGTTAGTGCGTATTCCTAATACCCCTGCTGTGTACAATGAGTTCTATCGTGATTACACCGATGCTTCGCAGAACTATAAAGGCTGTACGAATACGACAGTTGATTGTTCTCGTGCCACTCATAGCGAGTTAAGTGCAGATAAATTCGAATTTAAAAGCCCTACAGGCACAGTGGTTGATTTAGGTAGTGCCAAGTTTGATGGTTTAATGATTCAACATCTAAAAATACAAACACTAGGACTTTAGCCATGAGATTTTTTGCAAATTTGGCTTTGTGTGGCTCTTTATTAGTGGCAAATGTTGCCAGTGCAGAGTTGTCTGCGGTAACTAATGAAGAGTTGGATGCTGAGTCTGGACAAGCAGGGGTTGCCCTTGCATTGGATATGCGTCTGAATGCAGATGCAACTGGTGCCAGTCTTTGTGGAACAGCGACTTTGCCCTTAATAGAATGTCGTTTAGCTATTGGCTTGAATAATAGAGGAACGCCGAATGTAGACCAAGAGTGGCTGGTCTTTAAAGGTGTTTTTGGTCGAATCTACGTGCCGTACCTGACTTTAGATGCCGACACAGTGACTTATACCAATGATACGTCGACTACAACGACGGTTGCAGCGGTCAAGTTCGGTATTCCGTCGTTAACGGCCAATAAATTGAAAATTCAGAATTTGACAATCTCGAATATGGCTGTTGAGCACGATACAAGTTCGGTCAACCGAGGTTATGTTGCAGCAAGTGAAGATGGCTTTTTGGGCTTGCAAATTAATGGCAATGTAGAAATTAGTGGCACATTAAAAATGTTTGCCTGTATTCCTGATCATCCGCGCTGCTAATAATAAGAGGATTGAAAGATGCTAATAACAAAAATGACGAAACAACTACTGCTGCTGTCTACGGTAGTGGCTAGTCAGGCATGGGCACTAGAGTCTTTGGATGATCAAGGGTTAAGCGAGGTAAGTGGTCAAGCTTCATTGTTTAATGCTGATTATATTGCCCCTTCCGTTGGTGTAAATGGCGGCAACGTTGGTTTCTACCGTTTAGGGGTTGATGCCGAAATTAATATGAATGCCAATATTAATGCCTTGCGGTTAGGTTGTACGGGTGCAGCTGACGGCAGTAGCAACTGTGATATTGATATTACGCATTTAAGAATAACGGGCTTGGGAGGAACATCAGCAAGTGATTCTGGTCCTCCGACTGACTTTAAATTAACCAGACCGTTTTTTGAGTTTGCTGTACGTAATCCTGCTATAGCGTCGCAGCGAGAAATTGTTGGTATTCGTTTTGGTGCTCAATCGGCATTAGGTCGTATGACTATCGGTGAAAATAACAATACATCGTCAATTGCAGATGACACGGGGATTACTCGTTTTAGTGGCGATATGAATGCCATTATTACGGGCGCAACTATTGATAATGTTCACGCCTGTCTTCCTGCACCAGGTTCACAAAGTGGTCCGTGTCCTTTTATTGATATTCCCGCTAGCGCTGCACTTGACCCCTATGATTATGCCGCGTTGCATGGCCAACCACTGATTTTAAATGGTAAGTCAGTAGGCTATGGTACTGACCAGAATATGGTTTTTGACGGTTTAACAGGATCTGCGACAGCATTAGGTATTCCTTTACCGCTCAATTCTACATTAACCGAGCCAATGCGCTTTATTCATGACTTGGGTGTTGGTGCTTATAACTCGGGCACGGGCGATTATGATTTGCCGGTACAAGACTTTTATATGTCTTTGCAAAAAGAAGCGCTTACGTGGCAAAAAGTCAGTACCGGGTCGTTTACAGGAGCCGTTGCGGCCCAAAAAGGCTGGTGGATGTCGATTCCTACCGTTGTTGTTAAAGACTTGCATATTACCCAGGATATTTATGTTGATGGTGGCGGCGCTATTACCGGCTCTACTATTTTCCTGGGGGCAACTGATTTGGGGCAGGTGCCAGCAGACAACTGTTATGGCTCACTTAAATTTTGCTAACTAAGGGATAAAAATGAAAACAAAACTGTCCTTATTGGCACTAAGCATTAGCTTAATTAGTAGCTATGGTTACGCGTTAGAGTCGCTCAGTGATGAGTCGATGGGTGAAGTGACGGCGCAAGATGGTATTAATATGCATGCCGTTGCATCCAATATCGCGATGACCAGATTGTTTTGGCAGGATGACGCCAAAGAGTTGCAATTTCGTGGTGTCAATATCCAGAATTTAGACGCGCTGATCGCTATGGATTTTGGTGCGGACAGTGATTTGTTAGGTGCAACGCCTGCGATAGCTATTAATGTCACCGTTAAGCCATTGGTATTAAAAGTGGCTTCGATTGGTCTTTGTGCTGCAAATACTACGTGTGCTACGAATTTTGGTGAATTTGCATTAGAAACTACAACAGACTCAACGTTCTCCTATTTTAATACCAACGGCTTCTATGATGGTAGTACATCAAATGGCCGTTTTCGTTTTAATGTAAGCAATGCCAATGCCTATTATGCACAGACATTTGATGTTGACGGCGCAGGTCCAACAGCACCAGTGCGTAATTTGGCTATTTTCAAAAACTTGACTTTGAATGGTTCGGTCAATGGCAAATTTAGTATTGATACGGCTGAAGGCTTACGTACTCAAGGGACGTTGAGCTTCAATAAAGTGGGCAATGTTAATGGTTTTCAGTTTGATTTAGCTCATGCCTCAAGTTCGGCTACTTCGGGATCGTCCAATCCGGCCTTGGCAACGGCTGGGACATTCAGTACCACCAATGCAAAGACTATATTACGCTTTGGTATGTCCGGTAATATTCTCAATTACGATGCCAAAATGCGCGCCGATAACACACTTTCTCCAGGTGCGGGTGGGTTAGGGTTACAAGGTATTAAATTGTCTTATTCGGGTGTGTTGGATAAAAATACTTTCCAAATGGAAGTGGGTCATCCCTCCGCGTATTCAGTGATTTTTAAGAATTGGGTTGATTTGGCTAATGGCGCTGCAGTAGTACCTAGTAGTCCTGATTTTACGCTGGGCGACATTTATCTTGATTTAATTCCTGCTGGTAGCTTGTTGCCGAATTTCACGACTGGTTATGGTGCGGGCTTTGGCGTTGTGGGTGGTGGCTCTTCGACGGACGCGGTTGGCGTAGCGGTACGTGGATTAAATTTCCAAGCCTTTCCTAAAGTCTTAGCCTTCCAGAATAATTCGACATTTGTACAAACTAGCCAGAATTGGTCGTTGATTACTGCGCTATATAATTTAGATGCTAACTTGCTCATGTTTCCAGATGGACATCCTAACCCACTCGTAACGACTAAACGTGGTATAGGCTTTGATCTTAAAATGGCAGCTACCGGACGAGATGGCACTGGTAAAGAAGGTACGCATATTTTAGTGGCGGATCCAACTGCGGGTACGTATATGGGGTTACGTAATTTGAATGCGCAAGTAGGGTTGACTCAAGGCCAGTTTTTCCTTGCCGATCTTGCAACCGATGGTGTGGATGGCATCAAGTTTACATCAAAAAATATGAGTCTGGATTTGTCGGGTGAGTTTGCTGTAGGGCGGTTACCCAATGGTGGCAGTGTGACTACCATACTAAATACCGATGAAATGTATGGCTTAAGGTTACGTTTGGCAGGTGAAATAGCCTTGGCATTATCACCACCGCCAACGGGCAGTGGTTATCTTGGATTAAGTGGCCAGTTGGTATTAGTGGATCCTAATCCGACATTCCATAACACCTTGGCTAACTCGGTATTACCAGATCCCGCAGGTGTTGTGAATAGTATGACTATTGTTGAGCCAACAGATGGTACACAACTGCAACTAAGTGATATTAGCGGCACCATTAATATGAATCCTGAACATATTAAACAAGGCCAATATCCCGATAGGCCAGCCATTGTCGGTCACAGCACGGCAGATTTTACCGATGCCAGTCGTATCGAAGTTGGCAACAATACCGTTTCGTTTGCAGCAGCACTGGAGTTTGGTCCAGGACTAGGTGCTGCCAATGTTGTGCGTATTGGTGATGTCAATATGGCCATTGATAATGACAATAATGTTCTCACGCCAATACCTGCTGGTAATACTTATCGATTAGGCGAAATAGTAATCCCTGGAGGGCGCTTGTATACGCAAATTGATGTTAAGCCACAATAACTAACGTCGTTAAGTTTACTATTAATAAAACCCCACCGTGTAATAATTGGAGTGGGGAATTTTCTTGTTTTAGAGGGTATTAATCATGGCAACTATTAATGGCACGTCAGGTAATGACAATTTAGTTGGTACCGCTAGTGATGACAGCATATATGGTAATGCAGGAAATGATACTTTAACAGGATCCGGTGGTAACGATATATTAGATGGTGGCTTAGGCAATGACTCGATGGTTGGGGGCCTAGGCAATGATGCGTATTATATTGATAGTACTTCAGATATTGTTGTGGAAAATATAGGGGAAGGTACTGATACCGTTTTCTTGTCGGCAGCAAGTTATAATTTTACGTCTATTTTTGTCGAAAATATTTATTTAAGTGGTTCAGCAACAACTGTCACCGCTAATAGTTTAAATAATTATATTAGGGGAAATGATGCCAATAATACAATATCAGGATTGGCTGGTATTGATACCATCTACGGCGGTAATGGTAATGATACATTAAATGGTGGTGATGATAATGATATCTTATTTGGTGATGCAGGTAACGATCTATTAAATGGCGATTTAGGCGACGACAGATTAAACGGCAGTGCTGGCAATGATACAATAAATGGTGGGGATGGTAATGATACTATTTCCGGAGGTATCGGCATTGACTCAATGGCTGGTGGTTTAGGGAATGATGTTTACTATGTAGATAATGCTGGCGATATTATTACAGAAAATAGTAATGAAGGCATTGATCGCATTTTTAGTGAAATTAGCTTTGCTTTAACGGATGCTGGTAATGCGGCAAATGTTGAGAATTTAGCTTTAACAGGGACAAGTAATTTAATCGGAACGGGTAATAGTTTAGATAACTCGATTCAAGGTAATACAGGTAATAATACGCTAATTGGTGGTGCTGGTAATGATACCTTAAATGGTGGTACGGGCAATGACTCATTAGACGGTGGTTCAGGTAATGATATTTACTTTATTGATAGTGCGGCAGATGTTATCACAGAAAGTGCTAATAATGGGACAGATACCGTTTACTCTTACGTTACCTATAGTCTAGATCAAACCAATGTTAATACCCTTGAAAATCTCATCTTGATTGGTTCTGCAACAATCAATGCTACCGGAAATGCGCTAAATAATAGCATTCTTGGGAATGATGCAGATAATACATTAATCGGCAATGAAGGTAATGATCTCCTAAACGGCGGTGCTGGTAATGACAGTATGCGAGGAGGTATTGGAAATGACACCTATTATGTTGATAGTGATTTAGATATTGTTGATGAACAAGCAAACTCAGGTCTTGATCGTGTTTTCTCTTATATTACCCATACGCTAGAAAGTAATGTTGAGCAGCTTATTCTATTGGGTACCGATAATTTAAATGCTACGGGTAATACTCTAGATAATACGGTACGTGGAAATGTCGCCAATAATATCCTTGATGGTGGTCTAGGTCGAGATACTATGTATGGCGGTGCTGGTGACGATATTTATTATGTCGATAACGTCAATGATAAAACTGTTGAGTTGGCCAGTGAAGGTACTGATACAACGATTACGGCATTATCGGGATACGTATTAGAGGCGAATGTCGAAAATCTAATTATATCGGCCACAACGTCAATCACTGTGACAGGTAACTCAGGTGATAACCTAATTACGGGGACGTCATTAACAGACTCCATGTCCGGCGGTGCGGGTAATGACACCTTAAATGGCGGGGCAGGTGCCGATAACATGACTGGTGGTTCGGGTAATGATATTTATTATGTTGATAATGTCAGCGATATCGTTATTGAGAACGGTGGCGATGCGAATGGTAGTGGTAATGATGATGCAGCTGACGAGGTTAGGTCTTCTGTTAGTTGGACTATTGTCGATGGTGGTTCGAACCAGCAACAAGAAGTGGAAAACCTAACACTAATTGGTTTCTCTAATATCAACGGTACAGGTAATGCTAAAGCTAACGTGATTACTGGTAATAACAACAGTAATATTTTAGACGGCGGAGCGGGTATTGATACGCTTGTTGGTGGCGACGGCGATGATGTTTATCGTGTCGATAGTACCGATGTGGTAACAGAGTTGGCGGATAACGGCGTTGATCGTGTCGAGGCAAGCGTTACTTACACATTGGTTAGTAATCTTGAAGATTTGACACTGCTTGGTGCGTCCGCCATCAACGGTACAGGTAATTCATTAACCAATACCATCATTGGGAATACCGCAGCAAATACCTTAAATGGTTTGGCGGGTGGAGATCTCATTAAAGGTGGTGATGGTAATGACACCATTAATGGTGGCACTGAAGATGATGCGCTCTATGGTGAAAACAATGATGACACCATACACGGCGATGCTGGTAATGATGTGATTTATGGTGGCGCGGGTATAGATACCCTTTTTGGCGACACCGAAAATGATATTTTATATGGCGAAGCAGGCAATGACACGCTAGATGGTGGTGCTGGTGATGACACCCTTGACGGAGGTACTGGCAACGACTCCATGACGGGTGGCGTGGGCAATGACACTTATTATGTCGATTCGGCATCCGATGTATTAGGAACTGAATTGGCTACGGCAGGGGAAACAGACACGGTAGTTGTATCTGCTGCGATTAATTATACGCTGGCGGCAAACTTCGAAAATATCACGATGTTACTGGGTGGTACAGCAACAGGTAATTCTGTTGCTAACGTTATTCATGCCGATAACCTTGTGGCCAATGGCAACTTGACGGGTGGAGCAGGTAACGACACTTACTATATTGATAATGACACCTTAGATACGGTAGTCGAAGCGGCGGCTTCAGGGACAGATATTATTTACGCTAGTGATACTATTGCTGCGTTAGCGGCCAATGTTGAAAATTTAACGTTAGTTGGTTCAGTTGATATTAATGCAACAGGTAATTCAGCAGCAAACCTGATCATTGGTAATTCTGGCGCAAACCGCCTGACGGGTGGTGGTGGTGCGGATACTCTTCAAGGTGGCAGTGGTGGTGATACCTATGTATTCACTAATGCTGCTAGCTTTACAGGTGTTGTGATTACCGAGTCAGCAAATCAAGGCACGGATTACATTGAAACTACAGCGGCTAGTGTGAACTTAAATAGTTATTCAAATGTCGAAGGCGTTAGATTGCTTGGTGGCGGTTATACTGCTACGGGGACTACGGGTAATGACTTCCTTATCAGTGTGCCTGGGGTTGGCAATGCACTAGTAGGTGGTAACGGCAATGATTACTTGGATAGTAGCGCGGGTGGGGGGAACGGCGACCAGACCGGATCAACAGGGCCTGGCGGCGATACTCTAACTGGCGGTGAGGGTAGTGATATTTATCTTGTAAGTACGTGGGATGATTACAAGTATGTTGCCTTTTTTGGTAGCGGCTCACCTCTGACGGCACCAACTATTCAGGACACAATTAACGAAACCGGCACTGGTGCGACAGATGTTGATACCATGATTATCGTTTGGAGTGATGTGTCCATTGATACGGGGACTTTTGGTACCGATGATGGTGTTGACTCGGTTACCATATCCTTATCGGGTAGTTATGCAAATATTGAAAATGTCCAAATGCGCGGTGATGATGACTTAAAAAATGTCACGGGCAATGCATCGGCTAATGCCTTGGTAGGTGGCTCAGGGGCTAATATCTTAACGGGTAATGATGGCAATGATACGTTATTGGGCGGTGCTGGTAACGATACGTTAAATGGCAATAATGGTAATGATTACCTAGATGGCGGTTCTGGTAATGATGCAATGGACGGTGGCGCGAACGATGATAGCTACTATGTTGATAGTACTAGCGATACAGTCACTGATGCATCAGGCAATGATACCGTTAACTCTCTAGTTTCCTGGACTCTCTCAACATCTATTGAAAAACTCGTCTTAATTGCGGGCGCCGGCAATATCAATGGCACGGGTAGTACCAATGCCAATACGATTTTAGGCAACGAAGGTAATAATGTTTTAACCGGTGGTGGTGGCGCAGACACCATGACTGGTGGTGCAGGAAATGATACCTATTTTGTTGATAGCATCGATGATGTGGTGACTGAAAATGCGGGTCAAGGCACTGATACCGTATCATCAACTATCACCTGGACACTGGGTAATAACTTCGAGAATTTAACCTTAACGGGTGCGAGCGCGACAAATGGCATCGGCAATGGCTCAAATAACAACATAAATAGTCAAACTAGTACAGGCAGTAATGTTTTAACTGGTGGTTTGGGAGACGATATTTATCAAATTACCGTGTCCGCTACAGAAACCGACACTGTCGTTGAAAATGCTAGCGAAGGCGCTGATACGGTTTATCTTAATAAAACTAACGCGGGGGCTTATACTCTCGCTGCAAACCTAGAAACCTTGGTTCTACAGGGTTCAACAAGCTTTTCGGCGACTGGTAATAGCTTGGATAATGGTATGTGGGGCAGTTCGAATACTGCGGCAAACACGCTCGTGGGTGGGCTTGGTAATGATTATTATGTGCTCGGCAGTAATGACACAATCACTGAGAACGTATCTGAAGGTACTGATGCCGCCTATATTGATAATGTTAACTATACAGGCGTCCTGAGCAATGTCGAATACGTATATGCCTATAACTCAGTAACAGGGCTGAACGATTTTACGGCAGGCCGTACACTGGTCTTTACCGGTACGACGACTAGCCTGACGATTACAGGTAGTACATTCAGCGACAGTATTACCGGCGGTAACGGAAATGACACTATTAACGGCAATGGTGGCAGCGATACCTTGAATGGCGGTTTGGGGAATGACTCGTACTATACAGATGGTGGCGATACAATCACTGAGGCTGCTGCTTCTGGTACTGACACGGTATTCTCTACGGGTACTTATACCCTAGGTGCAGCATCAAATATTGAAAATTTAACATTAACCGGCTCGGCTAATGTTAATGCCATAGGTAATGCTCAGGATAATGTGCTAACTGGTAATAGCGGTACTAATACGCTGACAGGTAATGACGGTAATGATACCTATATCATCAGTACGGGTGACACTATTTCGGAAACATCAACCGTCGTAACGCAAATTGATACTGTTCAAGTTGATATTACATACACGCTGGGTGCAAACCTCGAAAATCTGACGTTAATCGGTTCTGCTAACATTAATGGTACGGGTAACACATTAGCCAATAGTATGACTGGTAACGCCGGAAACAATATCCTAGATGGTTTGGCTGGCGCAGATACGATGGCAGGTGGTGCAGGTGATGACACTTACTATGTCAATATTGCAGGTGACGTAATCACTGAGGCAGCAAGTTCGGGTATAGATACAGCTTACACAACGGTTACCTATGTTATTCCAACCAATGTTGAATTCCTGATTGCCGCTGCTGCCAGCATTACATTGACAGGTGATGCCAATGATAACTCCTTTACCAGTCAAGCCGCTGCTACCACTATGGTAGGCCTTGGTGGTAACGATTTGTATGTCATTGATAGTGCTGATGATGTGGTGACTGAGGCCTCTAATGCTGGCGTCGATAAAATCCGAACTTCAGTCAATTACAATATTTCTGCTAACGTGGAAGACATTGAGTTGGTTGAGGGTTCAGCAGCTGCAAATGCCGTAGGTAATGCTCTGGATAATACGTTTATTGGTAATACTAACAACACCAATACCTTTACTGGACAGGCGGGTAATGATACCTATTTTGTTGATGCAACTGCGGATACGGTTGTCGAAGCGGTGAACGAAGGTTTGGACTCCGTTTACTCTAGTGCTACGTATACATTGGCGGCCAACGTTGAGAACCTAACGTTGTTGGGTGTGGCTACAATTGATGGTACGGGTAATAGTTTAGATAACATTCTCACGGGTAATGGTGGCGTAAATACGCTGACAGGTAGTGGTGGCAATGATACCTTGGCGGGCGGGCAAGGCAATGATAGCCTTGTTGGTGGCGCAGGTAATACGACCTATATATACAACCGTGGAGATGCCGTAGACTCAATTAATGATACGGGCGGTACGGATGTTCTCAATTTTGCTAGCTCGGACATTAGTTATACCCAGTTATGGTTGAAGCATACAGGTAATGATTTAGAGATCGATATTATCGGTACAAACGATCAGGTCTTTGTTAAAAACTGGTATATATCAACCCCTGCAAATCAAATCGAAACGATTAATAGCGGCGATGGTTACACGCTTAATAGTAGTTCGGTTGATCAGCTTGTGACTGCAATGGCGGCACTAACGCCTCCTGCATTTGGTCAAACTGGATTAGATCCAACGACCTATGACTCGTTGGAATTAACCTTCTTCAATACTTGGAAAGCAACATAAGCTCGGTAATTATGCCTTCTCTCGAAAGAGAGAGGGCATTTTGATAATCATAGCCTTTTCTAAACGCTAAACTCCCGTATAATCCCCCGTTCATATTTTTAGTTTTTGGATATAGGCAATCACGAATTGTCTTAGGCCTAAAAAGAATCAGCAGCTTTTGCCCTATTGTTAGAGGATGCCATGCAAGTTTCCGTAGAAAGCGTTTCTGGCTTAGAACGTCGTTTGAAAATTTCTGTTCCAGCAAGTCAAGTTGAGCAGAGTGTTAATAAACGCATTAATCAAACAGCTCGTACCATTAAAGTAGATGGCTTTCGCCCAGGCAAAGTACCATTAAGCATGATCAAACAGCGTTATGGTGCTGGCATCCGTGCAGAAGCGTTAGATGACATTATTCGTGACAGCTATGTAGCTGCTGTTGAGCAATCGCAATTAAAAGTGGCAGGTTTCCCTAATATTGTGCCAATCAGCTTTGCAGAGGGTAAAGATATTGAATTTGCTGCAATTGTCGAAGTATATCCAGAAGTCGTCGTTGCTGATTTTTCTGCGTTAGCCGTTGAGCGTCCTACGTCCGAAGTCACTGATGCTGACTTAGAGACAATGATCGAAAACTTACGACGTCAGCGCGCCAAATGGGAAGACAGTTCCGACGCTGCTGTTGATCAAGACCGTTTGACAATTGATTTTGAAGGTACAGTTGCAGGTGAAGCATTTGCAGGTAATAGTGCACAAGACTTCAATTTAGTCTTGGGCTCCAAGCGGATGATTGCTGGTTTTGAAGATCAACTTGTTGGTACTAAAGCGGGCGATGAGTTAACGATTACTGTAACTTTCCCAGCAGATTATCAAGCCGAGAATCTGGCAGGTAAAGAAGCCCAGTTCAAAATCGCGGTTAAAAAAGTCACCAAACCAGTTTTACCCGAACTGAATGCTCAATTCTTGGAAGCGTTTGGTGTTAAAGATGGCAGCGTTGACCAATTCCGTGCTGATGTTCGCAAAAATATGGAGCGTGAGCTTCGTAATGGCATTCGGGCAAAAGTAAAAAGCGCAACGTTTGATGCTTTAGTAACTGCCAATAACTTAGATATTCCTAAGGCGTTGTTGACGCAAGAGATTGGTCGTCAACGTGAGCAAGCAATGAAGCAATTTGGTGCTAATGCGTCTCAAATCAAGCCAGAAATGTTGCCTGATGAATTGTTTGCTGATAACTCACGCCGTTCCGTCGCATTGGCGTTGCTTGTAAGTGAAATCATTGCTAAAAACGAAATTAAAGTAGATGCTGAACGTGTTCGTGCATTGGTCGATGAAGTGGCACAGTCATACGAACAACCTGCCGAAGTCGTGCAATGGTATTACAGCAACAAGGAACAAATGGCTCAGATCGAGTCGGCTGTTCTGGAAGATCAAGTCGTTGACTTGATTCTGGCTCAGGCTCAAATTACTGATAAAACAGTAGGTTATGAAGAGTTATTGCGCCCTCAGCAGTAATGTAATCGGAACCATCAACTGGCACTTTACGTGCCAGTTGTTTTTTAAGGTGCTTGTGCTACGTTTGTCGCTAGAACAATTGCATGTAATTCGCTAGATTAGCGCCTGTATTTCTGCTAAAACAAGACTCGCGCAAAACACCAGCGTCGGTTCATAGATGTCGTATTAACCAGAAAAGATAAACTGTTTGCCTCAACTAAAAAGAGATAACCTAGATGACTCCTGTCAATAGTGGCCTCGTGCCAATGGTGGTAGAGCAATCCGCTCGTGGTGAACGTGCATATGATATTTACTCTCGCTTATTAAAAGAGCGCGTCATTTTTATGGTTGGCGAAGTGGAAGACCACATGTCTAACCTGATTGTTGCGCAATTATTATTTTTAGAATCTGAAAATCCCGATAAAGATATTCATTTGTACATTAACTCTCCGGGCGGTTCGGTGACTGCAGGTATGGCTATTTACGACACCATGCAATTTATTAAGCCTGATGTCAGCACGATTTGTATTGGTCAAGCCTGTTCGATGGGGGCTTTTTTGTTGACTGCAGGTGCTCATGGTAAACGTTACTGTTTGCCTAACTCACGAGTGATGATTCACCAACCTTTGGGTGGTTTCCGTGGCCAGGCATCGGATATTGCAATTCATGCCCAAGAGATTCTCAAAATTCGTGCACGACTCAATGAGTGTATGGCTAAACATACAGGCCAACCATTAGAGCGAGTTGAACGCGATACCGATCGTGATAATTTCATGGGCGCCGAAGAAGCGCGTCAATATGGTTTAATTGATGCCGTATTGGAAAAACGCCTGTAAAGACAAGTAAAGATAAGAATTTACACTGCGTTTGGTGGATTAAAGTTGGGCTTTTGCCTACAGTTTTAATGCAGCATTTATCGTGCGCTTTTTTCAGTGCCATATAACAGCTAAACGTTGATAATTAGTGAGTAGTGAGTTATCCCTCTTTTGGGCGGTAGTTACTCCAAACTGATTTTGTGTTGTGTAAACTCTAAAAGTATACGTTGTCGTTAGTAATAACGAGGAAAAGCAATGAGTGATGACCGTAAAAGCCGCAGTGAAAAAATGTTGTTCTGTTCATTTTGTGGCAAAAGCCAACATGAAGTGTCAAAACTGATTGCAGGTCCATCGGTTTATATCTGCAATGAGTGTGTAGAACTGTGCAACGATATTATTCGTCAAGAGCCACAAGAAGAAACAACGGGCCAGAAAGCACGTGATGCTTTGCCTGTTCCTCATGAGATTAAGCTGACCTTGGATGATTATGTCATCGGTCAAGAGCAAGCCAAGAAAGTATTAGCCGTAGCGGTATCCAACCACTACAAGCGCTTACGGGCAGGCATGAAAAAGGCAACAACTAATAAACCGTCGGCAGACGTTGAGCTATCGAAAAGCAATATTTTGCTGATTGGCCCTACAGGTTCCGGTAAAACGTTATTAGCAGAAACTTTAGCCCGGTTATTGGATGTGCCATTTACGATGGCTGATGCTACCACATTAACCGAGGCGGGTTATGTTGGCGAAGACGTCGAAAATATCATTCAGAAGCTGCTGCAAAAATGTGATTACGATGTTGAAAAAGCGCAACGTGGTATTGTCTATATAGATGAAATCGACAAAATTTCGCGTAAATCAGATAATCCATCAATTACCCGTGATGTCTCGGGTGAAGGCGTACAGCAAGCTTTACTAAAGCTGATTGAAGGTACAATGGCATCTGTACCGCCTCAAGGTGGCCGTAAACACCCTCAACAAGAGTTTTTACAGGTAGACACCTCCAATATCCTCTTTATTTGTGGCGGCGCTTTTGCTGGGTTGGAAAAAGTGATTCTCAGCCGCTCTGAAAAAAGTGGCATTGGTTTCAATGCGACAGTGAAGGGTAAAGATCAAGAGAAAAACGTCGGAGAAGTCTTTAAAGATGTCGAGCCAGAAGATTTAATCAAGTTTGGTTTGATTCCTGAGTTTGTTGGTCGTTTACCTGTGATCGCTACGTTGGAAGAGTTGAATGAGGCGGCATTGATGCAGATTTTGACTGAGCCGCGTAACGCACTGACCAAGCAGTATCACAAACTATTCGATATGGAAGGTGTAGATCTAGAGTTCCGTGATGAATCGTTGACCGCTATTGCCAAAAAAGCAATGGAGCGTAAAACGGGCGCCCGTGGCTTACGGTCAATTTTGGAAGGGGCATTGCTGAGCACAATGTATGACTTGCCGTCATTAGAAGGTGTCAGCAAAGTGGTTGTTGACGAGAAGACCATTCTTGAGCAAGCCGCGCCGTTACTAGTCTATAAAAACGAAGCAGCCGACGAACCCGTTGAGCTGTTGAAGGTCGATATTGAGCCAAAAAGCTTAAAAGCGTCTTAAACACCATGGGGTGGTTCGTTGAGCCACCCCTAGTGGCTCACCTCTTGCCGTTTTCATACTCTACCTGCTCAACAATCTACTTTTAGTCAGTTATTTTGCCCATAGTGTGGTATTTCCCCGCAAATATGTCTTTTTTATTCACCCTAGCCTTGTAATTTGCCAACTTCTCCCTAAAACAATAGAAAGTAACTTGTTTAATTCGTGGCGATGATTTTTCCTACCCCAACGCCACAGGAGAATCTTATGTACGAGCACAATCTGCTTGATTTACCTTTGTTGCCGTTGCGGGACGTTGTTGTCTATCCGCACATGGTCATTCCATTATTTGTTGGTAGGGATAAGTCGATTCAGGCGCTGGAAGCGGCTATGAATGCAAGTAAAAAGATTTTTGTCGTCGCCCAAAAAGATGCCGCAGATGATGATCCAAATCAGGCTGATTTATATGCCGTTGGTACGGTCGCCACCATTTTGCAATTATTAAAACTGCCTGATGGCACAGTAAAAGTTTTGGTCGAAGGTTTATATCGCGCGCAGGTGGATGAAATTGCCGATACGGGTAGCTATTTGTTAGCAACGGTGACGCAATTGGCGCATGAACCGCTTGAGCCTCAAGAATCAGAAGTATTGACGCGTTCATTATTGAATGAGTTTGAACAGTATGTAAAACAGGCAAAAAAAGTTGCTAACGAAGTATTAACGTCGGTTATGGCGATTAGCGAACCTTATCGTTTAAGTGACACTATTGCTGCTCATTTGGCGTTAAAGCTAGAGGAGAAGCAAGAAATCCTCGAAATGGTGGACTTGCCAAAGCGGGTTGAGCATTTGATGGGCGTCATGGAGTCTGAGATTGACTTATTAAAAGTCGAAAAACGGATTCGTGGTCGTGTAAAAAAACAAATGGAAAAAAGCCAGCGTGAGTACTATTTGAATGAGCAAATCAAAGCCATTCATAAAGAGTTGGGTGAGTTAGGCGAAAATGGTAGTGGCCCAGAAGGTGAGTTTGCTGAATTAGAGCAACGTATCGACAAAGCGGGTTTGCCAGCCGAAGCACGCAAAAAAGTCGATGCCGAAATGAAAAAACTGCGCATGATGCCAGCAATGTCTGCTGAGGCAACGGTAGTGCGTGGTTATGTTGACTGGATGTTGAGTGTCCCATGGAAAAAGCGTAGCCGTATTGGTATTGATTTAAAACTGGCGCGCCAAATACTTGACGCCGACCATTATGGTTTGGAAGAAGTGAAGGAACGGATTTTGGAGTTCCTCGCTGTGCAGTCTCGTGTTAAAAAACTGCAAGGCCCAGTACTGTGTTTAGTTGGCCCGCCAGGTGTGGGTAAAACGTCGCTGGGACAATCCATCGCCAAAGCAACCAAACGTGAGTTTGTGCGTATGGCGTTAGGTGGTGTGCGTGATGAGTCCGAGATTCGTGGTCATCGTCGTACCTATATTGGCTCTATGCCCGGTAAGTTGATTCAGCGTTTAGCCAAAGTGGGCGTCAAAAACCCGTTATTCTTGCTCGATGAAATTGACAAAATGGGTGTGGATAGCCGTGGCGATCCAGCATCGGCCTTGTTAGAGGTGTTAGACCCTGAACAAAACAGCCACTTTAACGATCATTATCTTGATGTCGATTATGATTTGTCGGAAGTGATGTTCCTTTGTACGGCGAATACCATGGATATTCCTGCGCCGTTATTAGATCGTATGGAAGTCATTCGTCTGCCTGGTTATACCGAAGACGAAAAAGTAAATATCGCTAAACAGTATTTAGTACCTAAACAGGTCAAATTGGCTGGATTGAGTGCTAAAGAGTTAGTCGTTGAAGATAGTGCCTTGCGCGAACTAGTGCGCCGTTATACGCGTGAAGCGGGGGTGCGGAACCTAGAACGTGAAGTATCAAAAATCTGCCGTAAAGTGGTGAAAGAGGCGGTTTTAGGCAATAACAAAACGTCATCAATAGTCGTTACTGCTGACAATCTTGAGCAATACTGTGGCGTTTATAAATTCAGCTACGGTAAAGCGGAAGAAAAAGATCAGATTGGCCAAGTGACAGGTTTAGCGTGGACGTCGGTAGGTGGTGAGTTGTTGACCATTGAGGCGGTATCCACGATCGGTAAAGGCCGTTTCACTATGACCGGTAAGTTGGGTGAAGTGATGCAGGAGTCGATCAAAGCGGCGATTACTGTTGTTCGTTCACGTTCACGGATGTTGGGTCTGGCGCCTGAGTTCCATGAGCAACAAGACTTGCATATCCATATTCCTGAAGGTGCGACACCGAAGGATGGCCCAAGTGCCGGTATTGGTATGTGTACGGCGATTGTGTCGGTATTAACGGGTATTCCTGTACGCGCTGATGTGGCGATGACCGGTGAAATCACCCTGCGTGGTCAAGTGTTGCCGATTGGTGGCTTGAAAGAAAAACTGTTGGCAGCGCACCGTGGTGGTATTAAAACGGTCATTATTCCTGAAGAAAATGCCCGTGATTTGAAAGAGATACCAGACAATATCAAAGCTGACTTAACGATTAAAACTGTCAAGTGGATTGATGAAGTGCTGGCGATTGCGTTAACGAAACAGCCAACACCGTTAGCGGATGAATTGCCAAAGCCATCATTAACAGCCGGTAGTGATGACAGCGATGACAGTGAGCGCATGAGTACTCATTAACGGCTATTTTGTGGCTATAAAGTCGCCAACAGCGATGGTAATAGGTGCAAATTGGCGATGATGTGGCCGTGATAATAAGAAAAAGGTGCATACTCGATGGTTGGGTATGTGCCTTTTTTTATGGCAGTATTAGCCTTTGCTCTTTAGAAAAGAGCGGGTGAGTGTGGTATACACTGTGCCCTTCTATGATCTTCCCGAGACTGTTTACAGGAAGAGTGTAATCCACGTGATACGGAGATTTTATTCCTATGACTACCAGTAAAATTGAACAAGCGACACGTTTTGCTAAAACCAGTGCCGCTTTTGTCAAAAATGCCGTTCAGCGTCGGATTAACAAAGAAAACTATATTTTATCGGACAAGACCACCAACGAAGTCATCTTTCAAGATGGCATTATGTCAGTAAAGTATTATCGGCCATTGGTTGAAGATATTGTTGTGCTTGAAGGCGGACAGTCACTCCATGTACGCCGTCGTCGTTTTGCCATTCCTTTAGTCATGGTACCGCCTCTTGGTGTTTTTGCGTGGATTTTTGATCTACTCGCTGATCGCAGTCTGGTGCGTTATTTCTTAGCGCATGGTTTTGAGGTTTACCTGATTGATTGGGGCAAACCGACGATTGATGATGCTAGTCTGTCATTAGAAAGTTACACGCTTGATTGGTTTCCTAAAGCGCTGCAAGCAATTCGTGAACATAGTGGCAGCGAAGAAGTCTCGTTATTAGGCTATTGCATGGGCGGCTTATTGGCGCTGATGTATTTGGCAGCCCATCCTGAAGATAATAACGTCGCCAATTTGATTACCATCGCCAGCCCAATTGATATGCACAAGGCTAACCCGATTACCGGGCCACTTAGCCAGTTGCTATCTGTTCCTGCGAGTATGATTCGTAAGCGCGGTTTTCAACTGCATCAAATCGCTGATGAGCGTTTTCATGTCGATGGCAAAACCTTGTCGTGGATGTTCAAGATGACCAATCCTTTAGGTGTGGTCACGAGTTATCTTGAGCTGATTCGCAACTTAGCAGACGATGATTATGTGGCGCGTTATATGACCATGAATGAATGGTTTACCAATATGCCCGATTATCCAGGGGCTACGGTACAAGAAATGATGCGTAAAATGGGTTTGTACAATCGCATGGCGAAAGGACAAATCAAGATTGGCAATCGCATTGCTGATTTTAGTAGCATTAAAGCCAATATCTTAGCTTTTGCGGGCGATAACGACAAAATCGTGAGTATTGCTGGTGCACGCGCCATTATGACG
>CANBZV010000016.1 GCA_947373945.1 Moraxellaceae bacterium
GTACTCCCTGTTGGACTTAAGTCGCTGATGGTTGCTTGAGTCCATGATTTACATTCAATGGTGTACCATGAAGTCTTGGACGTTGGGCGATATAGCGGCGATAGTGGGTGCGACCATCCGTGGTGGCGATAGCAATCAAATTATTGATGGCTTGGCGACACTTAAAAGCGCCCAGTCGAGTCATTTAAGCTTTTTGGCAAACTCGCTATATCGTGCTGCGTTGACGACAACGCAAGCAGGAGCGGTGTTAATTCGCTCGCAAGATGCTGAAGGTTATGGTGGTTGCGCTTTACTAGTCGCTAATCCCTATGCGGCGTATGCCCAACTGACGCATCATTTTGATCGTACGCCGAAGCCGTCTTCAGGTATTCATCCCCAAGCATCTGTGCATGCTAGTGCTGTTATAGATGAGAGTGCCTGCATTGCTGCTTGTGCCGTCATTGCTGAAGAAGTGATCATTGGTGCCGGTTCAATTGTTGAGTCAGGTGCTGTCATTGGCGCCCGTGTTCGGGTAGGTAAAAACTGCCGTATTCGAGCCAATGCCGTAATTCATCACGATTGTGTCCTCGGCGATCGCGTGACTATTCATTCAGGTGCCATTATTGGCGACGACGGTTTTGGCTTTGCTCCGCATCAAGGGGGCTGGTTTAAGATTGCGCAAATAGGCCGAGTCGTACTGCATAACGATGTTGATATTGGCTGTAATACGACAATTGATCGTGGCGCCTTGGATGATACTATCATTCACGAAGGCGCTATCATTGATAACCAAGTGCATATTGCCCATAACGTTGTGATTGGTGCTCATACGGCCATTGCTGGCTGTTGCGGCATTTCGGGGAGCACAACGATTGGTGCGCACTGTGTATTAGCGGGTGGCGTGGGTTTAGTCGGACATATCGAAATATGTGATAAAGTACATATTACCGGTATGACGATGATTACCAAGTCGATTACTAAATCGGGGAGTTACTCATCGGGTACGGCGTTTGATAGTACCGATAATTGGAAAAAAATGGCAGTTCGCCTAAAAAAACTGGATGAAATGGCAAAACGCATGCGCGAGTTAGAAAAACTTGTGCAACAATTATCCTTACCTAAACCAGATGAGAGCGCGCATGACGGATAACATTGTATTACCCATCTACACTCAGCAGATTAAAGAGATATTGCCGCATCGTTATCCCTTTTTGTTGGTTGACCGAGTTACTGCTATTGAGTTAGGCCGCTCGATCACTGGGTATAAAAATATCTCCATTAATGAAGAAATGTTTAATGGCCATTTTCCCGAACGCCCAATTATGCCCGGTATGCTCATTCTTGAGGCGATGGCACAGGTTTCAGGCGTATTAG
Source organism: Moraxellaceae bacterium (assembly GCA_947373945.1). Lineage (GTDB taxonomy): Bacteria > Pseudomonadota > Gammaproteobacteria > Pseudomonadales > Moraxellaceae > Agitococcus. The sequence goes on from CANBZV010000016.1 coordinate 1,354, forward strand.
GCTTTTTAACAAGTGGTAAGCGCCCTTCGGATGGTCATATTTATTTGTTTGTTGGCGCAGATAATGCCCGATTCAAGCGGCAAGTCGTACCCGGCGATTGTTTAACGCTGCATTCAGAGTTTATTACCAGCAAACGGCATATCCATAAGTTTGCCTGTCGTGCGATGGTAGGTGATGAGTTGGCGGCGAGCGCAGATATTTTAGTGGCCGAACAGGTAATATAATAATGAACATTCATCCAACGGCGATTATTGATAGCACAGCACAACTAGCCGACGACGTTATCGTCGGAGCCTACACTATTATTGGCGCTAATGTAGAAATTGGCGCGGGTAGTCATATTGGCCCACATGTGGTTATCAACGGCACCAGTAAAATCGGGCGAAATAATCGGATTTTCCAATTTGCGTCCGTGGGTGAAGATTGCCAAGATAAAAAGTATAAAGGTGAGCATACTTTTTTAGAAATTGGCGATAACAATGTTATTCGCGAAAACTGCACTATTCACCGGGGTACCACGCAAGATCACAGCATCACTCGGATTGGTAGTAATAATTTATTCATGGTGAATACTCATATTGCCCATGATTGTATCGTCGGCAACGATTGTATTTTTGCTAATAATGCCGGTTTGGCAGGTCATGTTAAAGTCGGTAATAGTGTGATCGTTGGGGGCAACACAGGGGTACATCAATTCTGTCAAATTGGTGATTACGCAATGACCGGTGGAGCAAGCTTAGTGCTCAAAGATATTCCGGCTTATGTCATGGTTTTTGGCAATCCGGCACAAGCGACAGGCATGAACTTTGAAGGTATGCGTCGTCGTGGTTGGTCGAGTGAGACTATTGGTTTGCTGAAACGCGCCTATAAAATTGTCTATCGCCAAGGGCTGACACTGGAGGTTGCTATTCAGCAAATTGAACAGGATATTCTTCCTTCATGCCCCGAAGCGTCGTTTTTTATTGATTCCTTAAAGTCTTCAACCCGTGGTATTACGCGTTAATTATTAGCCTCTCCTCTAGCCTTTTTTCTAGTGTGGAAAAAGGCTCAAACTCTTAAGCGTTATGTTCCTTTACCATAAAGATAATCACTCAGCAGTTTCTACCCAGAACTATGTTTTTCAACAACTTATTCCCTATATTGGCAATAAGCGACGGTTGTTGGGGGTTATTCAGCAAGCGATTCGACAAACAGATATCAATCCGCGCCAAGCCACTTTTCTTGATTTATTCGCGGGGAGTGGTGTCGTATCCCGAATGGCTAAAAAAATGGGTTTTCGTGTTTTAGCGAATGATTGGGAGCCTTATTCGGCGGCGTTAAATCAATGTTATATTGCTTGTAATCATGAGCCAGATTTTTTGGAGTTAGGCGGTTATGACAATGTTATTGCCTATCTCAATGCTGTCAACCCTTCTGAAGATTGGGTAACCCGTCATTTGTGTCCCAGTCATGACGTACACTACGATGTGCGTTTTGATCGTATGTTTTTTACCCGTGCCAATGGTTTGCGTGTGGATGCCATGCGCGAGCAAATTGAATCGTGGGATAAAGCGCAACTGATTAGTCCTTTTGAGAAGTCTTGTTTGTTAGCGCCACTGCTATATCAGGCCAGTTATACCAGCAATACCAGCGGTGTCTTTAAGGCCTTTCATCAGGGTTGGGGCGGTAAAACAGGCACGGCATTAACGCGAATTTTATCGACGTTGGAATTACGACCAGCCCTTTTTTACGATAACAAACGTGCAAACCAAGTTTATCAGCAAGATGCCTTAAGTTTGGCAAAAGAATTGGCTTATGGGCAGATCACGGTTGATATTGCTTATTTAGACCCACCATACAATCAACATGCCTATGGGAGTAACTATCACGTATTGAATAGTATTGCGCTATGGGATAAGCCACTGGTTAGCGAAAAAATTCAAGGCCGCAATAAAGGCGCAATCCGTCGCGATTGGCGTACTGAGCGTCGTAGCCCCTATAACTATCGCAATGAGGCTGAGCAGGCGTTGTCAGCGCTAATCATGCAGATACAAGCGCATTATATCTTGCTCAGTTATAGCACCGAAGGTTTAATTGGTTTGGAAAGTATCATCAGTATCTGTCAGGCGCGTGGTCATACTGATGTCTTATGTTATGCCCACAAACGTTATCGCGTGAGTACGCAGCGGCTGTCAAAAAAGCCGATTACTGTCGAGTTTGTGTTAATTATTAATACCCAAAGAAAGCACAGGGGAGTGAGTGTAGGCGCATTATGCGAGAAAATTCGACTTGCAGAAATAGCAGCACTTCACCATCATGCCACTACTGTTTCTTTGGTGTGAACGCTAACTATGTTTGAAACTCTAAGACCTCTTACGATTGGCATTGTTGCGGGTGAAATCTCGGGTGATACCTTGGGAGCAGGTTTAATTCGTGCCCTAAAAATACAATATCCTCATGCGCGATTTGTAGGTATTTGCGGCACTCAAATGATGGCGGAGGGCGGAGAGTCATTGTTTCCTCTGGAACGACTGTCGGTCATGGGGTTGGTAGAGGTTTTAGGTCGCATCAAAGAGTTACTTGGCATTCGAGAGTCGTTAGAAAAGTTTTTTATCGAGACGAATATAGACGTTTTTATTGGTATTGACGCGCCTGATTTTAATTTGGGTTTAGCGGCGAAACTCAAACAAGCTGGAATCAAAACTGTTCATTATGTCAGTCCGTCGGTATGGGCGTGGCGTCAGGGACGAATTCATAAAATTAAAGCGGCCATTGATTTAATGCTGTGTTTATTGCCGTTTGAAAAGCAGTTCTATGATCAGCATCAACTAGAGGCGGTCTTTGTTGGCCATCCGCTCGCCGACAGTATTCCTTTGCTAAATGACACTACTCAGGCTCGGCAACAGCTAAAACTACCTGATAATAAAGAGTTTGTGGCGTTATTGCCTGGTAGTCGTGGCGGAGAGGTGGGGCGTTTAGCTCAACCATTATTTGCGGCGGCCAAACTCATTTTGCGCAAATATCCTCATGTCGAATTTATTATTCCGGCGATTAATCCACTACGTAAAAAGCAGATTACGGAGTTGCTCGCTGTAGAAGGCTTAAAAGCACATATATTTGATGATAAGTATGGTGCTGGTGTAGGGCGGCTAGTCATGAGCGCTGCCGATGTCGTTGTATTGGCTTCCGGAACGGCAACCTTAGAGGCAATGTTAGTTAAAAAGCCAATGGTTGTGGTATATAAACTTCATTGGCTAACGTATTGGATTGTGCGCCTGTTAAGTCGTGCCAAATATATTAGCTTGCCGAATTTGTTGGCTAACGAGCCTTTAGTGCCTGAATTAGTCCAGAATGAGGCAACACCTGCTGCGATTGCCAAAGCAACCTTAGGTTGTATGGAAAATGTCGTTTATCGCGAGCAAACGATAAGTCGTTTTACCGAGTTGCACCAAAGTTTACAAGCGGATGCCAGTGTCACGGCAGCCAACGCTATTAAAGTATTATTAGAGCGCTAATTATGGAATTGGAACAAATTTTTCAACAATATCAATTGATTGCAGGTGTTGATGAAGTTGGTCGTGGCCCATTAATTGGTGCTGTTGTCACGGCTGCAGTTATTTTAGACCCGAATAATCCGATTATGGGTTTGAAGGACTCAAAAAAACTAACGGAAAAAAAACGTGAAGCTTTAGCCGAAGAGATCAAAGCAAAAGCCTTGGCGTGGAGTTTGGGACGGGCAGAGCGCTCAGAAATTGACGAAATTAATATTTTAAAAGCCACTATGTTGGCCATGCAACGTGCCGTTAATGCGCTGACTACGCATCCTGATTTTGTGTTAATTGATGGTAATAAATGCCCGATTCTCTTGTATCCCTGTCAGGCTGTCGTCAAAGGTGATGCTTTAGTTCCTGCAATTAGTGCCGCTAGTATTTTAGCAAAAGTCGCTCGTGATGCCGAAATGCAAGTCTTACACGAGAAATATCCAAATTATGGTTTTGCCGATCATAAGGGTTATCCAACGGCTAAACATTTAGCGGCATTAAAAGAGTTTGGGCCGTTGATGGAGCACCGCCGTTCATTTGCACCAGTGCGGGAAGCGTTGGGGCAACGGTTGTTGGGATTGAGTTGAAGGTAGTAACAAAAAAAGGTGGGTTGCGGCACAAACCCACCGTATAAATCTCCTAAGCGAACGCCTTAACTTTTCATATTGCGATAGTGATTAAAAATATCCTTCAAGCTATAACGCGGCGTAAAACCAAAGGTTTCACTAAATAAACTGCCGTCAATCGTCACGGCATATTTAAAGTAATCTACAAGATGCGGCGGAAACAACTGACGCTTGGTGAGTTTAGATAATAGTGCCGGCATAATGGGCGGTATGGACGGCACAGGCAAGCGTTTACAGCCACATAAGTTCACGGCTGTTTGGTAGGGAACACAATCATCGGGTGCGACGTTGTAAATGCCAGGATGATTCTGGTCAAAGGCGACAACAATGGCGTCGGCCATATCTTCCAAATGGATAAACTGCATCATGGGCGAAAAGCCCATTAATACCGGCACACGTTCCTGCATGAGCGCTTGGCTCAACGTATTGTTGACTGCGGGGCCAACGATATTGCAGGGGCGTAAAATGGTGATATTTAATTCGGGGTATTTCCACAAATAGATTGTCGCCAAATTTTCTAGCTCGACAGAGTCTACCAAATCCATGGTAATCCCTGCCGCTTTCAGTGGTGCTGCTTCAGTCAAATAAGCAGGATTAAGAGGGTGTGCGCCGTAAACAAAATACGTGGATAAAATCACTGTTTGTTTGACGTGATATTTGCGCGCCAGATCAAGCAAGCGCTGGCTGCCGATGACATTGGCGGCATAGCGTCCTTCGCGGCTATATTCATTGGGGCCAATACGCCCCAAATGAATAATACCGTCAAAGTTATATTCCTTGAATAAGTCTTCAAAACGACGCTTGTTAAAATCCACATGATAGCTGGGAATATCTTCGGGCATGCTGACTTCACGCCGGGTATCACAGACCACCAAACGGTATTTACCCTGTAGCCGGCTAATAACTTGTTGAGCAAGTGCCCCAGCGGCACCCGTAATTAATACACAAGGGAGAGAGGAGGTCATAATTGTTGTCCTGAGCTACGCTTAGCCTGGCCTTCTTGAATGAGCTGTCTTATTTTGGCTTTAACGACATTAACTTTGGCTTCTAAATCTTCTTCACAGTGAATAGGCCCTTCAAAATACATGGGCTCACCAAATACCAAGCTGACTTTGGTGGGAATAGGAAACGGCAAGGTGATTGGAACGTATGGTAATCCTAGTTTTTTGGCTAGGCCTTTCGCGTTACCAAACATGGGCAACGCTTCTTCACAACCAATAATGCCAACAGGAATAATGGGGGTATTAGTCGCAATAGCGATATGCATAAAACCATTGCCAAACCGTTGCAGCTGATAGCGCTTGACGAAACCTTTGGCCGTGCCACGAATACCTTCTGGAAACACAATCACGGCTTCATCCTGTTTGAGCATGTCGTAGCAGTTTTGTACTTCACCTGTGACGGCACCAATGCTACTCATCCACTCCCCAAGGTAAGGAATGCCCGTAAACAACCGCTCAATCATCGCGCGCGGTACTCGAGGGGCATAAGGATTCGTCAATAAGCTATAGGCGAGTAAGACGCCATCCACAGGCAAATAACCTGAATGATTACCAATAATCAATACACGCCCTTTGGCGGGGATATGTTCTCTACCAAACGCCTCAACGCGGAAAAACTTGTCATAAATGAGGTGAGTTAATGCGGCAGCCTTATAAGCGGTTTGTTTATGGTATCCCCAGCGGTCATATTCAAGACTACCTAGGTGTTTTGGCGCTTCATCAATTTGTTGCTTTAGGTTGGCGGGTAAGAGCCAGTTTTGAATTTTATCGAACACCATTAACATGCCTCCACCTTAGATATCGTGCTATCCTAGCAACAATTAGGATGCTGTGTTAAGTCAGGACTTGTGTTTAATATCATTTTAATGGGATATTAAACAGGATTAGAGGCATTGTAAGCATCTTAGTGGTTCTCTCAGTGGCCAAATGTTCAGCAAGTCCAATAAGAACTATAAAAAATCTGGGTCAGCACAAAAAAGTTGTTTTTTAGGTTGTCGTGCATCAACTTTACGGCCTTTAAATGTGACGCAAGGCTAATAAAGAAGCATTTTCATGACAAAATACAATACATCTACTTACTTTAGCTTGACCCTATAGCAGCGGCATTGCTATAAATTGCACACATTAGCTTAGCCGTATTTTACGTCTTGAAATCAGACCAATAACAAGGGGAAGAAATGAATAAGTCCGAATTAATTGATGCCATTGCTGGCTCTACTGACTTAACTAAAGCCGATGCAGGTCGTGCGCTAGATGCTACTATTGCTGCAGTGACTGCGGCATTAAAAGGTGGTGATGCAGTGACTTTAGTTGGCTTTGGTACGTTTAGTGTTAAAGAGCGTGCAGCTCGTAAAGGACGCAATCCTAAAACGGGTGAGCCAATCGAAATTGCTGCAAGCAAAGTGCCTGACTTCAAAGCAGGTAAAGGCTTAAAAGACGCCGTTGCTTAATGATAAGTAACGTCTCTTAGTTATAAGCGCGCCCATTTTGGGCGCGTTTGCTTTTCTAGGACTTACGCGATTGTTATCTTTTGTAGCCTGTTCTGAAAGAGTTGCTTGTTTGAACTTTTCCAAGAAAATGGTTAAAAAACATAATGTTGCACTTGTTCTGTTCGTATTTTCAGTTTAAGGCATTTTAGTCTTAACTCATTGCGTGGTGGATGTTCATGCAGGCCTTTCGTGATTTAGTGCGTGGGTGGCTTGGTAAAGCCTTACTCGCCTTATTGATGATTCCTTTTGCGATTGTTGGTATAGAGTCTTATTTTGTTAGTGGTAAAGCGGCACCTGTAGCAACAGTGAATGGCGAAGAAATTAGTCAGACTGAGCTAGATCGCAGTGTGGATACGCAAAGACAGCGTTTGTTGGCCAATATGGGTGAAAACCCAGATGCATCACGAATCGATATCGCTGTGTTGAAGCAAGAAGTGCTTAAGGGCTTGGTTGACCGTGCGGTATTAAATCAACAGGCCAAAAAAGCGGGCTTTCTCGTAGATGATGCCACGATTGCTCGTTTAATTCAGGAAACACCCGCCTTCCAAGAAAATGGCGTTTTTTCTCAAGCACGTTATGAGCAAATGCTGCGTAATGTGGGAGAAGATCCGATCAACTTCCCAAACAAGGCTAAAAAAGAAATAGCGGTTTCGCAGTTGAGCAGTGGTATTAATCAAACGGCGTTTGTCACCACTAAAGAGTTGGATGCTTTATTGGCGGTTGATAATCAACAACGTGATATTCATATTGCGGTTGTTCCTGCGGCGCAGTACTTGTCATCGGTACAAGTCAGCGATGCTGAAGTCGCGGCGTATTACAAGGCGAATACCGCTAAATACACCAGCGAAGATAAAGTATCGATTGATTATATGCTGTTGGGGGCTGATGACTTCGTCAATAAAGTGGTGCTTACCAACGAAGATCTTGACGCTCATTATGCCGAAAAAGTTAAAGCCCTTGCCGGTAATGAACAACGTCGTGCCGCCCATATTCTCATTAGTGTCAATGACAAGGTTAAAGATGCCGATGCCTTAGCCAAAGCCAATGACATTGCCAAGCGGATTAAAGCAGGTGAAGACTTTGGTGCATTAGCTAAAGAGTTTTCTCAAGATCCTGGTTCGGCAGCTAACAATGGTGATTTAGGCTTAGCGGGTCATGGCACTTATGTCCCAGAGTTTGAAAAAACCTTGTATAGCTTACAAGTGAATGAAGTGTCTGCACCGGTAAAAACGCAGTATGGCTACCATATTATTAAACTGCTTGAAGTGCAAAAGCCTCCTGTTCCTACGATGGCAGAACTTCGTCCAGCATTGGAAACGGAAGTTAAGGCAGCAAAATCCGAGGAACTGTTTAACGATGCGGTAGAAAAAATGGACGCCTTGGCTTATGAGTCGTCAGACTTGCAAGAAGGAGCCAAGCAGTACGCGTTGACCATACAAACATCGCCATTGTTCACTAAACAAGGTGGTGAAGGGATTGCCAGCAATCGTAAGGTTGTCCAAGCGGCTTTTAGTGACGATGTGTTGAAAGATGGCAAAAACTCCACAGCAATTGCTTTGGATAATCAACACAGTGTTTGGCTTCATGTTAATAAGCATGAGCCTTCACGCATTAAGGCAATAACCGAAGTTGCTGCAGATATTAAGTTAACGATTCAATTAAATAAGGCCAGCTTGTTGGCGAAGGCACAAGCTGACGCGATTAGCAAAGCATTGAATAGTGGTAAGTCTGCTGCAGAAGTTGCGGCGAGCTTCAAATTGCAATGGCAGGACTTTTTGGCGACGAGCCGTAATGCCACAACGCCAGCGGCAAACTTGTTGAAAGTGGCATTTCGCTTGCCTGCGCCTAAAACAGAGGCAGCATGGGCAGCTGAATCTACGCCGTCAGGCATGGATTTTGCGGTCGTTGCATTGAGTAAAGTTAGTGTTGGTGTCTCAACATTGACCGATGATCAAAAGAAGCAATTTATGAGCACTTTGGCTAACGCTCGTGGTCAACAAGAGATGCAAGACTACGTAACTTACTTGCGTTCATCGGCCAAAATCAAGAATGTTGAGACAAAATCGGATACTAACTAGTATTCTGACCAGACTGTCTCAAACCGTTCTTATGCAAAGGGTAGATACTTCGGTATCTGCCCTTTGTTTTTTTAGCGTATCATTCGTTTTTTGTTTTTATTCTTTTTAAGTTTGTCATGAAAACCATTAGCTCCCGTCAAAATCCACTGATTAAAGATTTACACTTGTTGGCTAATTCAGCGCAAGAGCGTCGGAAACAGGGCAAAACTGTGTTGGATGGTGTGCATCTGCTTGAGGCAGCACTCGCCGAAAATGTTGTGCTTGAGCTGATCTGTGTCAGTGAGCATGGTTATCAACAGGCCGAGATTCTGGCGTTAGTAACGGCATTGGAGTCGACCGTTAATTGCTTGTTATTACCCGATGCTGTGTTTAGCTACATTAGTCCAACCGACACACCGGCAGGTATTTTGGCTGTGATGACTATGCCTAGGGCAATGATGGTGACTACACCGACAAGTTCATGTGTGGTTTTGGATGGTGTGCAAGATACAGGTAATTTAGGCACCATTTTTCGCACTGCAGCCGCCGCTGGGATAGAAGATATTTTGCTGACAGAGGGATGTGCTCAGGCTTGGTCTCCGCGCGTGTTGCGTGCGGCAATGGGGGCACATTTTCGTCTACGCATCCAAGAAAAAGTGAATTTGCAACACGCGTTGGCAGATTATCAAGGTCAAGTCTTGGCAACCGGCGTTAAAGAAGCCAAAACTATTTATGAGCAAGATTTGTCTTTGCCAATTGCATGGTTATTTGGCAGTGAAGGGGCGGGAATTTCACCCACAACAGCGGCCTTGGCGCAGCAAATTGTGATGATTCCTATGGCGGGTGGTACCGAGTCGCTAAATGTCGCGGCAGCAGCGGCAGTTTGTTTATTTGAAGAGCGAAGACAAAAGATGGTAAATCAAGGGTGATGATTATCACCCTGTTTATACGTGGGTTTATTCTTGAATGGGTGGCATCGCAGTTGTATTAAAACCACCATCAACATACATAATTTCGCCACTAATGCCTGATGCTAAATCTGAGCATAAAAATGCCGCAGCATTACCGACTTCCTCAATGGTCACGTTACGGCGAAGTGGAGTAGCCGACTCGTTGTAGGCTAGCATCTTTCTAAAGTTCTTAATACCACTGGCCGCTAAGGTGCGAATGGGGCCTGCAGATATGGCATTTACACGTACACCCAATGGTCCCATGCTTGATGCTAAATAGCGCACATTGGCTTCTAAGGATGCCTTGGCTAAGCCCATCACGTTGTAGCTAGGCAATACGCGTTCAGAGCCTTGATAGGTCAGCGTTAAGACATTGCCACGCGCTTTGGTTAGTAACGGCTTGGCACCCTTGGTGAGAGCAACCAAGCTATAGCTACTAATATCATGTGCAATTCTGAAACCCTCACGGGTGGTTACATCAACAAAGTCACCTTCCAACTGATCTCCTGGTGCAAAAGCAACGGAGTGGACAAGACTATCCAAACTATCCCAATGAGTGGCAAGTTGGGTAAATAAACTGTCAATTTCACTGTCTTGGGCAACATCACAGGGAAACACTAATGTGGAGCCAAAGCTGGCAGCAAAGTCTTCTACTCGGCCTTTGAGTTTTTCATTTTGGTAAGTGAACGCTAATTCGGCCCCTTCGCGTGACATGGCAGCGGCAATGCCATAAGCGATGGATAGTTTGCTGGCGACGCCAACAATAAGAACTCGTTTCCCACTCATAAAACCCATAATTAGGCTCCTTTATTGGCTGTGCTGGCGATTTGGGCATTGGGTTTAATAAAATAGCCCGACGTTAAAAATGATTGAATCTGGACAATAACGTTGCGCGAGTTTGCCATAAAGGTATGGCCACTCTCTACCTGTATAAAATCTTTCATTTCCGGCAGTTTGGTGCTATCGACCGAGACTTTGCCATCATTTGCTCCGTTAAACAAGGACGTAAACCATGGGTCTGAAGAGCTATTACCGGCAATAATGCCGATTTGTAGCGGAATCGGTTTTAGCTGGTTGGGCAGACTGTCTGGTGCAGTTCCTAATTGTTGACCTGTAGGGCCAGTTAGCCATTTAAACCACCAACTATTTTTATAACGGTCAACAACCTCACTGCCATGATTTGGCGGGCCAAGCATGACCACCCGCTCAACAAGGTTTGCTGGGTGATTTTGGAAATACACCCGAACCAAAATGCCGCCTAACGAGTGGGTAACAAAATGAATGGCGGTAGGTTGGCTTTTTTGGCAATTGGCAATACCTTCACCAACGACATTCGCCAATTCGTCTATCGATTTTTCGCGTGATAAATAGTTTTGATTAACAACAAGATAGCCTGCTTTGGCGAGTGTGTTTTCAATTTGGCGCATCGACCATGTAGAACGCCCCAGTCCATGTAATAGGACAACACATTCTTGGGCGTAAGCCAGTTGGCTGAGTAATAATAACAAAACAGCAGCACATCGAATCATGGTAATAGTTCCTTTATTTGACAGCAGGTACACAGTTGGGTTTGGCTTCTTGCCAAGTGTGAGTATGACCTTGCGGTAAGGCACAAGGTCTGTTGACGTTACAATCCTGTTGCAAAGGCAGCTTTAAGCAACTGTTGAGTATAGGGGTGTTCGGGTTGATGAAAAAGAGTGTAGCTATCGTTTGTTTCGACCATCAGCCCATGCCGCATCACCAATACTCTATGACTAACCGCTTTGACCACTTTTAGGTCATGACTGATGAATAGGCAGGCAAAACCATATTCTGTTTGTAAGCGACGTAACAGCAGCACGATTTGTTTTTGCACTGTACGGTCTAACGCAGACGTTGGTTCATCGAGAATGAGTAGTTTGGGCTCTAAAACCAGGGCGCGGGCAATCGCAATACGCTGGCGCTGGCCACCTGAAAATTCGTGTGGATAGCGATGGCGCGAGGTAGGATCTAACTCAACTTCAGTTAATGCTTTGATGACCCGTTGCTCTTGTTCGGCTTTGCTTAGCCCAAGAAGCTCCAAGCCTTCACTAATAATTTGGCCGACACTTAAACGTGGACTCAAACTACCGTACGGATCTTGGAATACAATTTGTAAGTCTTTGCGGATGCAGCGCAATTCGCGTTGTTTTAACGGCACTAAGTCTCGTCCCTGAAAAACAATAGTGCCACTAGTGCAGGTATTTAAGCGGGTAACTGCGAGTGCCAGAGTCGATTTTCCTGAGCCACTTTCGCCAACAATGCCTAAAGTTTCGCCCGCGCGTAGGTTGAGGCTAATACCATCCACCGCTTTGATATAGCCAACGGCACGCTTCCAGAAACCTTGTTTAATTGGAAACCACAGCTTTAAGTCTTCGATAGTGAGTAATGTTTTGGCGTCTTTAGCAACAGCAGTGGGTTCGCCCTCAGGCTCAGCCGCTAATAAGAGTTGAGTATAAGGATGTTGAGGGTTAGCAAACAACGCGTCGGTAGTATTACTTTCGACTATCAAGCCTTGCTGCATAACGGCGACTCGGTCAGCGAAGCGTCTTACTAAACTTAAATCGTGCGAAATTAATAACACGGATAAGCCAAATTTGGCTCTCAGACTTTGCAGTAATTGCAATATCTGTTCTTGTAGGGTCACATCTAGCGCGGTAGTTGGTTCGTCGGCGATCAATAACGAGGGGTTGTTGGCCAAGGCCATAGCAATCATCACCCGCTGCCGCTGGCCTCCTGATAACTCATGGGGATAACTGTTGAGACGGTTTTCGGGGTCAGGAATGCCCACTTCATGTAACAGTGCTATGGTTCGTGCGCGTGCGTCTGTTTTGCCGAGTTGCTGATGATGGAATAAGTTTTCACTGATTTGTTTTTCTATCGTATGCAATGGATTTAAAGATGTCATTGGCTCCTGAAAAATAATGCCAATGCGGTCGCCGCGCAATTGCTGCAACCGTTCGGGGGAAGCTTGAATAACATCTTCATTGTTAAATAGAATTCTCCCCAGATAGTTAGCCTGCTCTGGCAATAAACGCATAATTGCTTGTGCGGTCAAAGATTTACCCGAGCCACTTTCACCCACTAATGCAAAAATTTCACCCTGAGCAATATCAAAGCTCACCCCTTTAACAGGCTCGCTATTTGCGGTGCCAGTAGCATGAAAACGGATACGTAAATTATCAACCACCACGAGAGGGGTGGGCTTATTGCTTACGGGGGTCAAAGGCATCGCGGAAGGCCTCACCAATAAAAACCAGCAGTGTTAATAAAATACCGAGCGTGAAAAAAGCCGATAAACCTAACCACGGTGAACTGAGATTGTTTTTGCCTTGGGCCACTAATTCTCCTAAAGAAGGTGAGCCAACAGGTAAACCAAAACCGAGAAAATCGAGGGAGGTTAATAAGCCAATAGCTCCAGTAAAAATGAATGGTAAGAATGACAAGGTCGACACCATCGCGTTAGGCAAAATATGTCTAAACATGATTTTGGTATCACTAAGCCCTAATGCTCGCGCTGCACGTACATATTCTAAATTACGGCCACGTAAAAATTCGGCGCGGACGAGCCCCGTAAGTTCGGTCCAACTAAAAAGCAGCATTAAACCCAATAACCACCAAAAATTAGGTTGGACTAAGCTAGCCATAATAATCAGCATAAATAGCATGGGCAGACCAGACCAAATTTCAATAATACGCTGACCTAATAAATCGACCCAGCCACCATAAAATCCTTGTAATGCGCCGGCGAAAATACCGATTACCGAGCTAGAAATCGTTAGCGTTAAAGCAAATAAAATAGAAATTCTAAAGCCATAAATTACCCTAGCCAAGACATCGCGCCCCTGATCGTCTGTGCCGAGCCAATTGTCTTTAGAGGGCGGAGCTGGGGCAGGTACTGTCAGATTATAATTAATCGTACTATAACTAAAAGGAATAGGGGGCCATATAATCCAGCCATTATCATGAATTAAGCTTGCAACATAAGGGTCTCGATAGTCAGCATTACTTGTTAACGTGCCGCCAAATGTTATTTCAGAGTAATCTTTAAAGACAGGATAATACCAGTGCTGTTTATACGAGACTAACAATGGTTTGTCATTAGCCCAAAACTCAGCAAATAAACTAAAAACAAACAAGATCGTAAATAGCCATAATGAATAGTAGCCACGTTTGTTGTCTCTGAAGTTGGCGAAGCGTCGTTTATTTAAAGGTGATAAGTTCATGTGTTAATCCCTGCTATTAAAATCAATACGAGGGTCAATAAACATATAGGTGACATCACTAATAATACGTAAAATTAAGCCAACTAAGGTAAATATATACAAATTTCCGAAAATTACCGGATAGTCACGATTAATAACGGACTCAAAACTAAGTAACCCTAAGCCATCTAAATTAAAAATAACTTCGATCAAGAACGAGCCGGTAAAAAACACACTTAATAAGGCAGCAGGAAAGCCTGAAATAATAATCAGCATTGCGTTCCTAAAAACATGTCCATACAGTACTTGTGTGTCATTCAGTCCTTTGGCGCGTGCTGTTACTACATATTGTTTATGGATTTCATCAAGAAACGAGTTTTTGGTTAGCATAGTTAACGTCGCAAAACCACCAATGGTCAGGCAAATAGTAGGTAAAACCATGTGATAAGCATAATCCACGACTTTACCACCCGTACTCAGTTGGTCAAAGTTTTCTGATATTAAACCTTGCATGGGAAATATATGCCAATAACTACCACCGGCAAACAACACAATCAGCAATATGGCAAATAGAAAACCCGGAATAGCATAGCCGACAATAATTAAACTACTCGTTGCAACATCAAAATGACTCCCATGACTAATAGCTTTTTTAATGCCCAAAGGGATGGATACTAAATAAATAATTAATGTGCTCCACAAACCTAAGGAGATCGAGACGGGCATTTTTTCTTTAATTAAACTAATTACTGTGGCATCACGGAAAAAGCTCTGGCCAAAATCAAAACGCAAATAGTTTTTGATCATCATGCTGAAGCGTTCACTGGCAGGCTTATCAAAACCATATTGCTTTTCGAGATCTTTGATCAATTGTGGGTCCAGTCCCTGTGCGCCACGATAGCTGGATTCGTTACCTTTTTGGCTGCTGATCTCACCCTCCTTACTGCCACTAACTCGATTACCCGTTGTATCGAGACCTTGGGCCTTAGCAATGGCTTGTTCGACCGGGCCGCCCGGAGCAGCTTGGGTAATAACAAAGTTGATTAGCAAAATGCCAAACAATGTTGGAATAATCAGAAGCAAACGGCGCAGGATATAGGCCAACACGAATAACAACTCCTATGATTGAAGGCCCTTTCGAGTGTCCGAAAGGGCTAGGGCGAGGGGTTATTTTTTCCCTTGAGCAGCGCGAATTTTTGCCATTTGGGTGCTATCGGCCCACCAATAATCTAAACCAATTCCATATTTAGGTTTAACTGTAGGGCTTTCCAGGTAGTCCCAGTAAGCAATGCGGTAATTTCTAGTGTGGTAATGTGGAATAACATAGTAGTTGGCTAATAAGACACGGTCTAGGGCGCGAGTGGCAGTGACCAAATCTTCGCGGCTAGGGGCTGCGACAATTTTGTCTACCAAGGCATCGACGACAGGGTTTTTGATACCAACATAGTTATGGCTACCGTTAATGTCAGCGGCTTTGGAACCAAAAAAACTGCGTTGCTCATTACCGGGTGATAAGGACTGAGCAAAATTACCCACAATCATATCGAAGTCAAAACTACGCTCACGATTAATATATTGAGGAATATCAATAATACGAATGGTGGCATTAATGCCTAAACGTGCTAGGTTTTGTTTAAATGGTTGCACAATACGTTCTAATTCTGGTTGCGCTAAGAGTATTTCAAAGTTAAATGGCTCATTTTTATTATTAACGAGCTTGCCATTTTTCATGGTCCAGCCAGCATCAGTTAATAGTTTTTGTGCAATCATTAAATTAGCACGATTATTCCCAGTGCCGTCTGTTTTTGGTGGTGCATAAATACTATTAAAGACAGTGGCGGGTAGCTGTTTACGATACGGCTCTAAGAGGCTGATTTCTTGAGCACTAGGTAATGTTGTTGCGGCGAGTTCAGAGTTGGCAAAATAACTGGTCGTACGTGTATAAGCATTAAAGAATAAAGTGCGATTGCTCCATTCAAAATCAAAGGCGTAGGCTAATGCTTGGCGTACGCGTGTATCTTGAAACAAGGGGCGGCGGATATTATATAAAAAGCCCTGCATGCCTGATGGGTTTTGATTGGCTTGTTCTATTTTTTTAACTAAACCTTGCTTAACAGCAGGAAAGTTATATTCAGTCGCCCAGTTTTTGGCTTTATTTTCGAGGTTAAAATCATATTGACCTGCTTTAAAACCTTCTAAGGCAACAGTTGTATCCCGATAATTAACATAAGCAATTGTGTTGAAGTTATAGCGACCTTTGTTAACAGGTAAATTGGCTCCCCAATAATTAGGATTACGTTGATAAGTAATTCCGCGTCCCGCATCAATTTTACTAATGATATATGGGCCACTACCTAGAGGAATATCAAGGTTGGTGCTCGTGAAGTCGCGTTTTTCCCAATAATGCTTAGGTAAAATAGGTTGTTCACCCACAATTAGCCCTAATTCACGATTAGTTTTGCTTTTGAACGTGAATTTCACTTTTTGCTTATCAAGTGCTTCAATTTTTTCAATATCGCTATAATAGTTTTTTAGTCCAGGTGCCCCATCTTTCTTAATAATATTAAAGGTAAAGGCGACATCCTCTGCGGTTAAAGCATGGCCATCACTAAAACGAGCGGTGGGATTAATGTAATAAATAATCCAACTGGCATCGGCTGGGTCGCGTTCAATTTTTTCAGCTAATAAACCATAACGAGTAAAGGGTTCATCTAAGGCTGCGACGGTGAGCGTGTCATAAAGGTAGTCTGTACCATCAATAGGATTACCTTTGTTAATAAACGGATTTGTACTATCAAAACCTCCGACACTAGCTAGACGTAACTCGCCACCTTTGGGTGCTTGTGGGTTGGCATAGTTAAAAGCGCTAAAGTTGCTCGCTAGTGCAGGCTTACCATGCAAGGCGATAGCTGTGGTAATTTCGCTGGCAGCCATCGTGAATTGGCTCAAGCAGGCGACAAGTAAACCTACCGTGAAACGCTTCATTTTTATTGTCCTTTTCATCAGAAATTTCTATCGCTGTGTAAATGACAACCGCCGCATAATGCGGCGGTATTTACGGTTCAGCTAGCTATATAAACGTATAGTAATGGTATTTACCATAAGTTCTGTTGCAAAAGTGCTTAACTTCTTGCCAGATACAATACTAAGTCCTGACCAGGCTTAATAGTCTTGGAGGCTTTGTTCCAAGTCTTAATCTGGCTGACCGAGATATTATAGCGTTGGCTAATAGAATATAAGGTATCTCCACGTTTCACTTCGTAGCTAATACGTTTCACTTCGTCCTTGGATGCCTTTTTGCTACTTTTATCGTTGTTAGCCAAACGTTTTTCTTTGCGGTTGCTTTTGTCTTGGTCTTTGTCCTTGGTTTTGGCTTTACTTTTATCGCTCACCTTGGCAATGCGTACGGCTTTATCTTGATTGTTGTTTTGATTAACAACCAGTTTTTTACCTGTACGTACCCCGTCTTTAATTTTGAGGTGATTCCATGCCGCTAAGTCTTTGACGCTGACATCGTATTTCTTGGCGATAGCAAATAATGTCTCGCCAGCACGGACTTTGTGAAACTCTTTATTCGTGCTGTTGTCGTCTTTGCTATCGTTATTGTCGGCTTGTTCTTTAGCGGTTTGTTTACTCGCTACCTTTTTACTGTCGTTGTCGTCTTCAGGCTGGTTGGTTTTGTCGTTGTCAGCAACAGTATCAACGACCGCATTAAGTGCTGGATCGTTATCAGCAATTTCTGCACTGACGCGTTTACGTTCACGCGAAACAACCAATATTTGACCCGCAGGAATTTTGCCTTTTTTGCCGCTGGCAATACGACCATTTAATCGTTTCAACGCTGCAGGGGTGGTATTGAAGCGCGCCGCAACTCGGGAAATTGTGTCGCCACGTTTTACTTTATAGCGCTTCTGGACGATGATAAAACGGTCAGGCGGTGGCAGGGATGATAGTTGGGCCTCAAACGTCTCAGGCGTATCCATCGGTATCAATAAACGATGAGGGCCATCAGGATTAGTCGCCCAACGCATATAGCCAGGATTGAGCTGGCATAGCTGTTTGGTGGTTAAACCCGCTAACTTGGCTGCTGCGGCCAAGTCAACTTGGTTTTTGGCGTAAGTTTCGCGAAAGTGGGGTAAGTTAACAATAGGATTGAGCGTCACATTATAATTTGCAGGCGCTTTAACAACTTGTACGACTGCTAAAAATCGAGGTACGTAAGCCATTGTTTCTGCGGGTAATTGTAATGACCAGTAGTCGGTAGGCAAACCTGCGGCAGTATTGCGGTCAATGGCTCTTTGGATCGTGCCTGGACCTGCATTATAAGCGGCTAAAGCTAATTCCCAAGAGCCAAATTTATTATGCAATTGCGATAAGAATTTGTAGGCCGCACGCGTCGATTCCAGTACATCACGTCGACCGTCATACCACCATGTTTGACGCAAGCCAAAAATCTTACCTGTGCCGGGAATAAACTGCCACATGCCCGCTGCTTGTGCCGGTGAGGTTGCAAATGGATCATAGGAGCTTTCAATGACGGGCAGTAATGCCAGTTCTGTTGGTACTCCCATGCGCTCCGCTTCGGTCACGGTATGGTAGAGATAGTGGCTAGCGCGTGCCGTCATACGATCGAGGTAGTCCTGACGCTTGGAAAACCATGCGCGTTGCACCGCGATGCGATCGTTGTCGACATCATTGAGTTTAAATCCTGCGCGTACACGCGCCCAAACATCACCAAATTTTGCCAAGTCTTCGGGGCTGAGCGTTGCCGCTTCCATCTCAGTCACGCCGAGTAATTCATCAATATCGTCTTGTGTAGCTAATGTTCCCGTTGTGTCGTAATAGTCTTTTTCTTGATTTACTTTGGGCGGCACAAACGTGGGGTAAACAACGAGGGGGGAAGCGGAATAATGCTTGGCATTGGTTTGTTGAGGGGTAGTGGTACAGGCACTCAATACTAGGCTAACGATGGCAAAAAGCACCGCTGTTCGGGCGATTTTGCAGAGGTAAAGCCAATATTGCATGCGGAGACACTCCTAATTAAAGAAAATAGCCCACGAATTCTAGGGAGTTGTGAACAATGCTGGCAAGTAAAGAACCGTACCAACCGCTAGAGAACTGTAACGAAGTGCAGCAAAATGACTATTTTTTAACACTTTCGTTCCAATAGTTGCGCTTACAGGGCATTGTCTTATCGACGCGATGCTTTTTTTGATGATGGAAATAAGGTTAATGCGTGAGCTAAAAAGGGTTTTTAGCTATGCCAATGGTTTTTATAGTGTCTTAAAGCAACAAATGCAGCTTCAGGTGTTGAACAGGCTGTATCCGTTAAAGTCGCTATGCGTGTCTGTAATAAATGGCTGCGTAAAAAAGGATTCACTGCTTTTTCGTTATTTAATTTGACCGGTAAAGTCGGCAAGCCGTTTGCCCGCAAAGTCAAGCATTGTTGCTGATATGTCACGGTTTGGAGATTGGCTGGCTCTATCGCACATGCAAACTCGAGATTACTTAATGTGTATTCATGTGATGGGCACAGGCGCGTATCATCGGGTAATAGTTTGATTTTTTCGATAGCGCGATATAAGTGCTGTGCATCACCACCCAGAATACGACCACAGCCTGCACTAAAAACGGTATCACCACAAAACAGAATTTTTTCTGTTAAGTGATAAAAAGCTAAGTGATATTTGGTATGTCCAGCAACATCCATCACTAAAAAATGGCCTATATTAGTAATATGAATTATTTCACCGCCGAACAAATGATGGCTCATACCTTGAATCGATGGGTGACCATATATAGGAACATTTGGGTGATATTGTCTAATCTCAGCGACGCCACCCGTATGGTCAGGGTGATGATGAGTGATAAGTACTGTCGTTAGGGTGAGTTGGTGGGCTTGTAAATAGTGTTTTAATACGGCGTAATCACCCACATCAATAGCAATGGTCGCCCCATTGTCGGCAACTAGCAGCCATAAATAGTTGTCATGAAGCATAGGTACAGGAATTAGGCGTAAAATAGGGTGCATAGTTAATTCGGCTTTAGATGGACTGACACGTTCGCCTCAGACGTTACGCAAATGGCGATGGAGTGCGTAAATTCTATATTGTGGCTCTAACGAGTGTAGATTAAATTTGACGAAAGTTATTTAGCTCGCCGCTGTCGCGAGGAGTAAGCATCATGGAGCTACCACA
>CANBZV010000017.1 GCA_947373945.1 Moraxellaceae bacterium
TCACTCGCTTTGATGAGCGCAGTAAAGACGTTGTACTCTTGTTTTTGTAGATATTGCGGTGGGATATCGAAGGGCTGCTTTTGAATACCGATGCCTAATTTGCCTTCTTTATTTCCGACATCATCCCGCTCCATGCGGGGCGTGAGATGCAAGCTGACTGTTTTACCTTGACGCTCTACTTGAGCATCAAACGCTTGTTCGGGATGTGTGCGAACAACTTCAACAAAATCTTGCCATGATTGTATGGGCTGATTATCGGCAACAATGACTTTATCGCCAACTTGTAACCCTTGCTGCGCAGCGGGGCTATTCGCGACAACATCACCAATAATCGCTTTTAGAGGGGGCTGATAGGGGGTAAAACCAAGTGCCAATAACGGGTCTTGACCCGCTTTATTCAAATAATTATTGATGGGTAATTTGATGGTATGAGACTCTGTGGCGTTCGAACTTTTTACCGATAACGACACAAAGCCTTTTTCACCGATACGATCAACCAAAGCGTAAGTAACCGCTTCCCAATCATGCACCGTCTTGTTATCGACGCCGACAATTTCATCGCCCACTTGTAGCCCTGCGACAGCCGCTGGCGTATTGGGTTTAATCTGACCGACTACCGTTTTAAGTGTTTCTACACCCTGCAGAAACAGCACCCAAAACAAAAACACGGCAAACAACAAATTAATGATTGGGCCTGCGGCGACAATAGCCATACGCGCCATGACCGATTGGCGATTAAAGGCTTTAGGGATATCTTCAGGCGGTACATCGCCTTCGCGCTCATCCGCCATGCGCACATAACCACCCAAGGGAATGGCCGCTATTTGGTATTCAACACCATCTTTGCCGCGCCATTTTGCTAAGGCAGGGCCAAAGCCAATAGAGAAGGTCAGCACCTTGACGCCTAAACGCCGTGCCACCCAAAAATGACCAAACTCATGAATGGCGATTAGCGGGCCTAGTACAATCACTGCCGCAAGAATAATTTGCAGAATACCCATAAAACCACACTAAGAATATTGAGAGAGCCATTGTTGCGCTAATACACGCGCAGCATGATCGGCATGAAGAATTGTGTCGAGATTATTCGCAGGACTCATTGGCAATTGTGTAAGCACAGCCTCAATCAGTTGCGGAATTGCAATAAACGGTAACTTTCCAGCTAAAAAAGCCTCAACCGCCACTTCATTCGCAGCATTTAAAATAGCAGGAGCCGTTCCACCTTTGGCCATCGCTTGCCGTGCCAAACGTAAACAGGGAAAACGGCTTTCATCGGGAGGGAAGAAATCCAGCTGGTGTTGAAACAAATTTAATGCTGAAACCCCCGCCTGAATGCGTTCTGGCCAAGCCAATGCATTAGCAATCGGCGTACGCATATCAGGATTACCTAATTGCGCCAAGGTTGAACCATCGACATATTGCACTAAAGAATGAATAATACTTTGCGGATGAATAACAATGTGTACTTGATCAGGTCGCGCAGCAAATAACCAGCACGCTTCTATCAACTCCAAGCCTTTATTCATCAAGGTTGCAGAATCAACAGAAATCTTGCGCCCCATCACCCAGTTTGGATGTTTACACGCTTGTGCAGGCGTTACTGTTGCCAATTGCTCGGCCGTAAACTCACGAAAAGGGCCACCCGAAGCAGTGAGTAAAATACGCTCAACACCCACATTCGCCAAACCTTGAGCGTAGTTACAAGGCAAGGACTGAAAAATCGCATTATGCTCAGAGTCTATCGGCAACAAGGTAGCTTTATGCTCGGCAACAGCCTGCATAAACAAATCCCCTGCCATCACCAACGCTTCTTTATTGGCTAATAACACCCGCTTACCGGCTTTAACCGCGGCCAAGGTCGGCAACAATCCAGCGGCACCAACAATCGCCGCCATGACCGTATCACAGTCGGCATGACTTGCAACTGCGGCCAAAGCCTCTGCTCCAGCTAACACTTCTGTCCCTGCAGTAGGCATTAATGCTTGTAAACGGGAAATATCTTCGGGAATAGCAACGACCGCATAACGCGGCTGATATTGCACGCATAGGGCCGCCAACTCTTCTAAGCGGCTATAGGCAGTTAAGGCAAAAACTTGGTAGCGTTCGGGATGCAAATCGACAACAGCTAAGGTACTTTGGCCAATTGACCCCGTTGCGCCCAAAATGGTTAAACGCTGCATGGCTTAGAAGCCCCCTGCCAACAACCATCCTAGCGCAAAAACAGGGGCAGCCGCTGTGAGGCTATCAATGCGATCTAAAGCACCGCCGTGACCGGGGAAAATCGACCCAGAATCTTTAACGCCCGCCTGGCGCTTGACCATCGACTCGACCAAATCACCCAATACCGAGGCCAACACTGTAAACAATGACAAGCCAATGAAAGCAGCAAAACGTATTACTGGTAGATCACGATAAATGGCGACTGCCACCATCAATATTCCCGTTGTCAACAAACCACCAATCATGCCTTCAATGGTTTTTCCTGGACTGACTTTGGGAGCTAACTTATTTTTACCCAAGGCACGACCCGCAAAATATGCACCGGTATCTGCTCCCCATACCAACGCAAACACATACATTAACCACCACGGAGAGACGCGATGCAGATCTGTTAACCCTGTCCAAGCTGGCACTAACAAAATTAACCCGACCGGTACTAAAACGGCAGATTTTGCCCATACCACCGCTGACTCAGGATAAAAAACCACACCACGAACAGCAATCAACCAAAAAATGGCGGAAATGGCATAGAGGGTATATTTAACTTCTGCAATCGCTAGTGCGGGAATACTCATAGCGATCAAGCCCGCCCCCACAGCTGCAACAAATCCCCCACGAGCGACTTTATTTGACCATGACATTAACGCTGTCCATTCCCACGCCCCTACGAGGACAATCGCCCCAGCAAAAGCCGCAAAAGGAACTTTAGTCGCCGCACCAAAAATACACCATAAGACTAAAGGAATGAGAATGAGAGCGGTTAAGACACGTTCTTTAAGCATGATGAGCCTCTACTTGAGTGCTGGTACGACCAAAACGACGTTGCCGACGCGCATAATCGGCTAAAGCATCATCCAGTGCTTTGCCATCAAAATCTGGCCACAATAAATCGCTGAAATAAAACTCAGCGTATGCCGCTTGCCACAATAAGAAATTACTAATCCGCAAATCACCACCTGTACGAATCAATAAATCGACAGGGGGTAAATCACTCATTTGAATATGCTGCTGAAAATGCTGTTGGAAATCATCCATAGACATCTGCGTAGGGTCTAATAGCCCCGCTTGAACTTTTAGGGCCACTTGCTGCGCGGCATGAGCCATATCCCACTGGCCGCCATAGCTAACAGCAATCACCAATGTCATGCCTGTATTCACTAAGGTTTTGGCTTCAGCTTCGGCCATCCCTTTTTGTAACAATGGCGCAAAACGACTTCTATCACCAATAAATCGAACACGGATATTATTTTTATGCAGTTCGGCAACACGCTTATCTAACGCATGAACAAACAGACGCATCAACAAGCCAACTTCGGTTTCGGGACGGCGCCAGTTTTCACTGGAAAAGGCAAACACCGTCAGCACTTCAATTTGGCATTTGGCAGCATGCTCAACGACTTGTTGCAGCGCTGTTTCACCCGCTTTGTGACCCGAGCCTCCCAACAGACTTTTGGCTTTTGCCCAGCGATTATTGCCATCCATAATCACCGCAATATGGCGAGGCAAACAACTAGTACGACTGTCAATATCAGGGGCTATGCTCACTGTTTTTTCCTTTGCTTTAGAAACTCGCCCTCTCCATGGAGGGGAGAGGCTGGAAGAGCAAGCAGACTTAAACTTGCATTAACTCAGCCTCTTTGGCTTGTAATGCTTTTTCAATTTCAGCGATGTATTTGTCCGTAATTTTCTGGATTTCCTCACTACCACGACGCTCTTCATCTTCAGAAATTTCTTTCTCTTTGAGCAGTTCTTTCATGTCTGCCAAGACATCACGGCGGACGTTACGCACAGCAACACGCGCATTTTCAGCTTCAGAACGCGCCATTTTTTGCATATTGCGGCGGCTTTCTTCAGTCAATGCGGGTAAAGGAATACGGATTACGTCACCCGAAATCGGATTCAACCCCAAGTCTGAGTTACGAATGGCTTTATCAATTGCTTGAATCATCGTCCGTTCATAAGGCTGAACCAACAGTGTACGCGCATCTTCAACGCCAATATTAGCTAGTTGGGTTAAGGGCGTGTCTGCGCCGTAATACGGCACCAGAATATCCTTTAAAATAGCGGGATGGGCACGTCCGGTACGTACTTTCGTAAACGACTGATCCAACGATTCAGCGCTTTTTCTCATGCGAATTTCGCAATCTTTTTTCAAATCATTAATCATGGCTAGTTCCTTAACGAGGCGAATTACCAATTAGCGTGCCTTCAGCATCGCCAAATAATAAGTTTAACAATGCCCCTTTCTTGTTCATATTGAAGACACGCAAAGGCATATTCTGGTCACGACATAAACAGATTGCTGTTAAGTCCATGACCCCTAATTTTTTATCTAACACTTCATCAAAGGTCAAATAATCGTATTTAATCGCTTCTGGGTTTTTCATAGGATCGGCATTATAAACACCATCTACTTTTGTCGCTTTCAACACGACATTGGCATTTATTTCTATGCCGCGTAAACAGGCTGCGGTATCCGTGGTAAAAAAAGGATTACCTGTTCCGGCGACAAAAATACAGACATCACCACTTTGTAAAGCACGCGTCGCAGCACGGCGATCATAATGATCAACGACACCACTCATGGGAATGGCGGACATGACCCGAGTTTTGATGTTGTTACGCTCTAAAGCATCACGCATGGCCAGACCATTCATCACCGTTGCCAACATGCCCATATGGTCACCCGCAACACGATCCAAGCCAGCCGCTTGCAGAGCTGCGCCACGGAACAAATTACCGCCACCAACCACAATGCCAATCTCGACACCAATACCCACTAACTGCCCTACTTCCAAGGCAATACGGTTTAATACTTTAGGATCTATGCCCATTTCAGCATCACCCGCCAGGGCTTCGCCAGAGAGCTTCAATAAAATACGCTGATAAGCAGGACGACGTTCGACCATGATTTTCTCCTAGGCGATAAAAGCGTGCGGGCTATGGGGGCTGCATCTTAGCAGAAACAGGACCGACAAAAAACGCCGTTTTGTTGACTTTAAATAGCTAGGCTTGCACATTTTATTGAACATGCGATAGAAAAAACTCACTCTACGAGCTTGTTGCAACAGATCTCTGACTCTCGCCTAAGCCATCAAACTCATGCCTTTTGTCTTAATGTTTTGCCCATTGAAGTATTTTCTCGCGCAAATCATTTAAACGAACCGGCTTACTCATAAAATCGTTCATGCCTGCGGCAAAACACTCTTCACGATCAGAGGCCATCACATTAGCCGTCATTGCAATAATCGGCAAATCGGCGAACTGCTCAATTAAACGTAATTGGCGCGTTGTTTCAAAACCATCCATAACAGGCATTTGCAAATCCATTAGTACCACATCGTAATGCACACCAACTTGCTGCAATAAGCTCAATGCCACATAGCCATTTTCGGCGACATCGACTTCGGCACCCAAGCTTTCAAGTAGCTTCACGCCCACCAATTGATTAATCGTATTATCTTCAACCAGCAATATTCGATACGCAATTAACGGATTTTCCGCTAATTGACTGGCTTTAGGAGACAATGACTCGGTCAAGTTACGCAAAGCATCTTCGGTCACCGGTTTCGTCAACGTATGCTCAAAATGGACATCGCCACCCAACATAGGATCATTTTCTTGCCAAGGCGTTTGCAATAACACTTTAGGAATATGGCTTGGCAAGCAAGCACTGTGGGCTTCATCGGCAAAACTGGCATCCAGCAAAATGAAGTCATAGTTATTGGCATGCAACGGATGATCAATAGACAAAATAGACACGACATCGGCATGCCAACCCATGCGCTCAATCATCGAGCGCATAGCCGCCGCGGCATGAATATTGTCATCAACGACCAGCAGATAAAGCTGGCGACTATTAGCATGCACATCGACAGCATCCGTTACCGGAGCCGCTTTTAACTGGACAAAGACATCAAAGCGGCTTCCTTGATTCGGTTGACTTTGGACGCGGATATCGCCATTCATCAACTGCACGAGACGTTTACAAATCGTCAAACCTAAACCTGTACCACCAAAGCGACGCGTTGTTGAAGTATCGCCTTGATTGAACGCATCAAAAATAGTGCTGAGCTGTTGCGGCGTCATGCCAATACCCGTATCACGCACCCATAAATGCAGCTTCACTTGCGATGATGGCCCCGGCATACGTGCCACACCAATTTCAACCTCACCATGGGAGCTAAACTTAATCGCATTACCCAACAAATTCGTTAATATTTGGCCTAGGCGTAAAACATCCCCTTCGAGCGTTTTAGGGACATCGGCATCAATATAAAAAAATACTTCTATTGGTTTTTGTTGTGTTGCACTTAATGCCAAACTACGGAGAGGCTCTAATAATTGCCCAAGCGTAAAGGGTCGAGACTCCAACTCCAATTTACCCGCCTCTACTTTGGATAAATCCAGAATATCATTCAATATTCCTAGTAGAAATTCACCTGAACTATATATTTTCCCTAAATAATCGCGTTGTCGGTCATTAAGCTCAGACTTTTCCAATAATACTGTCAAGCCCAAAATACCATTCATTGGCGTTCGTATTTCATGGCTCATATTCGCCAAAAATAAACTTTTAGCTTGTGTGGCATTTTCTGCGACTTCTTTAGCCGCTAATAATAATGCTTCATTTTTCTTTTGCGCCGTTAAATCAATAAAGGCAACTAGATTAAATGTGCCAATTAAAATGGAATGAAAGCGAATATATCGTTCTTCGCCATTTCGACAACGTACTTTTGCCTCCATCGGTTCAAGAGTATGTTGAGTTTGTTTGGCGACCAACATACGGTCAAACCAGACTTTTTTGATGGTATCGCGATAGACGGGATCCGGGTACGCATAACGCCACCAATCTTCGACATCATAAAGTTCATTAGGCTTGTAGCCGAAGGTCTCAATGAATGTTCTATTAAGCATTTTAACAATACCGGCCTGACCTTTGAAAATAGCAAAGGCAATGGGCGCATGCTCAATAAGCAAACGAAAACGCTTTTCGCTTTCGGCTAAATCCTGCTGAGTTTTTTGACTGGCATTTTGTCTTTTTAATAAGCGATGACGATAATATAAAACTACTAACGCGACTAGAACCAAAAACCCTGCAATTATAGCCAGGAGAATAACATCTGAATGTACTCGCCATGCATCACCCAAATCGACACTAGACTTATGCACACCTAACCATTTAGTTCTAATTGCTTGATGTTGTTGGGGGCTAATATCCGCTAACGCTTTTTCTAAAATCGTGACAAGTATTGGCCAATCATTACGCACACCAATACTTAATGGAGAGTCATAAGATGTCACTGCTGCTAATTTCAATCCTGTAATATGCAAGTTTTGGACAGCGTACGATGCGGAAGCATGATTTGTTAAAATATAATCAACTTGACCTAAAGATAATGCCGATAATAGATCATTGAGAAAATGATAACGAACCCGCTTAATATTAGGATAGTAACGCTGAAGAATATCATCAGTAAAATAATCAGCTTCCACGCCAACACGCTGGCCACTCAGGTCATCTAAACTACCAACAAAAGACTCATTAGTACGCGTCAAAATCACCACAGGAAATGACAAATAGGGCTTGGTAAACTCTAGAAACTCACGGCGCTTGGGCGTTTCCGTGATGGAAGGGGAAATATCTAATTCTTTTGTCGCTAACTTTGCTTGAGTATCCGACCACGCTAGAGGCTCGCCCAACTCAAACCTAACACCCAATTTAGGGGCAATCAACATTAAATAATCAGCACTTATGCCTTGATAGTGACCATTTTTATCCAAGAACTCATAGGGAGGCCATGCAGGGTCAATACCCACGCGAATCACGGGATGTTCGAGTAACCATGTTTGCTCTTCGACTGTTAACTCTAGCGCCTGAGCCGTTGATATAAAAACGGTCATAAGCCATAAGCAACAACAACTTAGCCACCTACTTGGTCGGTTCAAGCCTTGATGCTCCATGTTATTTCCCTAGAGATTTATGATTTAACTTTACCATATTCAGGCCAAACAATAGAGATCAAGCAGACAGCAAGATCGAAACGCCTTCGCGTATTTTTTCTTATTACCAACTAATACCTATAGTATCGTTATAGTTGACTCGACACGCAACTATTCACCTCGTAGGTATTTCTCATGCGAGGCTCAGTATAAACGACTCACTCTTTCAATACACCAAAGAAAAAGCCCTGTGGACTCACAGGGCTTTTTTAACACATAAATGATTAATAGCAGGCGAGATGTTATTTGCCGCTATTATTCTGTCGCATTTGATCGGTTAATTGCTGCAGAACTTGCGTTAGTGTATCCAAACGCTGATTCACGGCATCCAACTCACGCTGACTTGGAATACCTAAGCGACCCAAAGCGCTCGCTAACTTATCATCAAAAGCACGTTCGACCTTTTCGCGGGTGTCACTGGCTCTTTCCAACACTTTATCGTGAGCTTCAACAACAGTCTCAACGGTATTATCCGCAATATCGCGAGTTTTAGACTCAAGCTCTTCGCCTAACTTAACGAGATTATCAAACAGCTTGCCGCCTTCTTCTTCCGCTTTAGAAAAAGCACCTAAGCCCGCTTTCCAAATCTGTTCGGTATATTTACGAAAGTCTGCTGCTGACGACAACATACGCGGTTTATCATTCGTTTTCTTTTCATTTTGCATTGTCGCCTCCGAAATGTCGATTTATAAGACAGCATATGCTATCACGTCTAAGAACCGCAAAAAGCCAAATTGTCTGACAACAGTCACTGGTCGATAAAGTACTGTAAAAAGACATTAAAATACTGTAAAAAAGCATATTCACTGACTGACTTACATTAACCACAGATTTGGCGCTGAACAGTTGGAAAACTGGTCAACCTAATCAAGGCTTTATTTGCGATGTAAGTAACCTTTTAATAGTTCAGCTACGCGGATACGATAATTAAAGATGAGTAGCGAAGAAAAAAATCATCAGCGCACTACCTCTATTGCTTATTTTTGGCTCAACAGCCTTGAAAGCTTGCTCAATGCGTTTGTCGATCTAGACCCCACCACTCGCCGCCAATTGGATTTATTGGACGGATTAGTCGTGCGCGTCAAAACCTTTGCCCCATATCAAGTATTCTATTTATTATTTACAACAGATGGCATCGAAGTCAGCCCACGCCCACAAGGCGAGGTGCAAGTACGATTAAGTGGCAAGGTACGTGATTTGGTGTGGACGTTACTTGGCCTAGAATCCGAAAGTTATGCCGAAGCCAAAGGCCACTTGAATATTTGGGGCGACTCCAGCATTACCAACCATTTACGCGCCTTGCTACAAGACTTTAATTTGCGCTCTGCCGCAGGCCATTGGCTAAAAAACCACTGGCCTCTGAATATGCTCTGGCAAAAACTCAGCGAGCAGGATTTGAGCTGGCTACAAGACCTACAACCGTTACCGGCTCTTATTCGTCAAACACGCGAAGAATTAGCCGCTTTAAAAACGGACGTTCAACGTCAACAAGCATTACTAGAGCAACTACAGCAGGCATTCAACCAACAACTATTTCATACTCGCTTGATGCTGGGCTTAATGATTAGTATGTGTGTGTTTGGATTAGGGGCATGGATAGTGACCTTAATAGTGCAAAATCATTAACCATCCGACGACTTATAAGCGATCATCGTCGGTCTGACGCCGCCATTTGCCTAGTAACACACTGACACTGTCGCTAATTAAATCTGAGCCAGACTTTGCTGCTTTCCATGTTGTTTCCCGAATCATATCGCTTGGCCTTGGAGCATCTTGCAAGCTTTCGGCCACTGCCCGGCGCACACGCGTCTCAACTGTACGGCCAATATCATCATGCAACTGCCTTAACCGATACTCCAGCTCTTGTTGCCAAAATCGACGTATCGCCCACCAACCCACCACCACCGTCATCAAGCTTGATAATAGCGCTGTGGTGATAATCATTAATCCCGTATGCATATTTCTATAAGCTGTTAAATGGTAAAGGCGGGTATTGTAGCAAAGCTCATTTGCCGTCTCATGACTAATTGTAAGGAAATACGCCAAGCGGACTACACAGTCTCATTACGCGTGTTAAGATGCACGCCTCAACCTTGAGTGATGCCATACCATGATTACGATAGAAATCACTAACTTAGACGAGCTCGTTAAGGAACATCGTGGGCCGTTAACGGCAATGCTGGGCAAAATTGTTGCCGATGTTGAAGGGGAAGTAGAAAAAATAGTTATCGAAGAATTACGTAATGAGTTCGAACGTCGTGGTATTCGTGCGAATTTCTGTAGTATTGAAGGTATTCATTTACGTCGCATCATGACTTCTTAAGGGAATTCCCCCTTGATAGATTGGGGGAAACCCGGCTATTTATCAGTCCAGAGGCACATAATCATCAATTTGCTCGCCCAAACCGGCAGCAAATACCGGTAGATTAATGACCTTTGCTTCCGCCAAATTAAAACCCATACCCATATCCGCATTGCCATCCAGCAAAAAGCTCGCTAAACGCCCAACAATCGGCATATGGCACACCAAGGCGATGGTGGAGGCTTCAGGCAACTCTAGTTGCTCAAGCCATTGAATTGTTGCTAAAGGATGACTATCAGGCTTTATGGCATCCGAGAGCGTGACGTGCACATCCAAAGCCTCAGCCAAATAATGCGCTGTCTGCTGGGCACGTAAATACGGACTGGCGAATAAGCCATCCAACTGATAATCATTATTCGTCAACCATGCTGCCGTTTGCTGCGCCTGCCACTCACCATGTGCTGTTAATGCCCGTTCGGCATCAGTGGTTAATTGGCGCTCCGCCTGACCATGGCGAATTAAAATAATTTGCATAAATCCTCACCGATTCGGTAATACAAATTCAACATCACTACGTTGTCCACTATCCATCATCTTAGCAGCAACTTCGAGAATCGGTAGGTCATTATAGATAATGTCGTACAAACCAGAGACGATCGGCATATAAACACCCAGTTTATCTGCTTGTTGCTTCACCTGCTGAATGGTATTGATACCTTCGGCCGTTTGTTCGAGATCGGCAATAATATCCGCCAGCTTTTTGCCTGAACCCAAGGAAAAGCCAACTTGGTAATTACGACTTAATGGCGAACTACAGGTCGCGAATAAATCGCCCACGCCCGCCAAACCCAAAAACGTCAATGGGTTAGCGCCTAACTGGACAGCAAAACGACTCATTTCCGCCAATGCCCGCGTCAGCAACATACTACGTGTATTTTCACCAACTTTTTGGGCTTGGGCGATGCCTGTGGCAATGGCATAAATATTTTTTAACGCGCCACTCAACTCAACACCGTAGATGTCGGTATTAGCAAAAACGCGAAAATACGGGCAAGCCAACACTGAATGTACAGTTGCTCGCAAATCAGGGTCAAGACTAGCAATGACGGTGCCCGCGGGCATTTTAGCGGCAATTTCTTTGGCGAGATTAGGGCCGCTCAATACTCCTAAACGCGCATTTGGCACTTCTTCACGAATAATTTGACTCATTAATGAAAATGTACCCGCTTCAATCCCCTTTGTCATGCTCACCAACATCTGTTTGGCTTGCATGTGTGGCTTGGCAGCTTGTACTACTTGCCGAAATGCTTTACTGGGAATAGCAACAAACACTAAATCCGCTTGACTGACGGTTTGTGCTAAATCGGTACTAAATTGCAATGAAGGATGGAGCGGAAACCCTTTGAGATAACGACTGTTTTCGTGCGTAGCCTGCATTTCTTCGACGAGTTCGGCATCACGTAACCACTGTGTGGTCAAGCAGCCATTACTGGCGGCCAAATTGGCAATCACGGTACCAAAACTACCACCACCCAACACTGCAACCCGTGGCTTAGCAATTGTCATAATGAACCTATTAAAAAGATGAATGCCGTCAATAAGATAGCAAAAAACAGGCGGGGGTGATAATGATATCGGGGGATTATGGGGACGATGATGACATCGTCCCCACAAGGGATGGTTATGCTAGTTCCATCAACAAGCTATTTAAGCGTTTCACATAAGCAGCAGGATCGGCTAATGCCCCACCTTCGGCCAAGGTTGCTTGATCAAGGATAATCAACGCTAACGATTCAAAACGTCCGTCATCGCTGGTATTACTCAAACGATTCATCAACGGGTGATTGGGGTTAACCTCCAACGTTGGTTTGGACTCGGGCATTTTTTGACCACTCGCTTCCAACATCTGACGTAACGCTGCACCTAAATCATATTGATTACGCACTAAACAGGCAGGAGAGTCAGTCAAACGCTGAGTCGCTTTTACCGCTTGCACTTTATCGGCCAAGACTTTTTGCAAACGCTCAACCAACGGCTGACTGCTTTCTTGCAATTGTTCTTCGGCTTTTTTGTCTTCGTCGCTGGTCAAGCTACCAAGATCTAAATCGCCTTTGGCAATATGCTGGAACGACTTGCCATCAAACTCGGTCAAATGCGTCATCAACCATTCATCCAAACGGTCGGAGAGCAATAACACTTCCACGCCTTTTTTACGGAACACTTCCAAATGCGGGCTTTGGCTGGCTGCGGTAAAGTTTTCAGCGGTGAGATAATAAATTTTCTCTTGGCCTTCCTTCATACGCGCCACATAGTCGGCCAACGCCACCGATTCAACGGCATCACCGGAGTGTGTCGATGCAAAGCGTAATAGCTTTAACACTTTATCTTGATTAGCGTGATCTTCAGCTACACCCTCTTTTAGCACGCTACCAAACTGTGACCAGCAAACGGCGTAATCTTCGGCTTTGCTTTCAGCCATAGTCGTCAACATATCTAAGGCACGACGAGTCAGCGCCGTTTTCATGTTGTCCATCAATTTACCGGACTGGAGCAATTCGCGGGACACGTTCAACGGCAAGTCATTGGAGTCAACGATGCCTTTGATAAAACGTAGATACATTGGCAGGAACTGCTCAGCATCGTCCATGATAAAGACGCGTTGCACATAGAGCTTCAAGCCACGCACACCTTCACGTTGATACAAATCTTGTGGCGCACGTTTCGGCACGAATAACAACGACGTGTATTCGAGCTTGCCTTCGACTTTATTGTGATTCCACGCTAAAGGATTGTCGTAGTCATGGGAAATGTGTTTGTAAAAACCTTGATACTCTTCATCGCTGATATCGTTACGAGGGCGAGTCCATAACGCAGCGGCTTTGTTAATGGTTTCGTAGTCACCAAGTTCGGCAACGACACTTTCGTCTTCATCAGCGGGTGTTTTTTCGCTATGCATACACACCGGAATGGCAATGTGTTCGGCATATTTATGAATGATGTGCTTTAAGCGCCATTCATCGGCAAACTCAGCTTGGGTTGGTCGTAAGTGCAAGACGATGGTTGTGCCGCGCTCAGCTTTATCAATGGCTTCAACACTAAACGCGCCCTCGCCTTCAGACTCCCATTTCACGCCTTCGCTACTGGCTGCACCGGCACGACGGGTAAAGACTTCAACTTTTTGCGCCACGACAAACGACGAGTAAAAACCCACACCGAACTGACCAATCAATTGAGCATCTTTCTTTTGGTCGCCAGTCAAATTACCGACGAACTCAGAAGTGCCTGAACGGGCAATGGTACCCAAATTATCAATCACTTCCTGACGACTCATGCCAATACCATTGTCGCGTAAGGTAATAGTTTGTGCGTCTTTATTTACATCAATCCAGATTTTTAACTCAGGATCTTCACTTAACCACTCTGGATGAGTTAAGGCTTCAAAACGCAATTTATCGGCAGCATCGGAGGCATTGGAAATCAATTCGCGCAAGAAAATTTCAGGATTGCTATACAACGAATGAATCATTAAATGCAGTAATTTGGACACTTCCGTTTGGAAGCCCATAGTTTCTTTTTGTTGAGTTGTAGTGTCGGACATGTTGATGGTGCTCCATAAGTTCAGGATAGCACCAACATGGGGTTTGTTAGTCCAAGTTCAAGGGGCAACTGCGTATGAGCTAGCCGGAGCGACTGGTTTCAAGAGGCAGGCAATGGACAATTTGGCAAAGGCATCGACTGGCGCTGATAGCGGGTTTCAGCATCGTTCAGCTCATGAATAACCACCTGATCCTGATTCAGCCATTCAACCCGATTCTGATCTATTGGCCACCACATACCCTCCACAAACCAGAAAATGGTATCGCTGGTCGGACTACTCCAGACGCCATCAAACGAATCGGGATACTGCGGCAAAGTGTTTTTATAACTTTGCTCATCAATATGAAAAGTACTGTCGGCTTTAAACTCAATATCAAAGGACTGGGTATTTTTCTTGACCTGCCACTTACCCAGCCAGTAACAAGGCGTATGGGGCTTGACTGCCTGATATAGCCGCTCAGGCTTCATGCGCCACAACACGAGCAGATTGCTTTTTTGCTGCAAACAATGAATAAAAGCGGTAGTTTGCTCTGGCTGGTTAAGGGCTGGCGTTGTCGTGCTCAGGCAGACATCCATTGTTTGCAGCCAGCGCGCGGCAACATAGTGATTAAAAGACATATACAGGACAAAGGCGATCGGCAAATAGATCACCAGCCGCAGAATCCAGCGCAGCTCCTTGCTCATGCTGTCACTCCATTGGGGTTGCTAAGGCGCATAGCGGCAGTTTGGCTCCAGCTCAGAATGACGATAAAAATACGACGGCTCATCCATGCTGTCATACATAACAAAATGCTTGACGTCATACCAGCGAACTTTGCTCTCGTTAAGCGGCCAGAAAAAACCGTCATCAGCAAACTGAATGACTTTGCCGTTGTCGGCACTCCAAATACCGGTACTCACCAACGTTAACTTCTGTTCCAAGTTAGGCAAATATTGAATTTGCTCAATACGCGTGTCGGCATTGGCAGCTATCGTCAACCAGAACTCTTTATACGCTGTCGATACATGCCATTTGCCGATATAGCTGCATGGTAATTTGGGATTGGCGTATTGATACAAGCGGTCTTCATTAACAATCTTACTTAGAAAAAAATTGCTTTTCTTTTTCAGACAGCCAACAAAAGGCACCATTTTTTTGCGGTTAGAGGGAGACGGCGCGTCAGTAACTTCTTGCAAACAACGTTGCAGATGGTCATCAAAAGCTGATGTCATATACGAATAGCCAGCCAACAAAACAATACTGAATGCTAACGGCAAATAAATCATAAATCGCAAAAACCAACTAAAATTCTTACTCACAAAGCCCCTGCCCTGCATGGAGCTAACACACGCGGTGCGCCAGCCACGCTGATATTATTGATTATTAGTCGCCTGCGCTCTTTGAGGACAATAGACGACAGTGTTATCCATTTATTGTTATTGCGAACTGAGGCAATGTTTTCCCCGCTAAATGTCGTATTATTTACTCAGATACTTGGTCGCCGCTTCCAGCCCCTGTAACGTCAGTGGATACATGCGCTCGTCCAACAAATTACGCACCTGCTGAATGGACTGGGTCATCGACCATGCCCGCTCAGGCTCTGGATTTAACCAAACAACTTTTTGAAAGTGCTGGGTCAACCGTTGCATCCACACTGACCCTGCCTCTTCATTAAAATGCTCGACTGAACCACCTGCCGACATAATCTCATACGGCGACATCGTGCCATCGCCGACAAAAATTACACGATAATCCGGCCCGTATTTATGAATAATATCCCAAAGCGGCAAACGCTCCGACCAACGGCGATTATTGTCTTGCCAGACACTTTCATAAATAAAGTTATGGAAGTAGAAATAATGCAAATGTTTGAATTCACTACGTGCTGCTGAAAACAAAGCTTCACAAATCTCGACATAAGGATCCATTGAGCCACCAATATCGAAAAATATCAGCACTTTGACGCGATTTTTACGCTCAGCCACTAACTTGATATCAAGCATGCCGCCATTGTGGGCAGTCGATTTGATGGTATCGGAGATATCCAGCTCGTCTTCTACACCTTGGCGAGCAAAGCGACGCAAACGTCTCAAGGCCACCTGCAAATTGCGGATACCCAATTCCAAGGAATCATCGAGATTTTTGAAGGCACGTTTTTCCCATACTTTTACCGCCGATTTATTACGTGATGGCCCTGCCAAGCGTATGCCTTCAGGATTAGCCCCATAAGCACCAAAAGGCGATGTGCCACCTGTGCCCACCATACGATTGCCACCTTGATGGCGTTTATGCTGTTCTTGTAGACGTTTTTCAAACTCCTCCATGAGTTTTTCTAAAGAGCCCATTTTTTGCAGTTCGGCCAACTCTTCAGGACTGAGTGTTTTTTCGATTTCTTTACGCAACCAGTCATCGGGAATGGCAGCATTATCCAAGGGATTTGCCATTGAATCTAAGCCATCGAAAAAATGCTTAAAGGCGCGGTCAAACTTATCGAAATGCTTTTCATCTTTAACAAGGCAAATACGCGCCAGATTGTAAAACTCATCGTTATCAGCAAACGCTAAACCATGATCCAAGGCATTAAGCAAATCTAAATACTCGCGGACCGAAACAGGGACCTTATATTGTTTTAAGGTATAAAAAAGTTTAGTTAGCATGATTGCTCCACTTGTTTAGGCCGCTCGACTGGCTCTGAAGCAAGTTTATGATTGAAATATTGATAGTCTATTTGGCGGCTGATGACAGGTTTTAGTCAAGAGCATAGATTAAATATAGCGAAAAATGCCACCTCGGCTAGCGCGGTAACGACCAACTGCGACACTATGTCGCAGGTTAAAGACGGCACAATGACGTAAAATTCTCAGCCTGTTTGTCATCTGCTGAGAGTCACCGATGCGTCTTATTCTTGCTTCATTAGGGCTGTGTTCCTTAGCCACGTTACCTATTACTGCTTCCGCCTGCTCCAGTTGTGGTTGCACCCTCAGCTCTGACTGGGTGAGTCAAGGCATCAACACTCAGGCAGGAGTCGTCATTGATCTTCGATACGACTTTATCGACCAAACGGCGCTGCATACTCACAATCACTCGGCACAAGCACCTGCACTACCCAGTGATGATGAAATAGAACAACGTAGTACCAATCGTTATGCTACCGCGACCATTAGCTACAACATCAATAAGAAATGGGGCGTTAGCGTGATGCTGCCCTATCTTGACCGCTCACACAGCACCATCGCCCCCAATGATACCGATGTTTCCACGTCCCATAGCCGTAGCTTGAGTGATATCAAGCTCATTGGCCGTTATCAAGGCTTTAGTGCCGATGGCGACACAGGCTTATTAGTGGGTGTAAAACTACCGACTGGCCGAGATGACTTACACTTTAACGGTGGACCACAACAAGGTGAATTGCTTGACCGCAGTCTGCAACCCGGCACTAGCAGCACTGATTTATTGTTGGGAGGCTTTCGCTTTGGCAGCTTGAATCGCGACTGGGACTGGTATACGCAAGCTATGATTCAGGCTGCCGTACAAACCCATGATAGCTTCCGCCCCGGCAATATCTATACCGCCAACGGTGGGCTGCGCTACATGGCGTTTACGAGCGTAACACCACAACTACAACTGAATGCCCTAGAACGTCGTGCGGATGGCGGCGATAACGCCGATGCGACAAATAGTGGCGGGCGCTCACTCTATTTCAGTCCGGGGCTAAGTATGCGTTTTGGTAACAACTTGAATGTCTATGGTTTTATACAGGCCCCGCTGTATCAGCACGTGAATGGCCTACAATTGACTCCACGCTGGAATGCCTCATTGGGTCTTAGCTTCAACATTCATTAACTAAGGCTGTTTTTCTGCCAACAGGCGCTGAACTGTTTGCTCTAGTTGGGGATAGTCTTTTTCATTCAAACCCGGCCAGCCGTCTTCGCGTAATACGCCACGCTGGTCAATGACAAACAGTAAAGGCACGGCCCAAATACGGCCATAGCCACTCGCATCTACCTGCGCCAAAGTTGTTATAGGAAAATGCAAGGACCGGCTAAAATCATGCACTTTGGCCAAGTCAGCAGCATCGTCAACACTAATGGCAACAATATCTAAGCCCTGCGTATGATACGTTTGATAAAGCCGTTCTAATTCAAGCATTTCGTGCCGACAAGGAGGGCACCATGTTGCCCAAAATGTCACCAGAACCACATGACCAGCACTGAACTTTGAGTCATAGTGTTCGCCATTAAGCAGCGTAGCGTTGAGCATAGGTGCCGGAGAGCCGACTCTTGAAGCGGCGAATGCAGTGAGTGTTAGCAGCAACGAGATGAAAACGAAAGCAAGGCGTAGCATTTTAAAAAATAACAATCTTGCCCCCTTTTCCAGCGATGAGAAAATATGGGATAGCTTTTGAACCATACACCAAAATATGTCGGTGTTTTGAAAAGCAAAAAACCGCATTTTATGCGGTTTTTAAATCTGGCGGTGAGAGAGGGATTCGAACCCTCGGTACGCTATTAACGTACACACGCTTTCCAGGCGTGCGCCTTCAACCACTCGGCCACCTCACCAACACTTTCTAGGCGCTTTAACCGCTAATAGCGGCTAAAATCCTACACTTGCCGTCTCAACAACAAGGCGCGTAAGGTTATATCAATCTGAATAGAAAGGCAAAATTTTTTTATCAAACCAGGAATATTTTTAGGTTTGCAAAAGCAGTGCTAAAATAGCGTTAATTTCATCACTATTACTAACCAAGTCTAAGCAATTCTCTTTTCAGTCAAACCAATTAACTCAACAAAGGATGCCTTTTACTTTGTTGGGCGAGTTTTTTTTATGCACACAGATAATGCACAACGCACACCTATGTCCGCACTGACGCTAGGTGCTTTGGGTGTGGTGTTTGGTGATATTGGTACAAGCCCACTGTACGCACTCAAGGAATGTTTTCACGCTAGCCACGGTTTGGCGATTACTCACGACAATGTACTCGGCATTTTGTCACTGATTTTTTGGTCACTGACGATTGTCGTGTCTATCAAATACATTGCCTTCATCATGCGCGCTGATAACAACGGCGAAGGCGGCATCATGGCTCTACTCGCGTTAAGCCTGCGCAATAAAAATTTGCAATTGTGGCAACGTATGACCCTAGTTAGTATAGGTTTGTTTGGTGCCGCCCTGTTTTTTGGCGATGGCATTATCACTCCCGCTATTTCCGTACTGTCGGCAGTTGAAGGTTTAAAGATCGTTACCCCGGTCTTTGATCCTTATGTTTTGCCTATTACCATTGCGGTTTTGATTAGCCTGTTTATGATTCAGCGGCACGGCACAGGGTCAGTGGGTAAGTTTTTTGGCCCGATTATGATTCTGTGGTTTGGCACATTAGGCGTACTTGGCGTAATTAATATCTCCCATTATCCCGCCGTTTTACATCTCGTTAATCCCTTCTGGGCGTTTGAATTCATTGCCAACCACCAATTTGTCTCTTTTATTACCTTAGGCGCTGTGGTGCTGACGGTAACGGGTGGCGAAGCACTATATGCCGACATGGGCCATTTTGGCCGTGCACCGATTCGCTATGCTTGGTTTTTCGTTGTTTTTCCCGCATTAATTTTAAATTATTGTGGTCAGGGCGCGTTATTACTTGCTGATCCTACTGCGATTGCCAATCCGTTTTTCCAGTTAGCGCCCAAATGGATGGTGATTCCGCTGATTGCCTTAGCTACTGTCGCTACGGTGATTGCCTCGCAGGCTGTTATTTCTGGCGTATTTTCTATTGCCCGTCAAGCGATGCAATTAGGGTATTTACCCCGTTTTGAAGTACTGCATACCTCGGCGAAAGAAATTGGTCAGATTTATATCCCACTGCTGAATTGGACACTATTAGCTTCCATTATTATTTTAGTGTTCATGTTCAAGTCATCAAGCAATCTGGCATCTGCTTATGGTATTGCCGTTACCATGACCATGATTTGCGATACCTTATTAGCAGCAATTGTCGCCATTACGATATGGGGTTGGTCGAGTTGGTTGGCTATTTTAGTGGCAACACCCTTTTTAATTGCTGACTTTGCCTTTTTTGGCGCAACTTCGCTGAAAATTATTCAAGGCGGCTGGTTCCCATTATTAATTGGCATGATGGCATTTACAGTGATGACAACATGGAAACGTGGCCGTGAAATTCTGTTTGAAAAACTGAATAGCGAAACCATGCCACTCAATTTGTTTGTCAACAGTATTGGTGCTGGCTCTATTCAAGTGATTGAAGGAACAGCTGTATTTATGACCGGCACCCACAAATCAGTACCTCATGCGTTATTGCATAACATCAAACACAATAAAATTTTGCATGACCGTAATATTTTGCTCACCGTTCATACTCGTGACATTCCGATCGTTGATGATGCCGACCGCTTAAAAGTCGAGCAGATCTCGCCTAATTTCTGGCTTATTTCCGCCTACTACGGCTTTAAAGAACAGCCTGATGTACCCGAATTATTGACATTATGCGAACCCTACAACCTAACTTTTGACATGATGGACACCAGCTTTTTCTTATCTCGAGAACGTTTAATTCCGCGCGTAGAAGGTGGCATGGCCCCGTGGCGTGAATTGTTATTTGTCGCCATGTCACGTAATTCAGCATCTGCTACCGACTTTTTCCAAATTCCGACCAACCGAGTCGTCGAACTGGGGACACAAATCGAATTATAAGTAGACTATTGTTGACATAGACTGGTATTTTATTTGTACAAATGGGCAGTCTCTTTTAGACTGCCTTTACTTGGGTGACTTAACGCGTTATTAAGTGATAGTCTACGTTTATTACAAAAAGTTGATGTTTCAAAAAAGAGGGCGATTTTTCGAGAATATCGTTAA
>CANBZV010000018.1 GCA_947373945.1 Moraxellaceae bacterium
ATCAAAGCGTCGCAAACATTGCCGAATCAGCGCTTTATTGTTGCGACTGACCGAGGCATTTTTTACAAAATGCAGCAAGCGAGCCCAGATAAAGAATTTATGGAAGCACCAACCGCAGGTAACGGTGCCACCTGTCGTTCTTGTGCTCATTGTCCATGGATGGCGATGAATGATCTAGAAAGTCTAGCGCACGTGCTAGAAACAGGCGATCAGGAAATTCTTGTTGATCCGGTGTTGATTCCGCAGGCGTTGGTACCATTGCAAAGGATGTTGGACTTTGCCAAAGCTAAACGTAGCTAGTGCAATCCATATGTCTCTGACCCTCTTTGCTAAGAGGTAGGTATTCCTACTAGCAGTCACAAAGCATGTTTTGGCTGAAATATAAACTGGAATGATGGCTTAGGTCGGGAAATACTGTTGAGTTGCTGATAAATTCGGCAATCGAAACAAGAAAGCGCGAAAATAAGTTGACGATATAAGTCATTGTTATTATTATTCTGGCCTCGCATTAAGGCAACTTCAATGTTGAGCTTAGCAAAGAAAGTCGGGGCGTAGCGCAGCCTGGTAGCGCATCTGCTTTGGGAGCAGAGGGTCGTAGGTTCGAATCCTACCGTCCCGACCATTTTTTAGTTAATTGAATTTGCGCTCATAGCTCAGCTGGATAGAGCATCGGCCTTCTAAGCCGAGGGTCGCAGGTTCGAGTCCTGCTGGGCGCGCCAATAAGCGTACCCGTCTTAATCGTAATCTCTCTATGGTGGTCGTAGCTCAGTTGGTAGAGCCCCGGATTGTGATTCCGGTTGTCGTGGGTTCGAACCCCATCGATCACCCCACTCCCCACTGTTGTTAATATTTCCCGCTTGATTCCTCTAAAACTTCCATTTGTCGCCTGTCTTTGATAAAAGACTTTACTTTTGTGTGCTATTTTAGTATATAGCCGCTCCTTGAGTTTTGAGAGGTGACTATGTCAAGCGGTAAATCTGAGGATTTTGAATTGGATGATGCTTTTGATGAAGAGTCGAGTAGTGATTTTGATAATGACGATGTGAGCAAAAGCAACAACGTTAAAAACTCACTCACTAAGCGTCGCGTAATTGATGACATTCTAGAAGAACGTCGTCTACAACGAAAAATCAAAGATTATGATTATGATCTTGATGATGACGAAAGCGACGACGCATGAGTTTAATGGTAGGGCTGGTGGCGGCCTAGTGTCCTCCTAGGGCGCGCCAGCGATTCGCAATCAGGCAAAATAATTCTGCCGTTTTTTCTGCATCATATAAAGCGGAGTGAGCTTCTTCATTCCGAAAATCAATTCCCGCGCTATAGCAGGCTTTCGCCAATACTGTTTGACCAAACATTAAACCTGCCAAACTAACGGTGTCAAACACCGAAAATGGATGAAAAGGGTTACTGTTTTTCAGGTTGTGACGATCAACAGCGGCTTTTAAAAACTGCAAATCAAAATTGGCATTATGGCCAACCAAAATACACCGATTACATTGTGCTTCGCGTTGCTGTTTTTTCAGTTCAGTAAACATATGTTTGAGCGCATCTTTCTCGGCGATAGCACCACGCAACGGGTTAAATGGATCGATGCCCGTAAATGCTAAGGCCGCAGGATTAAGGATTGCGCCTTCAAACGGTTCGATATGAGCGTGGAGGGCAGGCAGCGGTGCTAGGTCGCCATTAGCGCGCATAGTGAGCGGCACAGCGGCTATTTCCAGCAAGCCATCAGTGGCGGCATCAAAGCCGCCCGTTTCGACATCAATAATAACGGGGAAGAAACCGCGAAAGCGCGAGGCTAATGGATTTTTGCTTTCCATTAGAGTACTCGCCAAACAATATTCGCGCCAGCACGAATCGGTACCACCACACTTTGTCCCAAACTATAACTATCGGGTACTGTCCATTCTTCTTTGACAAGGGTAATAGTGTCGCTATGTCGTGGTAGGCCATAAAAGTCAGCGCCATAAAAACTGGCAAAGGCTTCCAGCTTGTCTAGCGCGTTCATTTGTTCGAAGGCTTCGGCATATAGTTCAATAGCTGCATGGGCTGTATAAGAGCCTGCACAACCACAAGCAGCCTCTTTTGCACCTATTGCATGGGGGGCGCTATCGGTACCTAAGAAAAATTTGCGATTGCCAGAAGTGGCCGCCGCCAGTAATGCCTGCTGCTGGCTTTGACGTTTTAAAATCGGTAAACAATAATAGTGTGGACGAATGCCGCCGACTAACATGTGATTACGGTTAAATAATAAGTGATGGGCAGTAATAGTCGCGGCAATGTTAGAGCTGCTACTTTCTACAAATTGTACCGCATCACTCGTAGTAATGTGTTCCAGTACGATTTTTA
This sequence comes from Moraxellaceae bacterium, assembly GCA_947373945.1. GTDB lineage: Bacteria > Pseudomonadota > Gammaproteobacteria > Pseudomonadales > Moraxellaceae > Agitococcus. The sequence continues at coordinate 2,353 of CANBZV010000018.1, forward strand.
ACGTCGGGAAGCGTTCGGCAAGTGGCGCCAAAATAGTGTCAATAAACACTTTTTCGCGATCAAAAATATCAATGTCAGCATGTGTGACTTCGCCATGTACCAGCAAAGGCACACCATGAGCGGCCATTTGCTCTAGTACGGGGTAAACCTTGTCTAAGGACGTTACACCCGCATGAGAGTTAGTTGTTGCCCCTGCGGGGTAAAGTTTCACTGCCTGAACTATGCCAGACGCTTTGGCTTTGGCAATTTCAGCGGCATCGGTATGATCCGTGAGATACAGCACCATTAATGGTTTAAAATTTGACTGGGCAGGACGTGCCGTCATAATGCGTTGATAGTATTCCTGTGCGTCTGCCGTGGTTTTCACAGGCGGTACCAGATTGGGCATACAAATCGCACGACCAAAATAGCGGGCAACATCAGGAACAGTATTAGCGAGTGCGGCACCATCACGTAAGTGAATATGCCAATCATCGGGACGGGTAATCGTTAAGCGCGTAGTCATGGTGAAGGTATTCAAAAATAAAGATAAGTCAGACTATGAATGCTACTGGAACTGAGCTACTTTTAGAACTGAACTTACGCAAAACACGGTTTAAATGACGTTTTTGCAACAGGTAATTCGTGAGTTACCTATACAAACGCTAAAAAGGCGTATAAATCGAACAATTCACTTGTTACTGATTAGCCACACAATAAAGAGAAAAAACAATGCAAACGATGAGTGACTCATCTGCGCCAGCCACTAGTCATCCACATCCTGTTGCCTCTTTGAGCCAAGAACCCTTGTCACATGAGCGCACTTTGATCATGGGCTGGCTGAGTGATCATAGCCGTCGCCGTGAGCGTTTCCCTTATGAACTGGAACAAACTTACCGCGCGTTTATTATTCAGCGTGCCATTATGGTGATGCAGGCAAACAAGTGGGCGACTTTTTTGTTTTATCTGTTTATTGGCTTGTTAACGTACCAACAAGTGCATTATGTCTCTACGCCGTCCTCGTTACCGCATGATATGTCCATTTGGTGGACGATCTACTTGGGCGGCGCGTTTATCTTTGGCTTTATTGGTTTCTGCGTTATGCGGGAACCGCTACATCCTCATTATTCAGTGTATATCGGTGTTTCTTCTTTTTTTGGTTTGTCGGGAATCACCATTGCGGCATCTGCATTTAACAGTGCATATATTAATCAGCAAGCCAGTTATTTAGTGATTTTTATCTATATGCTCGTTTACAGCTTAGGTAGTTTGCGTTTAATGACGGCATTGATTATTGGCGTTTTCTCTGCATTTACCTCATTAGCCGTGATTATTACGTATGGCTTAACAGTTGATTTTGGTCAATTTGCTCAGTACACGGGTTTGTCTAATGTTATAGGTTTTGTGATTGCCTATATGCTGGAGCAACGTGATCGCCGAGGTTATTTACAGGCACGTTTAATCGAAATAGAAAAACAGCAACTCAATAAATTAAGTCAAGAAATGGCGCGTATTTCTCATGAAGATGCGTTGACCACGTTAGCCAATCGTCGTCACTTTAATGAGGTATTAACCCGCGAATGGGCACTAGCGGAACGCGAGCAAACGACACTATCACTCATTTTTATCGATGTAGACCATTTCAAACCGTATAACGATACTTATGGTCATCTAGAAGGCGATAAAGTATTAAATCGTGTGGGTAAAACGTTGAAAAAAATGGCTAAACGACCAGCGGATTTGGCAGCGCGTTACGGTGGCGAAGAGTTTGTGTTGTTATTACCGCATACTGATAGTGATGGTGCGTATATTCTTGCTAAAGAAGTGCAACAAGCTATTGATGCGTTGGCAATTCCGCATAAAAGCTCCAAAGCAGGTAAATATGTCTCGGTTAGTATTGGTTTATCAACACTGATTCCGAATGACAATAACAGCATCACCACGTTGATTGATTATGCTGATGAGGGCGTTTATGCCGCGAAAAAGGCTGGACGACACAGAATTCGTATTTGGCCGAAGCCAGAAGCTGTTGCGAAGGGTGAATCTTGAGGCAAGGTCGCGTAGAATAGGCCGCGTTTTTGATTATCTTAGGATTAGCCAAATGTGTTTCATCGACACGATGGTTAGTCCAGTATCCCTAGAAAGAGCAAGGCATTATGGCAGACATCAAAAAAGTCGTTTTAGCATATTCAGGTGGTTTAGATACCTCTGTGATTGTGAAGTGGTTGCAAGAGAATTATGGTTGTGAAGTCATTACCTTTACTGCTGATATTGGCCAAGGTGAAGAAGTAGAACCAGCACGCGCTAAAGCCCAAGCAATGGGTGTAGAAAAAATCTACATCGAAGATTTGCGTGAAGAGTTTGTCCGTGATTTCGTATTCCCGATGTTTCGTGCCAACGCTGTCTATGAAGGTGAATACCTGTTAGGCACATCGATTGCTCGTCCCCTGATTGCCAAACGTTTGGTTGAAATCGCTCAAGAGCAGGGTGCAGATGCTATTTCTCATGGGGCAACCGGCAAAGGCAACGACCAAGTGCGTTTTGAGTTAGGTGCTTATGCCTTAACGCCGAATGTTCGTGTGATTGCCCCATGGCGTGAATGGGATTTAACGTCGCGTGAAACGTTAATGAATTATGCTGCCGAACGTAATATCCCAATTGATTACAACAAAGCGGGTAAGAAATCGCCGTATTCGATGGATGCCAATTTACTGCATATTTCTTATGAAGGCGGTGGCTTGGAAGATCCATTTTGGGAGCCAGAAGAAGATATCTGGCGCTGGACTGTTAGCCCAGAAAAAGCACCAGACCAACCTGAATATGTGGAATTAACGTATCGCAAAGGTGATATTGTCGCTATTAACGGTGCAGAATTAACGCCAGCGCAAGTATTGACTCAGCTCAATGTCTTGGGTGGTAAACACGGCATTGGTCGTTTAGATTTGGTTGAAAATCGTTATGTCGGCATGAAGTCACGCGGTTGTTATGAAACACCAGGCGGTACGATCATGCTCAAAGCCCACCGTGCTATTGAGTCTATTACCTTAGACCGTGAAGTCGCGCATTTGAAAGATGAACTGATGCCGCGTTATGCCAGTTTGGTTTATAACGGCTATTGGTGGAGTCCAGAACGTCAAATGTTGCAGGCAATGATTGACCAGTCGCAAAGCTATGTAAACGGTGTTGTGCGCGTCAAATTGTACAAAGGAAATGTGTATATTGCTGGCCGTAAATCTGACGACTCTATTTTTGATGCCAATATCGCGACTTTCGAAGATGATCGTGGTGCTTACAATCAAAAAGATGCGGAAGGCTTTATTCGCTTAAATGGTTTACGTTTGCGTATTGCCGCAGGTAAAGGCCGTAAGTTGTTGTAATTGACTGTTGGGGCGGTTTTAACAGCCTAAGGGCAAATACATCTGCCCCAACTTTAAAACGGTATTTGCCAGTGGTAAATACCGTTTTTTTATGGAAGCAAGAGTAGCTATGCATAACGATATTAATAAAAAAACGATTCTACTCGTCGAAGATGATGATGCCATTGCCGATGCACTTATTTATGCCATGCAACGAGAAGGCTGGCAGGTGCAATGGTTTAGTCTAGGCTTACCAGCATTGGGGTATTTACAGCAACATCAGGTCGATTTTATCGTTTTGGATGTTGGTTTACCGGACTGCAATGGTTTTGATTTATGTCGACAGATTCGCCAGTCGATTCAAACACCACTATTGTTTTTGACGGCACGAAATGAAGAAGTAGAGCGCATTATTGGACTAGAAATTGGAGCAGATGATTATTGTGCCAAGCCTTTTAGCCCGCGCGAAATCATTTCCCGTATTCGCGTGATATGGCGACGAAGTGCGCCAGTCGCATCCGCCACAACTAGTAGTATTGTTAATACCTCAGCCTCTACAGTTTGGGCCTGCGACGCTGAAAAAATGCAAATTAGCTATTATGGCCAACAGTTATCATTAACACGTTATGAGTATCGCTTGTTGGAGGTGTTACTAAAGCATCCTGAGCGTGTTTGGTCGCGAGCACAACTGATGCAAGCAGCATGGGAAAATCCAGATCATAGTGTTGAGCGAACTATTGATACGCATATCAAAAGCTTGCGTCATAAACTTAATGTCATTAATGAACAAGAAATTATTATCACTCATCGGGGCGTTGGTTATAGTTTGCGAAAGATTTAAACAATATGTCAATTTTTCTGCGTATTTGGTCTGCTTTTGCCATTGTCTTGCTAGTCGGGGCGTATGTCACTATTCATGCGCTACAAGAGCAGGTTAAGCCGAGCGTCAAGCAAGCCATCGAAGATACACTTGCTGACAATGCCAATTTAATTTCTGCGTTGATCGTTGACGACTTAAAAAACCAACGCCTACAAAGCTCTGAGTTCCAGCAAAAAATTGCGCAGATTTTGACTCGGCCTTTACGCGCCCGTATTTGGGAGCGTGAGAAAAACTTGGTGACGCAGCAGCTTTATATTACCGATGATCACGGCATTGTTTTATATGACTCCCAAGGTCGAGCAACGGGGAAAAATTACTCGCAATGGAATGATGTCTATTTGACGCTGCAAGGACGTTACGGTGTACGTTCAACACGCAGTAATCCGCAAGATGAAAACAGTTCCGTGATGTATGTGGCCGCGCCTATTATCGACAAGCAACGTATTATTGGCGTTGTCAGTTTGTCGAAATCGGCTCGGGCAATGCAGCCGTTTATTGAGCGCGCACAGCGAGAAATGCTTCAGCAGGGCATCGTCGTTGTTATGTTGTCTTTATTGTTTAGCGCGTTAGTAGCGTGGTGGCTACGCCATGCAATTTACCAAGTGTCGCAATATGCTCTGACGCTATCGCCCATAGAGCGCCAGCCTTTGCAGTTTTGGGCGGCGAAGGAGCTTAATCAACTTATTGCTGCTATCGATCAAATGCGTCAGCAGTTAGAAGGTAAAGATTACGTCGAAAATTATGTTCATACTTTAACGCATGAATTGAAAAGTCCATTAACCGCGATTCAAGCGAGCGCCGAGTTATTACAGGATGACTTGCCGAGCGCAGATCGCCTTCATTTTAGCCATAACATTCAACAGCAAACTGATAAACTGAAACGCTTGATTGAGCATTTATTGTTGTTGGCGCGTTTGGAAAAACAACAATTACTGACAAAAACAAAGGTGGATTTAACAGCCGTAATAACTAAGTTAATGGCAGAAAAGTCGGCGCAATGCCAAGCGCGGCAGATTCAACTACAGCTAATACTTCCCAATACCATGATCATTGAAGCTGAATCTTTTTGGCTAGAACAAGCGCTATTGAATATTGTTGATAATGCACTGGATTTTACGCCGATAGGCCAACGTATTGTTATCTGTGCTAATCAGCAGGCAAGCGGCTGGTTGTTAACCATTAAGAATCAAGGGCAACACATTCCCGACTATGCTTTGCCTCAAATATTCAATCGTTATTATTCTTTGCCCCGCCCAGACACCCAGCGTAAAAGCACGGGCTTGGGTTTAGCATTAGTCAAAGAAGTCATGTCACAACATCAGGCGGTAGTTGATATTGTTAATGTCGAAGGTGGCGTTGAAGTGCGCTTGTTCTTTCCCATATTCACAGAAAAATCACGCTAATTTCATTGAAGATTGACGTGCGCTTCATGGCAAGGAGTCAAACTCTTTTGTAGTTTCACTACTAATAAAAGGGTTAAATCATGCAACGTCTACTCAGCTCCAAAATCATGGTGATCGTTTTTCTCTCTATTGTTTTTCTGATCGCCTTTGGTGTCATTCGCGGCACTATTTATGAACGGCAAAGCAGTTATCAGCAGGTGATGCAGGAAATAGCGCGCGACCATGTCAACGCTCAAACCATTCTGACACCATTTATTATGGTACCTGTCTCGACTTCGGCGCCATGTGCTAAAGACGCAACTAAAGTGTGTGTTAGTCATAAACAAGTGATTATTAGTCCAGAGTCGATAACCTGGAAAAATCATGTTGACGTGAGTGATAAAAGTTTCAGGCGCGGAATTTATCGGGCTATTAGCTATCAAAATCAAGCAGTGATATCTGGACGATTTGTCATCAGTGAAAAATTGCTAAACCCTTCAGTAAATGAACAGATCGATTGGGCTAATGCCAGTATGCGTATCTATATCACCGATATGCGTGGTGTAACAAGTAAGCCCTTGTTGACGATAAATCAGCAAAAGTTTTATTTTGATTTTTCACATGAGGGTGAGGTCAATCCGTTGGGTGTGGACTATACCTATATTGCTTTAGCAGACTTGCAGAAGAAATATACCACTTTTGATTTTACCGTAAGTGTAGAGATGGCGGGGACTAGCTCCCTACAAGTGTTACCACTAGGTAAAGAGATGAAGCTGTCAATGGAGGCTAATTGGCCGCATCCTAGTTTCTTTGGCGATTCATTACCAACTAAAAATATTAGCAACACAGACTTTACAGCCGACTGGAAAAACACCTATTTAGCTAACCGGAATACGCAGCTTTTGGCAGAGTGTATGGCAACAAATGCCGAGTCATGCTTGCAATTACGCCAGCCTTTTAATCATGGCTCCAATATTGGTGCTGCGTCTAAAGCACCTGAAAACAATACGTTTGCCGCAGGCAGTTTTGGTGTCAATTTTATTCAGGCAGTTGATATTTATTTGATGACTGATCGTGCCATTAAATATGCCGCCTTGTTTTTGGTGATTACTTTTGGCGCCTTTTTTTTGTTTGAAGTCTTAAAAGAGTTGCGCATTCATCCGATGCAATATGCCTTAGTGGGTGCTGCATTAGCGGTCTTTTATGGCCTGTTACTGTCTTTCAGTGAGCATGTAGACTTTGCATTAGCGTATGGTGTGTCTAGCATTGCCTGTATTAGCTTGATCACGTTTTATGTCAGTTATGTGCTAAAAAGTGTAGGGCGGTCTTTAGTCCTCAGTACGATTTTGACGGCAATGTATGGCACGCTGTTTGTGATTTTACAATCCGAAGATTTTACGATGATGCTCGGCTCAGTATTAGTCTTTATTTTACTGGCGGTGATGATGTTCCTGACTCGTCATGTCGATTGGTACGCGCTGGGGCAAAAGACACAACCGGAGTAATAGTGATTTAAAGCAAAAAATAACAGGGCGGAATATTCGCCCTGTTTTTACTGTTGTTGTGAGTTACTTCGCAGAAGCCGCCTTACTTGCCAGCCATGCAGCAAAAGCCTGACGCTCTTCTGGCGAGGAGCGAGACCAAATGTCTTGTAATAATTGAACATTGTTAGAAGCGGTTGCCGCAACAGCAGCAGTATCATCCGCACTTTGAAAAGCTTTACCAATACTGTCAACCAAAGACGCTTCAGCATAAGACTTAATGGGAATAGCTTGTTGACTAGCCCCGGTGCTTTTATTAACTAAACGAATGTCGGGTTGTTTGGCAAATTCTTTAGCTGCTTCATAACGTTTAGGCGGATTAACCGTTAGTTGATAAGTCTTGCCAGCATCAGCGGTAAAACGAATGGCTAAAGGTTTTGACTTAATAATATCGTGGTCATCAGCGCCCAATTGAAACAACTGAGTGTAACGTACACTCAGTACGTGTTCACCCGCGCTTAAATCAAGAGTCATCGCACGCGAGCCAAAAAAATTACCGGTTCGTTCTTGACCATCAATAGCCATGATTTGAACTATTTCAGGTACGTCTAGATGTGCAGTTTGGCTAGCAGTTTGCGCTAACGGTTCCGCGACACTTTGTGTAGAAATAACACTGAGAACACTGGCACAACTAATCAATAAAGATGAAAGCTTTAACAAAACCTTATTTCCTAAAACGACGGTAGAACGCTAAGCCGCTTAAAGCGAATAGTGAAAACAATCCTAAAGCACCTGAGCTGGTGTTTTCGTTGGTACCGGTTTGATTGATGATTGTAACCGTCGCTTCTTTAGACGGATTCTTATCAATATCATACACAACATATGTGAAGGTATCGTTAAAGGGAGATATGGTGTTTTTAGCGCGATAATAAATATTACCGCCATAGCATTTGTATTTATTTGCTTCGTTAGTATCAGGGCAACTGCCTTCTTTATCGGCCTCAATGACGCCTACTTCTGGGCTCGTAACAATTCGGATGTAGCGTCCATCATTGCATTTGAGATCACTGGTACTGCAAAGCCCACCATATTTACCATCATTTTTGTCACTATCGTTTTTGACAATATCAATCAGGATGCGTGCAGTGTTGGAGGGCAGAGTAAAAGTATCATCGACGGCAATAGGTTGCTTGTTATCAATTCGGAATAGCAATTCACCTTCAGTTGATAGCTGGCCATTACTATCAGTGAATTTATATTTGCAGGTAAACGGTTCATCACTCGACATAATAATGCCGCGGTTATCAAATTGAATCAGTGGTCGTCCACCAGTTTCTGTCGGTTTAATGACTTGGCATTTATCAGCACCAACAGTAATTGAAATGGCTTTGTCGTCATAATTGCCTTGCGCATCTTTGGCAAAATCGCCACGCGCATTACGGATATCATCTGTTTGGTCTGTTTCACTAGGAATGTCATTGGCTAGTGCATCGGCCACAGCTAAACGATCTGTGCCATCATTATTACCCAGAATCTGAGTTTCTATAGAGATCGCAATTGCAGTCCGCTTTTCGACTGAACCGATATCACAATTGTCGGCAGTTTTGCTACCTCGCTGATCTAAATGATCAAGGCAGTCTAGCGTTGGCACGGTGGTATTTAGGAGATAGGTTGACGTGCTTTTGGGTAGGTAGGTAAGAGTATACCCGCCGTAATTACCCAATGGCATTAACTCATCTGCTAGCGGTACTAGAGGGAACTGTTTGCTTAGTAGATTGCCGTCATTTTTATCAAGTGCTGCTAAGGTGGCACAACCCTGGAAAGCGTTATGACTACCCGTATATTTAGTGTTACTAGCACCTTGTACAGCACAACCCAACCCATTATTAAAGGCGATGACTGTTGAGCTGATAACTAACGCAGTTAAGTTTCCGTAAGTAATTGCGGGTGCCGTTTCGTTTTCAACAATCGTGGCATGCTCAAGGGTTAACGAGCTGCCATTACTCATTCTATCAGCGAAATATAAAATGCCCCCGGTATTTTGGGCTGTATTTTTCGCAATGGTAGAAGTATCAACTTTAAAAGCAATACTGCTACAAGCATCAATAATACTTCTGTCATTGACCGAGCCGTTATTAAGCATGGTAGTGCGGATAAGTGCAGAATCACGGGCAATGGGTTGTAAATCATCAATACAGGACATGGCCAGTACTGCCCCTTTTGGGGAAGTATTTTTAGACCATGTGCTGTCGACTGATGAAAGTACTGCGGAGCGTCCTTCCAGATAAACAGCACCACCAGCGGTCGTCGCACGGTTATTACTGATCAGGCTATTGTTCGTTGTGACCGTACCACCCGCTAATATTGCACCGCCTATATCGGCTTTGCCATTTAATAAAATAACATTATTCAGCGTAATATTGGCTTTATAGAATGCACTATTAAATAAACGTGATAGGAAGTTGCCATCAATTTTGCTACCCATTTGTAAGCTTGGGGCAGCTCGTTTAGGTTTTGCAAGGGTAATTGAGTCTGTTTCGGTCTCAATAAATGGGTCAATGCCTTGAATGGTAAGGGCGTGGGTAACTAGTAGCTCGCCATGAGTGAGTGTATAGGTGCCGTCGGCGAGTTGAATAACGTTTGTAAGGTCACGGCTTCCGGCTTTGCAGCCACCAAAAGGTTGCAAGGTATTTACCGCTTGCACAGCCTCTCTTAGCGAACATTTACTATCATTTTCCCCATTTTCGTCAGCAAATGTATTTACTTGAATGACATACGAAGCATGGCTTTCAAAAGCAATAAATAAAGTAGCAAAGCAAAGAGCTTGAAGAGATCTCATTATTATTGTCCTCAACGTAACCGTCGCCATACCATTAACAGGCTGAGCATAAATAGAGAAAATAAACCAGTAGCACCTGTATCTAATGATTTAGATGAAGTGGAGGTATCAGGTTCAGAAACAACTTTGACATCAACTCGAACGAAACGGTCATTATTTGAGGCATCGCTAAAACGGCTAATAGTTGTGGTCATTAAATAGGCGAATTTATCGAAGCCATGAAAATTAGATAAAGTGGCTTTATAGACAACCTGATCATTGACATCATCAAAACTGACAACACCTTTCGCTGGGAATTCAGCTAAACGGGCACAACCGTCAACATATGTTCCGGCACCATATAGGTCTTGGCATTGGGCAGATGGCCATAACTCGCCATCGCCTATTTTTTCCAGAAGATCAAACTTGGCAGATTGTCCAAATGTAATGTCTTGACCCTGTTTTGTACTTGTCAGGCCTTGAATTTCTACTGCACCAATATCACAAAGCCCCCGTGATAGTTGGCGTTGATCGACACTATAGCAAGTGACGCCTTTAGCCCCGTTGTTGTTGATAAAGCCTTTATTAACGATAGGTGAGTCATCCAAGCTGGTATAGCTCACTAACAAACGAGGTTTATGTGTTTTTGTCAGACCACCATTCTCAGCGAGGGGGCAAAGCAAGCCTACAGATGTCAATGATGCGGCTTCACATTTGCCATTGACACTGGCGGCCATCAGCGTCTCATTACCTGTTCCAGAAATTTGATGGTTGTGAGTATTTGCTGCGCCGATGTCGCAACCCGTTTGAAATAGGTTGTTACTGAAGTAAACACTGGTGTCAACGGGCAACGTTTTGAAGTTTAAGCAGTCACCCTGAGCCGTGTTGCCTGCAATAATGGAGTTATAAATTGTGGGCAGAGTATTATTAAGGTTTATGCCGCCGTCATTTAGCACAATAGTGGAATTGTTGATAATCAAGACGCCTTTAGATGAAATGGCGACCCCTGAATTACCTGAAAATGTTGTATTTTGGATGATAGGCACTTGTTGATCAATAATGGCAATTTCATTGATCGCGAATATATTAGTTCCTGTATTTTTGGTAAACAGGGAGCTGGATACGGACGCACTGGATTGTTCAGAGTAAACGGCAGCACCACTGGGAGCGGAATTGGATTGAAATAATAGTTGGCTAGCATTAATCGAACCACCCGCACTGTTGTAAATGGCTCCACCCAAACCACTTGCATTGCCGCCACTGAGGATGGCATCCACAATCGTGAGCTTTTCTTTATTCAAAATTAAGCCGCCATCGACAGCGCATACATTGCCACTAGTCGCTTGATTACAGCCCTGAAGGTCAATGTTATTAAACGTTACAGTTGAAGTCGTCGCTAAGCTGTCATTAATGATAAAAAGAGCATGATTTCCAACTGCTTTAATCACTGTTCTAGGCGTGATGTCTGTGCCTGTTTGTTCTAGGCCGCTTAAGCCAGTTGAACTCGTTGTTGAGTCAACGGTCGTCAATAAGTTAATAGTGACAGAGAGGTCAATAGTGATGGGTATCGTGCTAATTTCATACGGCGCTGTGCCTGTTGTCAGGGCAATACTGTCAGTATCGCTGCTGATGGCACTAGTACAGCCATTCAAACCTTGAGCACGAAAGTCTTTTAATAACCGTTCTTTCTCTTTGGCTGCTTTTGCATCTTCTTTAATTTTGATTGCTGCGTTATCAGCAGCGATAGTTGTTTTGAGATCAGCAATTATTTTTTTGTCTGGATCCGTCTCGTTAGTTGCTAAAATCAGTTTGTTTTCATCTTCTCGAAGCTTCGTATTCAGCGCTAATAAACCAGCCTTGATTAGCCCATCTAAACGGTCGATTTCTACAGTATTTTGAGGAACTTTTGCTTTTTCATCTAATAATTGTTTGCTGAGTACTTTGGATGTACCTGAAATAACGGCAATCTCTTCATCAAGAATAGCTAAATTAGTATTTTTTACATTTAAATAGGCAACAGCTTCGCGCAACGAACATTGGCTATTGGAGATAGCTGTTTCGTCAGTGGTGGTGTTTACAATCACTTGGTCAGCCCAACTAACAGCCGAAAGCGATGTGAGAAGTAAGCTGGTGAGAAGGCGGCCCTGAGGAATAGGCATAGGGAGAGTCTCCTAATTGGCTTGTTGTTTTTTATTTTGGTCAGGCATTCTAATGCAGAACCGCTATTTCTTCTTGTGTGTTTCTGTTGCTGTTACTAATAATCCGTAAGAATGTACCACGAGTTTGACTGTTTTTGCTAGTTAAGCTGAGGCTGGTTGTATGTTCTTTACTGTTAGCGCTGAGAGTGGGTATCGCATTATTGGCGATATTTAGGGTTTTTCCAGCACTTGCTGTATTAGCAAGCCATTTGATTTACGCCAACTATGTTTAATGACGTACTTTATATCCGACGGTTATGCGTTTTTGTCTTGTGCTCGAACAAACTGAATTCCAAATTGCGGTGTAGTTCTATTTGCTAAACATCATCTGAAACTGATGATGGGTTATGGCCTTGTGTTAAGGCTATGTTTAAAATGCAGGCTATTTTGTTGTCTGGGTTTGATAGAGTTTTGCTGCTAATGTGGCTCTGGGGCAGTGTTTATTGAGACTCTTGGTGAGCCTGATTAATTTAATTTTGGGTGAGTGAAAAGACATGGCTGTTATAAATGGAACTGCTGGTGATGATATTTTGAATGGCACAGTCGGGGCGGACAGTATGTATGGTGGTGCAGGCAATGACACCTATGTTGTCGATAATACAAGCGACATTATTGATGAAATAACGTTGCTTCCCGCAGGAACTGTCAAGATTATTAGTGCAGCGGTCAATGGCGCTTTAAGCAATGGTAATAGCTATGGTCTGACTTTTTCACCCAATGGTAAGCAAGTATATTTTACCAGTTATGCTAGCAATCTGGTGGTTGGAGACACCAATGGTGCAGCGGATGTATTTGTTAAGGATTTAACGAGCGGCGATATCTCACTGGCGATTACGGCCTCGGATGGTTCACCCAGTAATAGTGCAAGTTACAGCTTTGTATTCTCACCCAACGGCAGCAAAGTAGCTTTTGTCAGTTATGCCAGCAATTTAGTTGCTGGAGATACCAATGGAGCTAGTGATGTTTTTGTTAAAGACTTGACTAGCGGGGTGCTTACTCGTGTTAGTACGGGGGTCGGTGGTATACAAAGCAATGGCGATAGCGTTGGACATGTCTTTTCCCCTGATGGCGGCAAAATTGCTTTTATCAGCAATGCCAGTAATTTGGTCGCCGGAGATACTAATTCCGTCAGCGATATTTTTATTAAGAATTTGACCAGTGGAGCAATTACCCGTGTTAGTACGGCAACCAATGGCGCACAAAGTGATGGTAGTAGCTATAACCTAGTCTTCTCGCCCGATGGAACCAAAATTGCTTTTGCAAGTACCGCTGGCAATCTGGTGGTTGGTGATAATAATTTTTCGAGTGATATTTTTGTCAAAAATTTGGTTACTGGTGCAGTTACTCGCGTCAGTACAGCGGCAGACGGTACGCAGGGGAATGGCATCAGCGGAGAGGTGGTTTTCTCCCCTGATGGCAGCAAAATAGCGTTTGTCAGTTATGCCAGTAATTTAATTACTGGGGATAATAATAACGTTGGCGATGTTTTTATCAAGGACTTGGCTAGCGGGGCTATTACTCGTGTCAGTACCTCCGCAAATGGCACGCAGAGCAATGGCAATAGCTATGGCTTAGTATTTTCTCCAGATGGCAACAAAATAGCGTTTGTCAGTAATGCCAGTAATTTAGTGGTTGGCGACACCAATAACCGTTCTGATATCTTTATCAAGGATTTGATCACTGGGGCGATCACGCGTTTAAGTACGACCGCAACAGGCATGCAAATTAATGGTAATAGCGACAATCTGATCTTCTCACCTGATGGCAGCAAACTGCTGTTTAGAAATTATGATGGCGACTTAGTGGTTGGGGATACGAACGGCTTTGATGATGTTTTTATCAAATCGTTGACTGATGAAATGGGTGATAGCGGCAGTATTGATACCGTTCAAAGCAGCGTTAGTTACACATTAGGCGAATATCTTGAAAACCTGACATTGACCGGAGTCGCTGCTATTAGCGGTGTGGGTAATGCCCTAAATAATGTGGTCACTGGCAATGGTGCTGCCAATACATTGGATGGAAGTACCGGCGCGGATACGCTAATTGGCGGAACAGGTCGTGACACCTATGTGGTAGACAACATAAGTGATGTCGTGACAGAAGTCTCTACACTGGGGACTGAAATAGACCTCGTGCAAAGTAGTGTCAGTTATTCCCTAGGGGCAAATCTGGAAAATCTGATGCTTATAGGCTCAGTCGCTATTAATGGCACAGGTAATGTCCTGAATAATGTTCTGACGGGAAATGATTCAGCCAACCTGCTTGAGGGGGGTACGGGTGCAGACACGCTAGTTGGAGGGGCAGGTAGTGATACATTGAGTGGTGGAGTTGGTAACGACAGACTCAGTGGTGAGATGGGTAATGATGTGCTGGATGGTGGCAGTGGTGCCGATACGCTGATTGGTGGCGAAGGCAATGATTTATACATTGTCGATAATGCTGTTGATGTTGTTACTGAAGCTTCGACACTGACAACGGAAATAGATGCAGTACAAACTAATATTAGCTACACACTAGGAATGAATCTTGAGAATTTGACACTCACAGGGACAACCGCCATTAACGGTACTGGCAATGCGTTGAATAACGTGTTGACAGGCAACAGCGCCGCTAATGTGCTCGATGGCGGTTCAGGTGCCAATACACTGAATGGTGAAGCGGGCAATGATACGCTGGTCGGCGGCAATGATATGGATACGCTGTTCGGTGGTACGGATGATGATGCATTAAACGGTGGCGACAGTAATGATACCTTGAGTGGCAATACCGGTAATGATGTGTTGGATGGAGGCACTGGTGCCGATACCATGACTGGCGGCGCGGGTAATGACACCTACATTGTTGATAATGCAGGTGATGTAGTGGTGGAAACAACGTCTGTTGCCGCAGGAACCACCAGTCTGGTGAGTACAGCAGCGAATGGTGTTCAAAGCAATGATAGAAGCTTTGAGCCATTTTTGTCGCCAGATGGACGATTGTTAGTTTTTGCTAGTTCGGCCGACAATTTAGTAGCTGGAGATGGAAATGGTAGTAGCGATATTTTTGTCAAAGAGTTGGGTACTGGGGATATTAAACGTATTAGTACATCGGTTAACGGCATAGCAGGCAACAATGCAAGTAGCCGTCCAATCTTCTTACCGAATGGACATCAGGTGCTTTTTGTCAGTAGTGCCAATAATCTGGTCGCTGGCGATACTAATAATGCGGACGATATTTTTATCAAGGACTTGATTAGTGGAGCTATTACGCGTGTCACTACCAACAATCAGGGTGGACAAGCCAATGACGGTAGCTTTGATCCCGCTATCTCCTCCGATGGCACCAAGATTGCTTTTGTCAGCCTTGCCAGTAATTTAGGGGCAGGTCCTAGCTACTTTGAAGTTTACGTCAAGGATTTGGTGACAGGCCAGGTCACATGTGCAAGTTCAACAGCGGATGGTAACGCCGCCTTTAGCCAGAGTTTTTCGCCTGTATTCTCTCCTGATGGTACTCAGGTGGTTTTTGAAAATCATGCCACTGATTTGGTGACTGGAGATACCAATGGTGACCCTGATATTTTTGTCAAAAACTTACTAACAGGAGCCATTACCCGTGTGAATACCGCCGCAGATGGCGCACAGGCGAATGGTAATAATGGCAGCACTACTCCTATCTTTTCCCCCGATGGCACCAAAGTGCTATTCAGCTCTGATGCCAGCAATTTGGTTAGCGGCGACAGCAATAATAAGTTCGATATTTTCATCAAGGATTTAGCTAGTGGAGCTATTACCCGCGTAAGTACAGCGGCTGATGGTACGCAAGCCTTTGGCGATAGTTTTGGCCCAGTTTTATCCGCCGATGGCTCTAAGGTGGCTTTTTATAGTTACGCCAGTAATCTGGTGGCGGGTGATACCAATGAGACAGGCGATATTTTTATTAAAGATTTGAACACGGGTGCCATTACTCGTGTTAATACAGCCATGAATGGTACGCAGGCTAATAGTTATAGTGATTTTCACATGGCTTTTTCTGCCGATGGTGGGCAGCTGGTTTTTGTCAGTAATGCCAATAATTTGGTCGCTGGCGATAACAACAATGTCGAAGATGTTTTTATCAAATATTTGACCGATGGCGTACTTGATAATGGTGGTATCGACTTAGTGCAGAGCAGTGTTACCTATAGCTTGGGGACCTATCTGGAGAATCTGACACTAACAGGTACAGCCGATATTAATGGTACTGGGAATGGTTTGTATAACCAGCTGTTAGGCAACAGTGGCAACAATATTCTGGATGGTGGCCTTGGCGATGACACCCTGATGGGTGGTCTTGGTAATGATATTTATGTGGTTGATAGCGCTAATGATGTGGTGACAGAGGCCTCGACGTTGACGACTGAAGTAGATGCGGTTCAAAGTAGTGCTAGTTATATCCTGAGTGCCAATGTTGAGAATCTGACGCTCACTGGTACAAAAGCTATCAATGCGACTGGAAATGCCCAAGCCAATATCCTGACGGGTAATAGCGCTGCCAATGTGCTTAATGGTGAAGCTGGTATTGATACGATATCAGGAGGTACTGGCAATGACACCTATGTGGTTGATGACACAGGCGATGTGGTTACTGAGTTGACCAATGCAGGTACGGATATTGTCTGGAGTAGTGTGAGTTATTCTTTGAGTGCCAATGTTGAAAACCTCACGCTTATGGGCACTGAAGCAATTATCGCGACAGGAAATAGTCAGGCTAATAACCTGATTGGCAACAGTGCCGCGAATAGATTGAGTGGACTAAGTGGTAATGACATTCTGGATGGAGGCGCTGGTATTGATACTATGGAGGGTGGTGTGGGGAATGACACCTATATCGTCGATAATATCAGTGACGTGGTGGCAGAAGCCTCTACGTTAGTAGCTGAAGTGGATCTGGTGCGAAGTAGTGTGAGCTATATCTTAAGTGCCAATGTCGAGAGTCTGACACTCACCGGTACGGCAGCGATCAATGCGACCGGGAATGTGCAAGCCAATACTCTGATTGGTAACAGCGCTGGCAATATGCTGGATGGGGCTGCTGGTGCAGATAACTTGATCGGTGGAGCGGGTAACGATACTTACATCATCGACAATGTCGCAGATATTGTCACGGAAACCTCAACGTCGAAGACCGAAATCGATACGGTCAATGCAAGTGTCAGTTACGCCTTGAGTGCCAATGTCGAGAATCTGACGCTCACTGGTACGGCAGCGATTAATGCGACCGGGAATGTGCAAGCCAATACTCTGACTGGTAACAGCGCCGCCAACCAACTGGATGGTGGTTTGGGGAATGACATACTGGCTGGTGGTGCTGATAACGATACGTTGATTGGTGGCGATGGCAACGATACCTTGATTGGCGAAACAGGTAATGATGTGCTGAATGGTGGAGCTGGCGCTGACGCGTTAGATGGCGGATCAGGGAATGATGTTTACTACGTTGATGATAAAGGCGATTTCGTTATTGAAAGCTCAACGATCGCCACAGAGTTAGATATTGTCTATGCCAGCATCACATATACTCTCGGTAGCAATCTGGAAAATCTGGTATTGACGGGGACAAACGCTGTCAATGGCACAGGTAATGTCTTGGCAAATAAGCTGACTGGAAATGATGTCGCTAATGTCTTAAATGGTGGTTTCGGGGTCGATACCTTAGTCGGTGGCCTAGGTAATGATAGTTATATTATTGATAACACGTCCGATATTGTGACGGAAACGTCAACGGTAGCCTCTGAAATTGATGTTGTTTCGTCTAGTGTCACATTCAGCCTGAGCGCCAATGTTGAAAATCTGATATTGACAGGATCAGCTGCAGTTAACGGTACAGGTAATGCGTTAGCAAACATATTGACGGGCAATAGTGCGGCTAATGTCCTAGACGGTTGGAAGGGAGCCGATTCCTTACTAGGCGGTTTGGGAAATGATACTTATGTTATTGATAATGTAGCAGATATAGTCACTGAGACATCAGCACTAGCGACAGAAATAGATGTTGTTCAGTCGAGTATCACCTATAGCTTGGGTGCGAATGTTGAAAATCTGATGCTGACAGGGTCAGACGTAATTAGTGGTACTGGCAATTCGCTGGCGAATACGCTGATCGGCAATAGTGCTGCTAATGTGTTGGATGGTGGAGCAGGTGCCGACAATCTGAGTGGCTGGCAAGGCGACGATACCCTTGTGGGCGGTTCGGGCGCAGATACGATGACAGGTGGCTTGGGTAACGATGTGTATTATGTCGATAATCTGGGCGATGTCGTTATCGAAAGTTCCGCACTCGCCACAGAAATGGATTTAGTGCAGTCAAGCGTGACGTTTAGTCTAATTGGCCAATATGTTGAAAACTTGGTGTTGACAGGAACTGCCGCGATCAATGGGACGGGCAATGCTCTGGTCAATACCTTAACAGGTAACAGTGCGGCGAATGTGCTCGATGGTGGCTTAGGCGGCGATGTGATGCAGGGTGGTCTAGGTAATGACACCTATGTCATTGATAA
>CANBZV010000019.1 GCA_947373945.1 Moraxellaceae bacterium
AATTTATCCATGTCTTTGCATAAAAAATGACATATCAAACTTTTAAGTGCTGATTAAAATATATTATTAGATTGGTTGTTTTGATAGTGATATTTTCGCTTATCTGATAGCACAGATGGCACTTTTTACACGGACGTGGTAACTACCCCTTCTTGTCTTCCGCCAATTCGTCTAGGTTATTGATAATATCGACCGACAAGAACTCAGGTGTGAGCTTTTGGGGAAAGCGAGGCTTCACTCGGAAATCGAATTGGCGATTGCCGAACGAAAAGATACCGTGCCGTTTATGATTATAGACAAGGGTCTTGTTGTAGAGCTGTGATGTTCCTACGCCTAAAGTGTTATAACTTGATAGTGAAAACAGCAAGAAGTCCTTATCACGAAGGAATGTGGTAACCAACTCGTGGTCGTCTGGAGGAAGCACACCAAACATGGATTTTTTAGGTGCGTAGTAAAGCCCTTGCGCCAGTCGCTTTAACGCGCCTTCAGAAACCAGCTC
This sequence comes from Moraxellaceae bacterium, assembly GCA_947373945.1. Lineage (GTDB taxonomy): Bacteria > Pseudomonadota > Gammaproteobacteria > Pseudomonadales > Moraxellaceae > Agitococcus. Next base: position 500 of record CANBZV010000019.1, read on the forward strand.
ACGCAGGTGTCGATCAACGGCATTAGAAAACAGAGTCAAATCTTCCCTACGATACACTTACCCGCGTGTAGCCTATTCGCCACCTGACCCAAGGCGGATTGCTTAGTCGTTAGCGATGGATTTGAGAAGGGTGGGGCGGCTGTCGTCATTGCATGAAATCTTATTGACGTTTCATGCAAACTATAGCCGACAGTGATGACGTTCACCACAAATCATTTAGACCGTTACAAACTTAACGAATCCAAATATGAAGTTTGTAAAATTGAACATAGGTTGTTTTGTGGGGTGTATTGTGCAGAAAATGTGCAGTTCTTAAGAGGGGCAATGCTCAACTTTTCTCCTTTTAGGGCTGTCGCAGATTGTCTGTGTTGCTATCAGCGAGAACATGAATCAATCGCATCGCCTGTTGTGAAAAGCTGGCTAAGGCATCTTCAAATAAGGTCTTCTGACGGTCAAAAACTAAGCCTTCAACAAACTGTTGATAATAGGCTTTAAACTGGGTCTCAGTTTGTATGCGGGTTAATGTGTGCAGCATCGTGTTTTTTGGCGATGTTGCAAACGCAGGATGCTGATCGCCAAATTGCTCGACATCGCGCGTGACTAGCGCAGAAAAAATCTGTGCGGCGAGTGGAGTTTCATCGGGCTGCTGTGTGACAATGCGGTGAACGTCATAAATATGCCTAATCAGCATTTTATCATAAGGTTCCCTACTTTCTCCTGCAAACTCTTGCGCGGTTCGACGGAGCATGGATAATACTTTTTCTGCTAATGCCTCGCCGATGGTAATACAAGGTAATACGAGAGATGGTTCCATCGGACGATTGAGCAATCCTGTGAGCAATGACTGAATGGGTTGTTGCTGCGTCGGGGCAAAAGGTGCATTAGCCGTTACTTCAACGAGTATTTCTGAGCGTAAACTACTGACTACCTCAAATTGACTACGATAAAGAAATCGAGCCGATAGATAGCGATTACCATTACGGGCGGTGACAGGTTCTTGAAGGTGAAACCCTGTGTCAGTCAGTGCTTCGGTCAACCGCTTTTTAAAGCCAGACAACAATTTGCTTCGGGCATTTCTGGATGTTGGTGCGTTCGATGTGAAAGCAATTTTAAAATCAATATCTTCGGACATTCTATCTAACAGACCGTAAGCTTTGGATAGGCAAGTTCCGCCACAAAACGTCAGTATCAGGTTGTCATCGCTTAAGTGGGTGATGGTGTGCAAGGCACTGGTGACGATATAGTCTTTCTCCAAAACGCCTTCGGGCAACGAGGTCAAGCCTTCTGCCACGGCATCCTGCATAAGCCTCGCGAGTTCAGGCGTGATTGTTTTCAAAATGTACTACTTTATTACCAAGGGCTAACTTTCGAGAAATACGTCGTATTCCCGTATGAAAGGCAACCTCAATAGGAATCTGTGTTGTTTCGCCGCGTTGGTATGCTGCTTGTTGTTTACCCAATGAAAAGCTAACCCCTAGTTTAATTAACGCTTTTTGTGCAATCTGCGCCAATGGTATGGTCGGGACAGGGTTTCCAGAGATGGAGCTTGGCCTCGCTTTGACATACACGGCACGACCAACTTTCACTAATTTCCCCTCATTTACCAACCCTATTAGGGCGCGTGATATTTGAGCAGAGCTTCCGAATTTCTTGAAATCCGCTCTAATAAAAACGTCATCACGATTGTTGGCGACAGACAATTTCATGCGCTGCTGAATGTTCATACAAACCACCCAAGATAGTAATCATTTACCTATAGATAATAATAGACTTATATACAATAAAAACAACTAGATATATCTACAATTTTTGCTCATTAGCCAGCCAAATAAGTGATGGTTATTATCTATGACTTGGAATATAAGACCAAACCGCCGAGGATTCCAATTCTGGGGTGGTAGTAATGGGGCGGCGAACAGAGCGTGAAGTTAAAAAGACGACAGAAAAGTAGCATGGAAGTATGTGGGCTTAAGGCTAATGCGTCCGCAAAAGTGCGACTGCCCTATTTTTCGACCAGTATGGGAACAATCCCGCGTTGTTCCACGATACTGTTTTTGATGAATCAAAATAGCATATTTGATGAGTGTTCATTATCTAATGTGAACATATCATGCAAGCAAAAGAATTAAAGCACTGTTTGTTTAGCTATTTGGCAATTCAAGCCTTGCAACACTCCCCCCGTCACCATTCATTATAACAAAGCCATCAATGCCTTTGCTTTATCCATTGACGACTACATTACGGGCGGACAAATTGTTTTGAAAACGCAACGGCATGAGGTCAGAGAGTTTAGAGCCTTAGATGCAGCCTTTAATTGCGTTCGCAGTGTGTTGGACTGGCAAGGGGATATTTTGATACAGGATTACACAGATTAACTAACAAATACCTTTAAATAATATCAAAGCCATTTAGCATTGAATTCTTACGTCTTAATCGTGCCAAATGTAATATTTATTACGAATACATAATGAGTAATATTATTGTATGTTATGTGTTCGATAAAATGATAACCAAATTGAATTTTTTTGTGAGGATTAGATGTTAATCAATGATGTAAAAAACTTGCTTATGCAAGGCCGCACAGTCTATGTAACTCTTTGGGTTCCAAAGGATGGGGGTGGTTATGTTATAGAGTTTGGAACTGGCGGTGCTTCATCCTCATTAGGTACAACTAGCAAGCCTGACATAGCAAAGAAATTTAAGAGTGCAGATTCAGCAATCAAGGCAATTTCACCATTAAAGCATTATGTGAATTGCTGCTTTAAAATTGGATTTCTTGGAGTTTCTTTTGGGTGAGCGACATTGAGATGGGGGCGTGGGAAAGTGTACTACTCGTTATCCCTCATCAAAACAAGAAGGAAACCTTAAAGCAAATTTAATTGCGGCTTATGATGTTGAATACCAAATTGGATTGTTGGGCGGTTAATTTAGTTAGGTAGTTAGGCATAAAATACTTGCAAATTCCTGCCATACTGACCACGCTGCGGCCATCACTGCCCAGCATCAAGAGATTTCGCGCTTGTGTTTTAGTGGTTTGAAATTTAATTAGTCACTAGAGTTGAGTTATAAAAAATATTACGACTCTTTTATCAAAAGTTCGCCTAATCCGAAATTTACTCAAAAGACTCTTCAATAAATATTCATGATTTGTAGTTAAACAAAGCAACCAGCCATAACTTACCCCTTTATTGATAGTAGTAATAATAGTATTATTACTACTATCATTTAGGGGTGCTATCATGAATCAGGAAATTAAAGATAGAGTTTTCAAGGCTGCGGATCAGCTCTATGCTGAGTCGGGAACTAATGAGTTTCCTACTGTAGATCAGGTGAGACAGGCATCTCGTGCCAGTATGAACTCTGTGGTAGAGGCATTGAGAGAGTGGAGACAAAAGCAGCGTACAGTTGTTAGATCAGTGATTGAGCCATTGCCTGAGTCGCTGCATTTAGCTGTTTTTGAGCTAGGGCAGAATGTTTGGAAAATTGCACAAGATAAGGCTAATGAAGCTTTAGAGTTGGCGAGAGCATCCTTTGAAGCTGAAAAACTTGATTTAGCAAGACTATCCAATGAGCAATCAAACGCATTTGAGTCGCTATCAGAAGAAATGGATCAAGTAAAAAGTGATGCTGCAAAGGTGGCTAAAGAGCTTCTGGAAGCTAAACAAATAATACAGGCGCAGGTTGTGCAATTGGCGCAACAACAAGAAAGACTTGGTCTGGCGGAAGCGCGTACTCAAGAGATTGAAAAGCGAGCAGACGGCTTACAGGCGGAGCTGGAGCGGGTGCATACAGAAACGCGGGAAGAACAACAAAAATTCGGAAGTGAATTAGGTCGGTTAAATACGCTTTTAGATGTGGCGAATCAGGAAGCGATGGCCGCAAAAGGTGTGCTGCAACAGGCGCAGGAACAAGCGGCAGTACAGAAAGCAGAAAAAGAGTCCTATATTAGCGTGACTGAGACAGAACGGGAGCGAGAACGGGCAAGTGCTAAGGAAACGGAACAGCGTTTAGTTCTTGAAATCGCCAGTGTGAGAAATAATGCGGCCATCTCTGCTAATGAGGCAGCTCAATGCCAAGGTGAGCTAAAAGGTCTAAGGCTGCAAGTGCAGGAGCAAATGGCGTTGATTAAAGCCATGAGCATAAGTAATACGGCAGCAGATTTTAAAGATTCAGAGAAGGGTTGAGATATAGCCTAAGTATGCCTTAAGTCTTGATAGCGTAAAACTCTAGTCTGTCTTTAAGTGCTAAGCCGCAACTATCCAAAACCGCTCATATTCGGACATCCTGTTACGGATGTGTCCGAAAAATAGGTTAAACATATTACGGACATGATTTATAATCCGTACAGTATTTTCGGACGGATTAAAGCCCATGTCGCGCGTTTTTGCTTACTGTCGTGTCTCTACGGCTGACCAAACCACCCAAAACCAAAGTCTCGAAATTAAAACGGCTGGATTTGCCATTCAACCCCGTCGATTGATCGAAGAAAGTATCAGTGGCTCTGTCGCCGCTAAAGAACGGCCTGCTTTTAGTAAGTTACTTGACCGATTAGAGCAGGGCGATATTTTAGTGGTCACCAAGTTGGATCGTTTAGGCCGAAATGCGATGGATGTCCGAGCAACCGTAGAACATCTGGCAGACCTTGGTGTTCGAGTTCATTGTTTGGCTTTAGGCGGTGTGGACTTAACCAGTTCTTCGGGCAAAATGACCATGCAGGTCATTGCGGCTGTGGCTGAGTTTGAACGAGATTTATTGATTGAACGTACTCAGTCGGGCATTAATCGCGCAAGAGCAGCAGGAAAGCGTTTTGGTCGTCCTTCCTCTTTAAATAACGAGGAACGTGTAAAGGTTCTAGCAGCTCTTGGTTCTGGCAAGAGTGTTGCTGAGTTGGCTAGGGAATTTAAAACCAGTCGTCAGACTATTATGCGGATTAGAGAGTGTGCATTGAAGCCATCTTAATAAAACAGTGAGCGTACTTTTTGATGTTGACCTAGTGCATTCAATTACTGATATTTCGTGCAGTCGTCTCGTGAATGTGACATAGCCGATATAAGTAGCCAAAAGATTGCCAGCCAACTTATATCGTATTTTTGATTGTTGGCTATGGTGTTGGACGATAGCCAAGTTGGGTGACTCTAATTGGCCGATTAGCTCATTTTCGTTTCTTTTCACCTAATACACCTAATCTAGATTAACTAATTTACCATAACGATAGGCAATTTCACTGAAAATCGTGTTTTACCCTGACCAGAAATCACTGAAACATCACCATGATGAGCTTGAACAATGGACTTGGTAATCGCCAATCCCAAGCCCGCACCTTCATCCGTTCTTTGTCGTGAGGCATCCCCGCGATAGAAGCGGTCAAAAATTCGTGAAATTTGCTCTGCTGGAATGTCAGCTCCTGTGTTTTCGATTTGTACGGTTCTGGTATTAGCCTCCTGTGTTATTGAAATAGTGATAGTGCCGCCGACGTGCGAATGGCGAATGGCGTTCGACAACAAGTTGCTGAAAGCACGGCGAATCATCAGCGAGTCGCCCAAAACGACACCCTGACCTTCACGCTGTAGATGGATAGATTTTTCGGCGGCCAGCGCATCATAAAACTCGAGTAGCGCATCTATTTCAGCGGCCAGTTCTACAGTTTGATGGTGTGGAACAACTAATCCATTGTCTGCTTTCGCTAGAAACAGCATGTCTGAAATCATCCGTGCTAATCGCTCATACTCCTCAAGGCTAGAATAAAGAATCTCTTGATAGTCCTGTGCTGTACGCGGCTTAGCCAAGGAGACCTGCGTCTGGGTCATCAGATTATTGATCGGAGTCCGTAGTTCATGGGCAAGGTCAGACGAGAACTCAGACAGACGTTGTAGGGAGTCACCGAGGCGATCCAGCATGGCGTTAAATGCGCGTGCCAATGGCTGTAGTTCGAGCGGGACACTTTCTGAGGCGAGGCGTTGTTGTAGCTGTTGAGCGGAGATACCTTCAGCAACAACCGCCATTGTTTGTACTGGGCGTAATCCCCGTCGTGCTGCTAACCAGCTTAACAAGGCAATCAGTAGCAGACCACTGCCGCCCACCAGCACCAGTTGACGTTCAAAGTCGTGCAGGAACATTTGGTGATGGGTGGTTTCTGTACCAATGGCAACAATAAATACATCATTGTTGCGTCCTGTGGGCAGTTGCGCGGCAAAGCCTTGATAAGCGATACCATCAGCAACCCACGCGCTTAGTTTGAACGCCAGTTTGCTGCGCATAAATTGTGGTTTTAATAAGGCTTGGTCTGGAATGGTGGTATGACCTTCAGCAAAAAACGTATGCCCTGCGGGACGATCTACGCGCACGACTAAATCATGATGACCAACCAGTGAATTAGACAATTGTTGAATACGCGCCGCGTCATCAGGTGCAGTATTGTCGAGCAGGATATGGTGAATTAGCTCTAGTTTTCCTTCGAGCAAAGCCGAGTCCAGTTCATTGAAGTGATGACTAACCGACGATCTAATCATCAGTCCCATCACGATTAACACGCCCGCAGCTAACATGGTGAACAACAGACTGGTGCGAACGGCAATAGTATTAGGTAGCCGAAAAATCATCAGACGCTTCCTCCAGCACATAGCCCATACCACGCACGGTGCGTATCAGTTTGCTGTCCGCAGGAGTATCAACCTTGGTGCGTAGTCGTTTAATGGCCACCTCAACAACATTGGTATCGCTATTAAAGTTCATATCCCAAACCTGAGAGGCAATCAACGAATGGGGGAGGATTTCACCTTGACGACGCATGAGTAACTCCAAAAGCGCAAATTCTTTGGCGGTCAGATCAATACGTCGGCCTGCTCGCAGGGCACGGCGACGGCGAATATCCAGCTCCAAATCAGCCACATGCAGTAGGTTGTCTTCCTGAATACGGCCACGGCGGAGCAAGGTTTTTACCCGTGCCAACAATTCGGCAAAGGCAAACGGTTTGACTAAATAGTCGTCCGCACCCAGCTCTAACCCTTTTACTCGGTCATCTACTTGATCTCGTGCTGTTAAAAACAAGACGGGCATGGTTTTACCTGCACGCCGAATCGCCGCTAATACTTGCCAACCATTCAGTTCAGGCAGCATGACATCCAGAATCACCAGATCATAGTCATCGGTCACTGCTTGATGTTGACCACTCAGGCCGTCTTTCACCCAGTCGGTGATATAGCCCGCTTCGGTTAAACCTTGTTTCAGGTAATCGCCTGTTTTTACCTCGTCCTCGACGAGCAGAATTTTCATAGTTCTCTATCCAAGTCATCACGTTAGTGATTGTAAAGCCTCCACAATAAACGCTTTCGTGCTCACTAATGACAAGATAACAAAAATGTAATTTTTGTGTCAGCTTTGTGTTGGTAGCACCAGTCCATGATAACTATGGGTCTTTTCGGACAGATCTTGTGATCTGAGTGGGGTATTTTGGGTGAATTTATTGATGACGGGGTGGTTATGAAATGGTTCTTGTTAGCCTGTGTGTTATGTCAACAGCCTGTACTGGCTTTGGCGGAAGAAGTGGGTGAGCAGGATACCTATGTCAGCCCATTACAAGAATATCAAGGCTGGCAGGAGCCTGTAGTGCGTGATTGGCAGGAGACACATCGCCAAGTAATTGCCGAGTCATCTGGTCATGCAGGACATTCGGGTATGGCGATGCCTGATATGCCTCAATCCAAAGCTCAACCCTCGCAGCCCGTCATGGACATGAACAATATGCCTGAGCAAGAAGGGCATCAGGGGATGAATCATCAAAACATGAAAATGCCCACCATGTCACCTGAGACTATGCCATCCAGTCATGCCCCAAAAGAAGGTCAGCATAAATGAAGAAGCCCTTTAAACCACCGCATAAATTGTTGTTGATGGTACTGTTGGCAGGCAGTTTAGGTGCTTGTGCCACACTCTCTTCTGATGGCGGCGAGGGGGAAGTAAGGTCACAGGCGGCAAGTCTACTCAATCAGCAAGCGACACCCACCACGACGGAGGGTCGTCGTCAGTCATCGGATGCGCTACTGACCAAACCACTGTCTGCGGAAGATGCCGTCACTTTAGCGTTATTGAACAATCCACGTCTCCAGCGGCAATTTGCCGACTTACGTATTACTGAAACGGAGTTAGTGGCCAGCACCCGACCACGCAATCCCAGTGTGAGCTTGGCACGATTGACACAAGGCTCTGAGCATGAAGTGGATCGCAGCATTGTGTTTGATGTCATTGGTTTGTTGCTATCACCCGTACGAACACCGATAGCGAAACAACAATATCAAAATGCCAAAATGGTTGCCGTCCAGTCGGTACTGAAACTAGCACATGATAGCCGTGTCGCCTATTTTGAGGCCATCGCCAGTATGCAGCGGGCGCGTTATGCCGCTGACGTACAAACGGCGGCGGAGGCAGGTCGTGATTTGGCACGTAATTTGGCGATGGCGGGCAATATCAGCCGCTTGGATGCAGCGCGGGAACAGGCTTTTTATGCCTCAGCAACGGCCAATCGTGTCCGCGCTCAGGCTGACGCTGGACTGGCTCGTGAACGCCTCGTGCGTCAATTAGGACTCATCAACGATCAATCGCTGATATTACCCGAGACCTTGCCAGACCTTCCAGCGACACCACGGGTATTAAACCAAGTGGAACAGTTAGCGATGAATCAGCGCATTGATGTGCAGTTGGCTAAACGTCATGCTGAGAGTACGGCGAAAGCACTGAAGCTCAGTAAAGTAACTCGTTTGGTTAATGTGCTAGATGTTGGTTATCAGCACAACACCTATTCGGATGCGCCCAAACAAACGGGTGTTGAAGTGAGCTTGGAACTGCCGTTGTTTGATTTTGGTAGTACTCGCGTTGCTCAGGCGGAAGCGATTTATCAGCGTTCCCTCGCGCAAGTGACAGAAACGGCGGTTAATGCCCGTAGTGAAACCCGCACTGCCTATGCCCATTACCGTACCAGCTACGAATTAGCCAAACACTATCGTGATGAAGTGATGCCGTTGCAGCAACAAATCGCCGATGAAGTCCTGCTTCGTTATAACGGCATGCTGATTAGCACCTTTGAATTACTCGCACAATCACAGGCGCAAGTAGACAGCATGAACGCCTATCTTGCGGCATTGCAGGATTTTTGGCTTGCTGAGGCCGAACTGACGAGCAGCTTGCAAGGATCAATAGACGCGGGCTAATCGCACTTAATTTGAACTTATCGGTAACTCCGTATTAATGAGATATGAACATGAACAGTCGGCGCGATTTTTTGTACAAAACGGGACTTACGGCGTTAGGTGCTAGTTTGGTATCCAAGGTGCAAGCGGGTATTCCCGAAGCGGTAATACAAACGGAGGCGGCCACACAACCGCCTGTTATGCCGAGCAGTGGTCATCCGTACAACCCCGTGGTGACACTCAACGGCTGGTCTTTGCCTGCGCGAATAAAAAATGGCGTGAAAGAATTCCATTTAGTTGCTGAACCCGTAGTGCGTGAATTTGCGCCAGGCATGGTCGCGCATATGTGGGGTTATAACGGTCAAAGTCCAGGCCCGACCATTGAGTGTGTAGAAGGCGACCGTATTCGTATTTTCGTCACCAATAAATTGCCAGAACACACGACAGTCCATTGGCACGGTGTGTTACTGCCGTCTGGAATGGATGGGGTAGGTGGGTTGAGTCAGCCTCATATCAAGCCAGGGCAAACTTATGTTTATGAATTCACGATGAAAAAATCAGGCACTTTCATGTATCACCCTCATGCCGATGAAATGGTGCAAATGGCGATGGGCATGATGGGTTTTATTGTCGTGCATCCTAAAAACCCCGACTTTATGAAAGTTGACCGTGATTATGTGTTTTTACTGAGTGCCTACGATATTGATCCTGGCTCTTATACGCCACGGGTGTCGGAGATGACAGAGTTTAATCTGTGGACATTTAATTCACGGGTGTTCCCAGGTTTAGATCCACTAGTGGCGAAAACTGGCGAAAGGGTACGTATCCGTGTCGGCAATTTGACCATGACTAATCATCCTATTCATTTACATGGCCATGATTTTGAAGTGACCTGTACCGATGGGGGTTGGATACCCAAATCGGCACGTTGGCCAGAAGTGACAACCGATGTTGCGGTAGGGCAAATGCGCGCAGTTGAGTTTACCGCGACAGCAGGGGATTGGGCGTTTCATTGCCATAAATCGCACCATACGATGAACGCGATGGGGCATAAACTACCGACTATGATTGGTGTGCCGCAACGTGAGCTTACGGAGAAAGTACGTAAACTCATTCCTGAGTACATGAATATGGGCAGTGCGGGCATGGCCGATATGGGTGCAATGGAGATGCCTTTGCCTGACAACACACTGCCGATGATGAGTGGGCAGGGGCCCTTCGGACCCGTAGAAATGGGCGGCATGTTTACGGTGTTGAAAGTGCGCGACAATCAAAAAAAAGGCGATTACAGCGATCCTGGCTGGTATGACAATCCTGCGGGTACGGTCGCATGGTTATACGAAGGGGAGGAGCCAGCAACCGTGCGCGCTAGTCCCGCACCCTCAACAGATCATGATTTGAAAGTACGCAAACCGACGGGGCATGGAGGGCATTAAGCCTGATTCATCCTTTATATACTATTTCCAATCATGACAAATCATTGTCAGGAGCATATTAAAATGAAGAGTAAAAAGCATCATTTGTTGGCCTTAGCACTGGTTATCCCTACGCTGTTCAGCCCGCTATTGGTATGGGCTCATGGTGATGAGCATCTTGATCCCAACATGAAGGTTGATAACCCGATTAAGGCGCAGACCCAAGCCGTTGGCCAACAAGGTATGCCCAAAGACGTGAGTCGGACGATTGAGATTAGCATGAACGACCTGCTGCGTTTTAATCCTGATAGTTTGTCGGTACAACAAGGCGAAACGATACGATTGCGCATCACTAATAATGGCAAAATTCCCCACGAATTTGTGTTGGGTACGCGTGATGAGATGATGCAGCATGCCGAGATGATGAAAGCGATGCCAGATATGGTGCATAGCAGTGCCAATATTGCGCTTGTGCCGCCGAGTAAAAGCACGGACATTATCTGGCAGTTTACTCAGTCGGGAGAATTTGTCTTTGCGTGCCTGATTCCAGGCCATTTACCCGCAGGTATGCAGGGTAAAATTACGGTAGCCGCCAACCCTGAAAAATCGTCTAGCGCGATGCCTGTCGCCATCACTGAGGTAAAAGCTGAAACCACAGACACGACAACGGCGGTTGATGATCGTTATACCCTAGGCGAAATCCGTAAAGTGGATATTGCCCAAGGCAAGCTCACCATCAAGCACGGCGACATTAAGAATCTGGGCATGCCTGGTATGACGATGGTATTCCGTATCAAAGATCCTGCGATGGTGAAAGCCGTCAAGGCTGGCGATGCCGTACAATTTGTCGTTGAGTTGGAAAAAGGCGCAATGGTGATTACAGAGTTAAAGAAAAGGCCTTAGTCAGTCGCCATATTAACCTCCTTGTTTAATATGGAGGGAAGATGTGTCAGTGACAGCACCCCTCGGTGATAACTCCTTCCAACCCACTCAAAATCGGACAGTCAGGTCGTTGGTCGCCGTGACAGCACATGGCTAAATGATTCAAGGTATCGCGCATTTCCGTTAACTCCGTGATGCGCTGTTGCAAATCAACGACATGCTGTTCAGCAATGGCTTTGACATCGGCACTAGCGCGACCCTTATCTTGCCATAACGACAACAGCTCTTTGAGCTGCTCCATAGAAAAGCCAAGATTACGGGCGCGTTTGATAAAACGTAACACATGCAGGTCTTTGTCGCGGTAGATACGATAGCCTGCATCGCTACGCTTGCTTTCTGGCAATAAGCCAATGCTTTCATAATAGCGAATCATCTTCGCCGATATTTGGGTCTGTTTCGCAGCATCACCAATATTCATCATCGTACCCCTTAATTATTAATCCCATTCTTGGCCGAGCTATGTTGATTGATACCGTGACTGATAGGCCGCCAACGACGCAGTAACAAGGCATTAGAGACAACGCTGACACTACTGAACGCCATCGCTGCTCCCGCGATGATCGGGTTCAACAAGCCCATAGCGGCCAATGGAATACCAATCAAATTATAGATAAACGCCCAAAACAGGTTTTGTCTAATTTTGTTATAGGTGCGACGTGAAATATCTAAGGCATCCGCTACTCGTGCAGGATCACCCTGCATTAGTGTAATCCCTGCGGTGTGCATGGCGACATCCGTCCCCGTACTCATGGCAATACCGACATCGGCCGTCGCTAGTGCAGGCGCGTCATTAATGCCATCGCCGACCATCGCGACAACATAGCCTTCAGCTTTGAAGGCATTGACGATAGAGGCTTTATCCGCGGGTAAAACGTCTGCCATCATGCAGTCAATACCGAGTTCATGCGCCACGACAGTAGCACTAGCGACATTATCGCCCGTGATGAGTGCGGTTTTAATACCCATCGTCTGCAATTGCTGCACTGCTCGTTGAGCACTGGCTTTGATCTGATCGCCAAACGCAAACCCACCTACTAATACGGCAGAAGAGGATTCGATGCAGGCCAGCCAAGAAATAGTGCGTCCTTGTTGTATCCATTGCTGCGTAGTCGGGGTAACGACTGTTGTGTCTATACCCAATTCCTGCATGAGGCGGCTATTGCCTAAATATAGGGACATCTGACCCATCCGCCCAGTAATACCTCGTCCTGCGAGTGCTTTAATATCAGTCACGGGACTAATCTCAATAGCTAACTCCTGCGCTTTGTCGATAACGGCTCTTGCCAAAGGGTGTTCACTGCCTGTCTGCAAGGACGCGGCCAAATGCAATAAGGCGTGGTCATCGCCATTTATCGCGTGTAATCCAACGATTTTAGGTTTGCCTTCTGTCAATGTTCCTGTTTTATCAAAGGCGACCATTGTCACTCGATGAGCAGTCTCTAATGCTTCTGCATCTTTAATCAAAATGCCGTTCTGAGCACCAATACCCGTGCCTGCCATAATAGCGGTTGGTGTTGCCAAACCAAGCGCACAAGGACAGGCAATGACCAAGACTGCGACGGCATTGATAATCGCTAGTTGAACATCTCCGCTGATGACCCACCACGCAATAAATGTAGCGAGGGCAATGATGATGACAACAGGAACAAACACTTCACTGACTTTATCGACGAGCCGCTGAATAGGGGCTTTAGCCGCTTGGGCATTTTCCACCAGTCGAATGATTTTGGCTAATGTGCTTTCTGTTGCCATCGCAGTGGTTTCAACAAGCAGCAAGCCATCGCTATTAATGGAGCCGCCAATGACCTGATCGCCGATTTCTTTAGCAACGGGTAGGCTCTCACCCGTCATAAAGGACTCATCTACATGGCTACTGCCTTCTTTGATAACACCATCGACAGCTACGCGCTCGCCAGCACGAACGACGACTAAATCGCCAATACGGACATGAGCAATCCCAATGTCTTGTTCTATTTCTGCACGCCGTACACGCGCAAATTCAGGTTTAAGTGCTTGCAGGGCGCGAATAGCGGAAGTGGTTTGCCGTTTGGCGCGGGTCTCTAGCCATTTACCCAGCAACACGAGGGTAATCACTACCGCAGACGCTTCAAAGTACAAGTGTGGCATACCTGTGTTTGCATGGAACAACTGATAGACGCTTAACCCATAGCCTGCGCTAGTTCCCAAGGCGACCAGCAAATCCATATTACCCGCCCGTGCTACCAATGCTTTCCAGCCAGACCGATAAAAACGCGCCCCTAGCCAGAATTGAACCACTGTTGCCAGCAGCCATTGAATCCAGCCTGACAACATCCAATGTATGCCAAATACTGACAACAGCATGGGTGCTATCAGTGGCAGAGAGAGTGCCATCCCCCACATGACTTTTAACCACTCGCTATCTGATTGTACGTTGCCATTAATGACAACAGTGTCTGAAGACAAAGCGGCGTGATAACCGATTTTTTGCACCGCTGCAATTAATTGTTCTGGCGTAACGCCGCCGTCAATACTTTGCACGGTTGCTGTTTCAGTGGCTAAGTTGACGGTGGCCTCTTGTACACCTGATAGCTTTTTCAGTGCTTTTTCAACACGGGCGACGCAAGAAGCACATGTCATGCCCTCAACAGTAAACGAAAACTGCTGTAAGGCTATTTCAGGTGTTTGGGACTGAGTTAAAGTATTCATGGTCGGCATCCTAATAAGATTAATAGGCTCACAATCAGGCTTACCATGATGGGAAGGTCAAGCGTTTTTCTACAAAAAAATAATGAAAATAATTCTTGAGCTTACCACGATGGCAAGGTTCACAGTATTTCTACACCAACCCTAGGAGAGATAAAAATGTTCGTTATTAAAGTGAATGGTATAAGTTGTGGCCACTGCGTCAGTGCTATTACTAAAGCCTTGGCCGAACTGGACAAAACGGCCAAAATCCAAATCGACAAAGCCTCACAAACAGTACGTTTTGATGGCGATGCCGATCAGGAGGAGGTGGTATTGGCCATTCAGGAAGCGGGGTACGATGTGGTTGAAACTACGGCAGCTTAAGAGGTTAGTCTGGCAGAGTTGCTGTGTGGCACTCTGCCATTGTTGTGATTTGCAGGGTGCAAAATACGCTAAAAACTTTAAAAAACAAAAATAAGAATTAAAGCTTCGCTAAGTACATCATCGAACATACACGCTCAGGTTATGGGTTTATGTTCCAAGCTCCCATCACAAACAATGGAATACTTAACATGTCTCATCACCAATACGCTAGTTGTATCGAAGCGTGTAACCAATGCGCCGCTACATGTGACCATTGTTCTACTGCTTGCCTAACCGAAGCCAATGTACAGCAAATGGCGAAATGTATTCAGCTCGATAGAGATTGTGCTGATATGTGCCGTCTTGCCGCTGCGCTGATGGCGCGTAATAGTCCTTTTGCCGCACAGGTCTGTCAATTGTGCGCCACAATCTGCACAGCTTGTGCCGATGAGTGTGCTAAATACGAGCATGATCACTGTCAAGAATGCGCGAAGGCTTGTCGTCACTGTGCGGAAGAATGTAGCAAAATGGCAGCTTAACATTTTTGCGCTTATTCCTTTCTGCTCATGAAAATGAGTAGAAAGGGGGCATTTGAGTTAACTTTTTTCAATCTATCTATCGAAAATAACACCTAGATGACATAAATGTCATTTACACGTCATGAAGATGACAGGATAAATGCCACACAATTTGTGTGTCATTTGAGAGAGTGATAATAATTGAATTAAAAACTTTATGGTGTTCGATTTGAGTTGATTAAAACGACCACTAAGGGAAATTCCGATGAATCATAGCCCATCGTTTTGGCGATCACGAGGCGCGCTAGCCATGCTGGTGATGTCGGTGGTTGCTTTATTTTTCCTGCTAGAAGAGCATCGAGCACACATGTTGGGGGCATTGCCTTATTTGTTTTTACTAGCATGTCCTTTGATGCATGTGTTTATGCACCACGGCCATCATCATCATGGGTCGGAGCCTTCTTCACCTGATCAGCCAAAAGCGAATAGCCATCAGGATGGAGAGTAGAAATGCACGCCGCACATGAAGCAGCATACGGACTCTGGTCATTGGTTATCCTTAATTCAGCGGTGTTTTTGATCTTCGCCTTTAGTTTTTTCAAGCCACAAACCAGCCGCGACTGGCGCAGTTTCAGTGCCTTTTCGGCGTTTATTGTTGCACTGTTTGTTGAAATGTATGGCTTTCCACTCACCATTTATTTGCTGTCTGGCTGGTTACAAGTGCGCTATCCCGAAATTGATCTGATGTCCCATGATGCGGGTCACTTATGGTCAACCTTACTGGGCGAGAAGGGTAATCCGCATTTTGGTTTACTCCACATCATCAGTAATGCCCTCATTATTTTAGGGTTTTGGCTACTTTCCAGCAGTTGGCATGTACTGTATCAGGCTCAACGCGCCCATACCTTAGCGATAACAGGTACTTACGCCTACATACGCCACCCTCAATATGTGGCTTTCACATTCATTATGTTTGGCTTTCTGTTGCAGTGGCCAACGATTTTAACCTTGTTGATGTTTCCCTTACTGATGTTTATGTATGGTCATTTGGCCATTGTCGAAGAGCGAGAAATGCAAGCCGAGTTTGGCGATAGTTATCAATCCTATATCGCCAAAACACCGCGCTTCTTGCCTAATCTGTCCTCAAGGACAGCCTGATATTTTTGTCATTTTCACCTTAGAGTTAATACCATGAAACGCTATACCTTGCTGTTACCACTGATCGCCGCGCTCGCTATGTCTCATGCTTTTGCGGAAGAAAAATCCATGTCTGGCCCCGATATGAGTCCTGCTGATGTTAAGCAAGACATGAAGGGCATGAAAGACATGAAAGATATGAAAGATATGAATGGCATGAAAGATATGCATGAGAAATGTATGGGCGATGCCAAAGCGGGAGAAGGCATGACTGCTGGCATGGAGGAAATGCATAAAAAATGTATGGATAACATGAAAGGCATGTCCAAACAACCGAGTAAAAAAAGCACAACCCGCAAGCATCAGAAAAAATCGACAACTAAACCAGCGGCCGAGCATGATCACAGCCACGGTGCCGCACCTGCTGCGCAATAAGAGATAATGCTTAACTTAATTTGATAATGTTAACCACCTTGATGGTGGTGCCAATTCAACGTAGACCTCGCCGACAGCAGTCGGCGATGGAGCTTAAGATGCCCGACCATGAACATCACCATCATGACCATGTTGATCATCAACATCCGTCTCAAATTCCAATGAATGCCGAGGATACTGATGGGTTGAAAGACCTCGTTTGCGGTATGTCAGTGACTACGGCATCAATCCATCAACAGGACCACGAAGGCAAACGGTTTTATTTTTGCAGCTCAAAATGCCTCGACAAATTTAAGCTAGAGCCAAGCCGATACCTGACTCCGCAACCTGCCGCTGTTGAAACTTCTGCCAGCACTGACACCGAATACACTTGCCCGATGCACCCCGAAATACGGCAATTTGGCCCAGGCAATTGCCCCAAATGCGGTATGACTCTGGAGCCTGTGCAGCCTGATTTAGAAGAAGGGGAAAACCCTGAGTTAAAGGATTTTCGTCAGCGTTTTTGGCGAACCCTGCCGTTGACGATGGTGGTTTTTGTGCTGGCCATGTTTGGTCATCGCTTCCACTGGTTTGATATGGGTGTACAAAGTTGGCTGGAACTGGCTTTGTCTACGCCTGTTGTGTTGTGGGCAGGTTGGCCGTTTTATGTGCGCGGCGTGCAGTCGATCATTCATCGTAGTCCCAATATGTGGACGCTGATTAGCCTTGGCACGGGTGCCGCGTATGTTTATAGCGTGGTTGCGACAGTGGCTCCCAGTCTGTTTCCCGTATCCTTTGTTTCGATGGGACGAGTTGCCGTCTATTTTGAAGCGGCTGCTGTCATTATTTCTTTGACACTGCTTGGTCAGGTCATGGAGTTACAGGCGCGTTCGCAGACCTCTGCCGCCATTAAGTCATTGTTGAGACTGGCACCGAAGACGGCTCGTCGCATCAGTGAGGATGGTTCGGAAGAAGATGTGCCGTTGACTCATGTCCACGTCGGCGACAAGCTACGCGTTCGTCCAGGTGAAAAAGTGCCTGTAGATGGCATTGTCATTGAAGGAAGTAGCGCAGTTGATGAATCTATGCTCACAGGCGAACCACTTCCCGTTAGCAAACGTCTAGGCGACAAAGTTATTGGCGCAACACTCAATACCAATGGTGCCTTGGTGATACGGTCTGAACGTGTCGGCTCAAGCACCATGCTTGCGCAGATCGTGCAAATGGTGATGCAAGCGCAACGCTCACGCGCACCTATGCAGCGCATGGCGGACACTGTCGCAGGCTATTTTGTTGTTACAGTTATTCTTATCGCGCTGATGACGTTCTTTGGTTGGGGATTATTTGCTTCCAACTGGATATTTGGCCTAATTAATGCGGTCGCCGTACTTATTATTGCCTGTCCTTGTGCGCTAGGTTTAGCAACACCAATGTCCATTATGGTGGCAACGGGCACAGGGGCGAGTAAAGGTGTGCTGTTTAGAGATGCGTCGGCAATTGAGAATTTGCGCAAAATAGACACCTTAATTGTCGATAAGACTGGTACGCTCACCGAAGGTCGCCCTGCATTTGATCGTGTTGTGCCTACAAAGGGTTTTAGTGAGGCGGACGTGCTGTATCTTGCCGCCAGTCTGGATCAGGGTAGCGAACATCCACTCGCCGCCGCCATTGTCAGTGCCGCTCGTGAGCGCGGTATTACCTTAGGTACAGTGACGCAATTTGAGTCCAATACTGGCATTGGTGTCCATGGTGAAGTGGCAGGTAAGAAATTGGTGATGGGTAATACCACGCTCATGGAACAAACAGGCGTTGCGACGGCATCCCTGCAAAGCTCGGCGGAACAGTTAAGAGCGCAGGGAGCGAGTGTCATGTATCTCGCTGTAGATGGGCAATTGGCAGGTTTACTGGCAGTTTCTGACCCCATCAAAACAACGACAGCAGACGCGTTAGCCTCGTTACGAGCGGCCAATATCCGTGTCATTATGGCAACTGGCGATGGTTTGACCACGGCAAAATCGGTGGGACAGCGATTGGGCATAGATGAGGTGTATGGCGAGGTAAAACCCGCCGACAAATTAGCCATAGTAGAAAGACTACAAAAAGAAGGCCGTTGTGTGGCGATGGCAGGCGATGGTATCAATGACGCGCCAGCTCTGGCACGGGCTGATGTCGGTATTGCCATGGGAACAGGCACCGATGTCGCCATGAATAGTGCGCAGGTGACGTTGGTGAAAGGGGATTTGCGGGGTATCACCTTAGCGTGTGGCATCTCCATTGCGACCGTCGCCAACATGAAGCAAAACTTAGCGTTTGCCTTTGTCTACAACGCCATCGGTGTGCCGATTGCTGCGGGCGTGCTGTACCCGTTAACAGGCTGGCTACTGTCACCGATGATTGCTGCCTTGGCGATGAGTCTGAGTTCTGTGTCCGTTGTTTTTAATGCCTTGCGTTTACGTCGTGAGGTTGATTGAGTGCAGCTAAATTGTCACTCTAAATAGGCCTTACATACCCGCCATCGGTTCATCTGCTGCGCCTTCTGCGGGTGCGGTCAGAATTTGATACTGCTCAGGAGTTAGCGTCGGTAATTTTTGGATAAAAGCCACCATTGCCCAAATACGCTCATCCGTATGCGTCAGACCC
Organism: Moraxellaceae bacterium; assembly: GCA_947373945.1. Classification (GTDB taxonomy): domain Bacteria; phylum Pseudomonadota; class Gammaproteobacteria; order Pseudomonadales; family Moraxellaceae; genus Agitococcus. The sequence continues at coordinate 19,778 of CANBZV010000019.1, forward strand.
CAAGCAGGCATACCACTGGCCTTAATGCCATGTTTGATGTACCAAAAATGACGAGCAGCGCGGGCATTGGCATCACCATACAAACCCTTGGCGGGTTGAAGCGACAGATTAGGTGGTTGCGGATACATGGCTGAGTTGAGATCAGATTGCGTTTTTCCTGGCTGCAAGTGGCAGCCACTGCACATGTCGTTGTAGTCCTGTCCACCCGCTAATAAAAGCTGCGGGTCGTTCAGTGGTGGGACTTTCATGCCACGAATTTCGCGAGCGATAGAGCGTTCCCTGAGCGTCTCCAGTGCCCAATGCGTCACTTTAAAGTGTTTGTTATCTGCCCCTATGGAATACAGCCCAGAGTACAGAAAAGTCAATGCGCCCAAAACAGCCAGTACGGCTGCCACAGCTAGGGTTTTCAATACTGTCATCATCAGTCTCTCCTTGCACATGGGTTGATTATGAGCTGGCACAATCAGTTGTGTTTATGCTCGGCAGATGATGCTGGCATAGCGGATGATTCAGGCATGTGCATTTTTGCATCATTCATCGGCATCTTTGAGTGATCCATTTCGGCATGATTCATTGCTTCATGACCTGTACTTTTAGCGTCTTTATCTTTGTTTTTCTGAGCCATCTGTTTGGCGCATTTGCTGTGCATGGCCTGCATAACGGGATCATCCATGTTCATTTTGGACATATCCATTTTTTGCATATTGCTACAGTCAGCTTTGGCTTTTTTAGCAGCAGCTTCTTTGGCGTGTTCGGCAGGATCGTGTGCCCATACCGTTG
>CANBZV010000020.1 GCA_947373945.1 Moraxellaceae bacterium
CACAGGAGGCACACGTCGCTGAACGCCGTTTTACAAACCCAATCCAGAGGTAAAATATCGACCATGGTCGTAGAAATGAAGACGCCCCATATTTGAGGCGTCTTCAGTGACAAACCACTCTGCAGAAATTGTGTTTTTACACAGTCTGATATGCGCCTTTTTCTTTTGGGTTTCTCCACAATGTATCCTAAATTAGTTGTTAAGGTGTCAGTGTGGCTTGGCAGGCGAGCAATTAGTAACGGTTTATGATATTGAGAGTTTGTCTTGTCGTATTTTGTTCTATTTGTACTAATATCGTAAAAGTGTTATTAATTGTGCATTGGGCTAAAGTGTGATCAGTGTCGCATTTTATGGTGTATTTACATAATCGCCTAGTATTCAGAGTCCAACCCGCAAGGAGATGCGCGATGTCCCCAAACAAACCGTTGTTTATGTACAGTCGCAATCACGATGGGCGGCATTGGCTGACCACGCTTGCGCTTCCCCCCTTACAAATAGCCCCGGTCGCCGCTAATCATTGCCGAGTTGCCTATTTCTTAGCCACTATTATTAGTTCTAAATTAAGTGAATGTGACAACAAGTTTCCTGATGTGTTGTCGTTGAGTCGTGATGATGTTAGAGCGGCCTCCGCTTTAATTGGCGAACCAGCTGATTTAGAGGATGAAAATAGCGAAGTCAAGGTACGCTTGGTGTTTGAAGAGGCAGCCTCTAATCAATTGGATGGTGTAGCGCATGATGAGCGCTTTTTAACACCTCGACCCATGGATGACTGGGAAGGCTCGTATGACCAATGGATATTCACTATTGCTCGTCAATTAGGCATAAATGCGCCTGCACCCGCCGATAAAGAAAGTTATCAAGTCGCATTGGCAGCGGCGGTACAACGAGTTAGGCAGAAAATTCCTGATTTGCGTCAAATGTATTTACAAGGCATGGATGAATGGAAGCTCCGTTTTAAAGTCGGTGTGATAAACAATAGTAATGACACTGTGTTTGTATGGCTACAGCCACTTGATTGGTCTGATGAAGACCAAGTAGTTTGTATGATCGAAAGCGAGCCATTTGATTGTGACAATTATTGGATGGGCCGTATTCTGCGTGTTCCGGTGTCTAATCTGGTTGATTACGCGATTAGCAATGACGCGCATTTAATCGAACAAGGTATTTTGCATCAAATCGAAGAGGATTATGGGGTGAAGTTGAGCCCTCATTAACTGAGAAAATCCCGCTTTAATAGTTTTAGGGCTTGATTAGATTTGTGCTCATAGAAGGCTAATTGCTGCTGCCATACAGGTACCAAAGCATTTAACGCGGTTTGGTGTTGAGCATATTCGATCCAAACAAAATAATCATGCCAGGTGCCTAATAATGCCTGTAATGCTTTTAACTGTTGCGTTTGTTTACTGGCATGATTTGGCAGAATGCTTTTATAAATTTCACTGCTATAACGCAATTGTTTGATGATAATGCGCAGACTATGTTTGTCTGGTGTTTTTTGCTTAATGAGTTTGCGTAATTTGCGATTGTGCTGCCGCCATTTATGACAAATATGTCGTTTCAGTTGATCTGCAGTTTGAGTCGAAAAAGTGCTTTGCCAATGTGCGGGTAGGCTTAATAGTTGTTGCAGGATGGTGTCGAGTTCAGCTTGTTGGGCAACAGCCAAATAGGCGCTCTGTAAATGTTGCTGATAATCGTCAGCCAGTTCAAACATCTGCTGTTGTTTGAGTTCAATAATCAGTACTTCGCGATCACGAATATTATTCGTTAGCGTCATACTTGTTTTGACCAGCCTATCTAAAATTGTTGCTTCATCGAGATAGGGGCGAAGAGGTTGCAATAGACTACGTAATTGGCGTAAACAGATTCTTAGGTCATGCAGGGCGTCAGGGTTTTGCTGCTGGGTCAGTTGTTCTCGGCTAGTCAACAACTGGGTTTGCAGTTGGGACAATGCCTTGGATAACAGTTTGACCAGTTTAGGCATGAGATCTATCCCTAGCAGGACTTAGGACGGGTAAAATTTCCGCCATAAGTCCTATGGTTTCATTAACCTGCTAATGCTTTTTTCAACAACTCGTTCACTTGCGCTGGGTTGGCTTTGCCTTTGGAGCGTTTCATCACTTCACCAACAAAATAGCCAAAGAGCTTATCTTTACCGCCACGATAATCCGCCAATTGCTGCGGACTAGCGGTAATAACTTCGTTAATAACTGCTTCAATCGCGCCAGTGTCAGTAACCTGTTTCAGACCTTTACTGATGATAATGGCGTCAGCACTATCACCTTCACCATTCCACAGGGCTTCAAATACCTGTTTGGCGATTTTGCCGGAAATAGTGTTGTCATTGATGCGGTTAATCAAGCCGCCCAATTGCTCAGCAGAAATAGGCGAGTCGGTAATTTCTTTTTCCGCCTTGTTCAACGCACCGAGTAATTCGCCAGTGACCCAATTTGCTGCTTGTTTGGCTTGGCCATTGGCAGCGGTTACGGTAGCTTCAAAGTAGGCAGCCAATTCACGCTCGGCCACTAATACACCAGCATCATAAACAGACAAACCAAAGTCAGCCATAAAACGGTCTTTTTTGGCAACAGGCAATTCGGGCAGGGCAGCACGAATGGTGCTGATCATGTCTTCCGTAACGACGACAGGCAACAAATCAGGATCAGGGAAGTAACGATAATCGTTGGCTTCTTCTTTGCTACGCATCGCGCGTGTTTCGTTTTTGTTGGCATCATATAACACCGTTGATTGCACGATGGCACGGCCCGACTCTAATTCATCCATTTGCCATGCGATTTCTGCATTGATGGCTTTTTCGATGAATTTAAACGAGTTAACGTTTTTGATTTCACGACGAGTACCAAATTTCTCAGTGCCTTTTTTACGTAGGGAGACATTACAATCGCAACGCATCGAGCCTTCGGCCATGTTGCCATCGGAAATGTCCAAATAACGAATCAACGAGTGAATCGCTTTGGCATAGGCCACTGCTTCTTTGGCTGAACGCATATCGGGTTCAGAAACGATTTCCAACAGTGGTGTCCCGGCACGATTCAAATCAATGCCCGACATGCCAGCAAAATCTTCATGCAGTGATTTGCCCGCATCTTCTTCCAAGTGCGCACGCGTAATACCAACGCGCTTGGTGACGTCATCATCAAGAATAATATCGAGATGACCTTTGCCAACAATAGGTAATTCAAATTGCGAGATTTGATAACCTTTAGGTAGGTCGGGATAAAAATAGTTTTTACGGGCAAAAATACTGGTTCGGCCAATCTCGGCATCAACCCCTAAACCAAAACGAATTGCCATGTTAACGGCTTCTTTGTTTAGCACCGGTAATACACCGGGCATGCCTAAGTCAATTAAGCTGGCTTGAGTATTGGGTTCGGCACCAAAGGTGGTGGCGCTACCCGAAAAAATCTTACTGTTGGTATTCAGTTGCACATGAACTTCTAAACCAATAACGGCTTCCCATGACATATAGGTCGCTCCTTTAAATGCTGTTTGTATTTACTTAAACTGTTCTGGCATTTGACTATGCCAAGCCGTTACTTGCTGATAACGATGCGCAACATTCAATAATTGCGCTTCTTGCCAGTAATTACCGACGAGCTGTAAACCAACCGGTAGATTTTGGCTAAAGCCTGCAGGGATGCTCATGCCCGGTAAACCTGCCAAATTGGTGGCGATGGTGTAAATGTCGGATAAATACATGGCAATCGGATTGGCGTTCTTCTCGCCGAAACCAAAGGCAACCGTTGGCGAAGTAGGTCCAGCAATAACATCACATTGCGCAAACGCATTGGCAAAGTCTTGTTGAATCAAGCGACGCACTTTTTGTGCTTGTAAATAATAGGCATCGTAATAGCCCGCAGACAGGGCATAAGTACCAATCATAATGCGGCGTTTGACTTCGCTGCCAAAACCTTCACCGCGTGAGCGTTTGTACAAATCTGTCAAGTCTTTAGGACTGTCACAACGATAACCAAAACGTGCGCCATCAAAACGCGACAAGTTACTGGACGCTTCAGCAGGTGCAATCACGTAATACGCAGGCACTGATAAACCGGTATTCGGCAAATCAACTTCAACCAAAATAGCACCGAGCTTTTCTAATTCTTTCAAGGCATCACGAACGACTTGTTCCACTTGCGCATCCAAACCTTCGCCAAAATATTGTTTCGGCAAACCAATACGCAAGCCTTTGATATCGTTATTTAGTGTTGCTGTATAATCAGGCACGACGGTATTGATGCTGGTAGAGTCTTTTTCGTCATGGCCAGCCATGACATTCATCATCAATGCCGCGTCTTCAGCCGTTTGTGTCATCGGTCCCGCTTGGTCTAAGCTCGAGGCGAAGGCAATCATGCCCCAACGCGATACCCGACCATACGTCGGTTTTAAACCTGTCAAATTGCACAACGCGGCAGGTTGACGAATCGAACCGCCCGTATCGGTGCCAGTAGCTGCAGGCGCTAAACGTGCCGCAACTGCCGCCGCTGAACCACCTGATGAACCACCCGGTACTTTGCTTAAATCCCACGGGTTTTTAACGGTGCCGTAAAAACTGGTTTCGTTGGACGAGCCCATCGCAAATTCGTCCATATTGGTTTTACCCAACATCACCAAGCCTGCGCCTTCGCATTGGCTAATCACATGAGCGTTATAGGGGCTAATAAAGTTATCCAGCATTTTTGATGCACAGGATGTTCTAACGCCTTTAGTGCAGAAAATATCTTTTTGTGCCAGCGGAATGCCCGCTAAAGCGTGCGCTGAGCCATGAGCGCGTGCAGTATCGGCAGCGTCAGCTTGTTGTAAGGCTTGATTGGCACAAACAGTAATAAAACTATTTAACTGGCCGTCATATTGGGCGATACGAGCCAAAAAATGCTGTGTTAATTCGCGGCTGGAAAAATCACCACGCGCTAGGCCGTCACGAAGTGCGGCGAGGGTATAGGTGTGTAACATGGGAAGCCTTAAAAATAGGTTGCCAAAAATTTTATCGATTCGGTGTTTACCCTTACTAAAGGGGTTTTATTCCATGACCTTGGGTACTAAATACAAACCATCTTGTACGGCAGGGGCAATCTTTTGATAGGCATCACGATGATTTTGTTCGGTGACAACATCAGCACGTAAGGGCTGAGTAACATCCAGAGAGTGTGCCAAAGGCTCAATGCCTGTTGTATCAACAGCTTGCAGATCATCGATCAGGCCTAGGATATTGTTGAGGCTATCGTTATAACGGCTTTTTTCATCATCCGACAGACCCAAACGGGCCAGGTGAGCGATTTTGTTAATGTCATCAAGAGTGAGTGCCATAATGCTCTCTGTTATCTAAAGGTTATCCTCCCTCACTCTAGTTCTATCCCGAGGGAGAGAGGACTAAATGCTACCCTCGCCCAGAGGGAGAGGGGCTGGGGGAGAGGGCTATGCAAATTATCACATAACGTAGCTTGTCCAAAGAGTTACGTTTGGTTAAAGTCACGCTGCTTATTGCTTCAGTCCCTAATTTCTAGGTTTAGCTATCATGTTCAAACGTCTTTTAGGCTTCCTTTCCACCGACCTTGCTATCGATTTGGGTACGGCCAATACATTAATGTTCGTGGCTAAGAAAGGTATTGTACTCGACCAGCCAACGGTTGTGGCAATTCGTCAGGGTGATTCTGGTCGAAGTATTGCCGCTGTGGGAACAGATGCTAAACATATGCTGGGTCGTACGCCGTTAGGTTTAAGTGCGATTCGTCCGTTAAAAGACGGGGTCATTGCTGATTTGGAAATGACAGAAGTATTGCTGTTGCACTTTATTCAGCAGGCGCATATCAAACCCGTTTTTCGTCATAATTTACGTGTTTTAGTTAGTGTGCCCAGTAATGCGACCTTATTGGAGCGTCGTGCGATTCGTGAAGCAGCAGATGGTGCTGGAGCCAATGAAGTACGGTTAATGGAAAGACCTGTTGCCGCTGCGATTGGCGCAGGTTTATCAGTAGATCAACCTTGTGGTTGTATGGTGGTTGATATTGGCGCCGGTACGACAGAGATCGCCGTGATTTCGTTATTGGGTTGTGTCTATTCCGACTCCATTCGCACGGCCGGTGATGTCTTTAATGAACGTATTGTCACCTATATTCGTCGGCAATACGGTTGTTTAATTGGCGAAACCACCGCCGAACAAATTAAACAAGAAATTGGTTCTGCCTTAGTAGGTGATGATCAAGGTCGGGAAATGGAAGTGCGTGGCCGCCATTTATCGGCTGGAGTGCCTACAGCAATTAAAATTAACGCCAAAGAAATTTCGCAAGCTTTACAAGAGCCGCTGAAAAATATTATCAATGCCATGAAAAACGCGCTGGAAGATATGCCAGCAGAGTTGTCGGCCGATATTGCCGAGCGCGGCATCATGCTCACTGGTGGTAGTGCCTTGCTGCATAATCTCGATAAATTATTAATTCAGGAAGTGGGTTTACCAGTAATGGTGGCAGAAAATCCATTGACCTGCGTCGTGCGTGGCATGGGGCAGGCGTTGGCCTATTTGGATAATCCTGCTTACGATAGCCTGTTTGTACATTAATGAGTGATTTAGGTCATCGCGATAAAAGACGTTTTGATGATATTCCTGCGGGGGGATATCGTTTAATTGGTGCCATCATTTGTGCGCTCGCATTAATTGTTGTCGATACTCGCTATCCAGATCAGGTCAAACCCTTACGTCATTACAGTCAAGAATTGTTAGAACCTGTCTATCGGGTGCTGAGTTATCCAACACGCTTGTTCTTGGGTATTAATGAACGTTTGCGTAGTCAAAAAGAACTGTACGAAGAAAATAAAATCCTGCAGGCGGAATTGTTGCAAAGTGCTGCACAGTTACAGCAATTGGCTGAAAGTCGCGCTGAAAACTCACGTTTGCGCGCCTTGCTTGATGCCAGTTTGGTCATTAATGACCATATTCTTAATGCCGAAATTATTTCAGTGGACGCCAATCCCGCTCATCAGGTGTTTATCCTCAATAAAGGGTTGCATGAGGGGGTCAGTGTTGGTTTGCCTGTGCTTGATGCTAAAGGGATTATGGGGCAGATAGTTGAGTCTACCGCCAATATATCGTCGTTAATGCTGATTTCGGATAGTCGTCACTCAATCCCCGTGCGCAATAGCCGGACGGGGGATCGTGCGATCTTGACTGGCATGGGTGACAACCGTCGATTGAAGCTGGATTATGTTCCTGAATCTGCCGATATTCATGTGGGCGATGCCTTGGTCAGTTCAGGGCTAGGAAATAATTTCCCTGCGGGTTATCCGGTCGCCATCGTCACAGAGGTTAAACATCAGAATGGCCGCGAGTTCTCTGAAGCTTACGCCAAACCCATGGCTGAACTTGATAGTAGCCGTCATGTGATCGTGCTTTTCCGCCGTTCTTTGCATGACGAACAGCCCGTTATTACTCCTTTGTTACCCGATGATAGCGAGACATCCCATGCGTCTCCCTGAACCATCAGTCAGCATTCCGGTTAGTATGGCAGTTGGAGTGTTGCTCACAGTTTACCCCTTGCCAGAAATCTTGGCGTATGGGCGGCCCGAATGGTTAAGTCTGCTGCTGATTTTCTGGATTTTGAATCACCCTGCTAAAGTCGGTATTTGGACCGCCTTTTGGATGGGGTTACTCATTGATGTGTTGATGACTAATACGTTAGGTGTCTATGCCTTATCGTCCAGTGTGTTGGCGTATTTGGCTCGTTTGTCTATTCGTCAGGCGCGGGTGTTATCACTCGGGCAAACCAGCTTTTTGGTGTTTACCTTAATTAGTATTGGGTTAATGATTCGTTATCTTTGTTATAGCTTGATTGGGCAGTCACAAAATCAATGGCAATATTGGCTAGCCGCGCTAACAAGTGCTGGGTTTTGGCCATTCATTTTAATGAGTTTACAGCGTTGGCGGCGCAGCTGTTAAATTTTCAGGGAGCGTTTTATGTTATATCTGGCCTCTAGTTCACCGCGTCGCCGAGAGTTGTTGCAGCAAATTGGTGTGTCTTTTGAGGTGGTCAAGGCCGATGTTGATGAGTCAACTCGGCCAGGAGAATTTCCTATTGCCTATGTACAGCGTTTAGCCTTGGCCAAGGCACAGGCCGGGTTAGCAAAATGTCAGCCTGATGATTTGGTCTTAGCTGCAGATACAACTGTAGTAATTGATCATCATATTATTGGCAAGCCGGATAGTTTTGAACAGGCGCAAGCAATTTGGCAAATATTAAGTGGTCGTTGTCATCAAGTCTTAACGGCAATTACTCTGGCAAATGGCCAACATTGCCAAACGTTGGTAGTTACAACTAATGTCTATTTCCGGGACTTATCAGCCCAAGAAATGCTCGCCTATTGGCACACCGGTGAACCGCAAGACAAGGCGGGCGGCTATGGCATTCAGGGTAAAGGCGCATTATTCGTCGATAAAATTGAGGGTAGTTATAGTAATGTCGTTGGCTTGCCACTCACTGAAACTGCACAATTATTACAACAGTTTGGGTGTAGTGTGTGGTGATGGTTTGCTAGATGATTTATAACCGTGAGTATTCCGCTAAAACATTGAGTTTGTTGGGTTGGTGAGAACTAGAGCTTGGATTTGTTAGCGCTTGTTGTGTAGTTTACAGGTCTGATAAGACGGGTGAATCACGCAAATGCAAGCTAAAGTGTTTAATGGTTTATTTAATTAACGTGTCGAAATAATTGATATTAATACTAATTTATAAAATACTAACGTAAGTCTAATTATTATGTCAGAAGAAATCCTTATCAATATCACTCCTATGGAGTGTCGAGTTGCTTTAGTCGAAAACGGTACAGTGCAAGAGTTGTTTGTCGAGCGAACAGCTAAACGCGGTTTGGTCGGTAATATTTACAAGGGTAAAGTCGTACGTGTGTTGCCTGGGATGCAGGCAGCCTTTGTTGAGATTGGTTTATCCCGTACCGCATTTTTACATGCCAATGATATTATCTGGCCAAAAAAAATAGAAAACCTCGCTGAGCCACCACTGATTACCGATCTATTGCACGAAGGACAAATGATCACCGTGCAAGTGATGAAAGATATGCTCGGGAGCAAGGGCGCGCGTTTAACATCTGATTTGTCTATTCCTTCCCGTTATTTGGTTTATATGCCTTTTGGCGAGCATATCGGTATTTCGCAACGAATAGAAAGCGAAGCTGAGCGTGAACGACTAAAAGTATTAACTCGTCTGATTCGCGATGAGCATAGTGATAGCCTGAAAGGAGGTGTCATTGTTCGTACAGCGGCAGAAGGCGTCAGTGAAGAAGAGCTACGTCAGGATATGAGCTTTCTCATTAAATTATGGGAGCACATCAGCGATAAAAAACTCAAAATTCAAACGCCGACACTCATTTATGAGGAGTTGCCGTTATATCAGCGTATTGTTCGTGATTTGGTGATTCAGGATGTTGCCAAAGTTTATATTGACTCGCGTGAAACCTTTAGCAAAGTGCAGGAATTCGTGCGTGAATTTGTCCCAATTGCCGAAGAGAAGCTCGAACATTACCCGGGGGAAAAACCGTTATTTGAACTGTATAACGTCGAAGATGATCTACAAAAAGCCTTATCGCGCAAAGTCTTGCTCAAATCTGGCGGCTATTTAATCATTGACCAAACCGAAGCCATGACAACGGTGGATGTTAATACAGGTTCGTTCGTTGGTTCGCGCACCTTGGAAGACACGGTCTTCAAAACCAATCTTGAAGCCACGCATGCCATTGCTCGCCAGTTACGGCTGCGTAATCTCGGCGGCATCATCATTATTGATTTTATTGATATGCAAGAAGATGAGCATCGTACGCAAGTGCTCAAAGCCTTTGAAAAAATGCTCAGCCGCGATCACGCCAAAACCAAAATAACACAAGTGTCAGAGCTGGGTTTAGTGGAGATGACGCGCAAGCGCACTCGTGAATCTTTAGAGCATTTGTTGTGCGAGCCTTGTCCAACGTGTCAGGGACGTGGTTCGGTCAAAACCGCCGAAACGGTCTGTTATGAAGTATTTCGAGAAATTCTTCGCGAAGCTCGCGCCTATGATGCGGCGAATGGTTATTTGGTGATTGCCAATCAAAAAGTCATCGATCGATTATTGTCTGAAGAATCAGCGGCTGTCGCAGATTTGGAGTTCTTTATCGCTAAACCGATTCGCTTTCAAGTAGAAAGTCTATATACCCAAGAACAATACGATATTGTGTTGGTGTAATAGAGCATGTTTTCGTGAAACGATTTGCCGATTGGTTCCACTTTAGTGTTAAAGGCAGCATCTATGTCGTATTGTTTTTGACGATATTAACGCTGTCCGGTCAACTATTGCTGTCGTTTATTGAGCGCTATCAATCAAGCATTGAACAAAATTTATCAAATGCAATGCACACGCCTGTGCGTATGGAGCGTATTAAGGCACATTGGTTTGGCTTAGAACCCGATATCACCTTAACGGGCTTAAAAATCTATCATCCAACAATGCCCAATACAGTATTGTTAGTCATTGATCGCGTCCATATTGAGTTGGCGTTGTGGCAAAGCTTGTTGGCATGGGACTGGCGTTTGGATGCTCAAGTCTCAGGCATTAATGTGCATATTGCTGAGCAAGCGTCGGGTGAATGGGTGATTGAAGAGATGATGGCTTTGGGCCCAAGTCGCCCAGAAGTGCGTAAAAATGCACTAACATGGCTGTTGAAACAATCAGAATGGCAGTTGGCAAATATCAGTGTCGCCTTGCATCCCTATCAGCAAAATACGATTCAACTAGATCATTTAACACTACTGAATCGTAATCGAGGTCAACGTCATTATTTTCGCGGCACAGGTCAGTTAAACCAGCAACCTTTTAACGTTGCAGCTAACTTGTCGACATCACAATCCCCCGCAATATTAGCGTCATGGCAAGGGCAGCTCTATGCGCAATTGCCTCAGCAAGAGTGGCAGTCTTGGTTCGTTCCTTCTCTTCTGCCCAAAGGTTTGGATATTCAGCGACTAATAATGGGTGGCGAAGTATGGGCGCAGTTAAAAGATGGCCAATTACATGCAGTTACTACGCAATTAACGATACCTAATGCCGAAATAAACTATCAACAACAAGCTTTTGCGGCTGAAAAAATCACTGCTTTGCTGGCGTGGCAACAGCAATCTCAGGGTTGGGAAGTATCAGCTCAACAATTACAGGGCACCATTAATCGGCAACCCATACCTCTAGCTACTGCTGCCGTTAAACGCACAGGACAAACGGTAGAGGTTGCGGCGCGAGAGATAGTGATTGCGCCTTTAACAGGTTTGATTGGCGGTCTTAATTTGCCTATTGCAGTAAAGGATTGGTTGGCACAAGCCAAGCCACAGGGACAACTTGTCAGCCTTGGCGCAACATTACAACTTGGCGTAGATGTAGATAATGCACCACAGTTACACGCACTTAGCGGTGAGTTTAAACAGTTTTCGGCCCTCTCAACGGTTAACTTTGCAGGTTGTCAGCATCTCAACGGGTGGTTTGCCCACAATCAACAGGGCGGCCAGGCAAATATTGAGATCGTTGATGGAGAAGTTGATTTACGACAAATATATCGTGTACCTACCCCTGTCCGTCAGCTCAATGCCAAGTTCAAGTGGTCGAATTTAGGCGATAGCTGGCTCCTGCAAAGTAATGATATGACAGTGGCAAACGCCGATGCCCATGGTGATGCGGTGGTAACTCTTTGGTGGCCAAAGCAGGACTTCTCTGCTGCGCAAATGCATTTGTTAGCCAGTATATATGATGGCAAATTGCAAAGCGTTTGGCGCTACGTTCCTTGGCCATCAGCAGGTGATGACACGTTGGTCTGGTTGAAATCAGCATTCTTAGAGGGAGCTATTGAGCGAGGCGATTTCTTATATGAAGGTGTTTTGATTGATAAAGTCGGTCGTCCGCCAAGCACTATGCAAATGAACTTTGTCGTTAAAAATGGCAAATTGGCGTATGCCCCTGATTGGCCGCACCTACAGCAACTGAATGCTCTGGTGAGTATTAATAATAGACACTTGCAGGTAACTGCCGATAACAGTCAGATTTATGAAAGTATTATTCGTCATGTTGATGCAGATATCCCAGATCTTAATAGCCCTCAGTTAGCAATTCGAGCAGATATAGATAGCACAGGCGACGATTTAATGCGTGTGTTTCAGGAAACACCGCTAAAGAAAGATGCCGGGCGTGCTGCCGATCTATTGGCCATTAAGGGTGAAATTGCGGGCGCGCTACGACTGAACTTGCCATTAGCAAGTCATAGCTCCGAGCAGATTAACGTTAATATAACGGCTGATTTGCCCGGTAATCCTGTGTTATTAAGACAAGCCAGCGAGTTTGATCTGTGGTTAAGTGGGGTAGTTAACTATCAAACAGGGCACGGTCTCACTAGTCAGGCAATGCAAGGTTTCTTTTTGAGTCAGCCTGTCAACGTCAAACTGCAAAGTGTGCTTGATAATGGTGATGTAGCAGCTATTCAGATTCAAGCGAATGGCCAAATAACACCCAGTAGCCTTAAACCGTGGTTGGCCGATTTAACGCATTCCATGAGTGGCGCTACGCATTATCAAGCAGCATTAACAGTCCCTATGACGGATGAACCCGTTCACCTTGCCATTAGTTCGGATTTAGCTGGCTGGATGATAGACTTGCCTAAACCCATTGGAAAAAAACTAGAACCTTTGCCCCTACGTTATGAAATGCAGTTAGATAGTCATCAAGAGCAAAATGCGTATTTGATGCTAGGCCAGCAACTACAAAGTATTTTTGCCATCAAAGAAGGCAAAATAACGCGTGCGTTGGTGCAAATTGGTGAAGACAAAATCGGTAACTTACCTAAACAAGGGTTGTGGGTAGCAGGTCATTTATCAACATTGAATGTGGATGACTGGTTGCCTTGGATTCGACCACAAGCAAACAATGCCTTGTCTAAAAATGTTGATGCAGCCTTACCCGAATTAGAAAGTTTTAGTGTTGATGTGGATAAATTGTCGTTTGCGGGATATTTGTTGCGTGATACACGACTTGGGCTGGAGCAAGAAGAAAATCAAGCTTGGCGTTTACAAGTCATTAGTAATGATTTGAGCGGTGAGGCATTATTCCCCCATAATCCACAACAAGCAATGACGGTAAATATACAAACACTTAATTTGCCGTTTGAAAAAGCGAATACTGGCGGTGAACAGGCTCATCCAGCAGACTGGGTTATTCCAAAAACCAATATTCATATTGCCGATTTAAGTCTCAAAGCATGGCCGAAATTTGCCCATAGTGCCGTTGATACGCAATTAACACCTACACCAAAAGGTATTCGTTTAAATCAAATTAAGGTAAAAAGTCCATTGTTCTCTGTTGATGGCGTCCTGGACTGGCAGTGGCGTGGTAGCGAAAATACCAGCTATACAGGGCAAATTAATATGCCTAATGTTGCTAATGTATTTGCAGTATTTGACTCAACGCCCGTATTGAACAGCCAAGACAGTAGCGTACAGCTGTCTTTGCAATGGCAAGGAAACCCAACTATGCTGGGTTTGACAACGTTGAATGGGGATGTCTCATTAGACCTAAAAAAAGGACGAGTGCTCAATCTAAATCGTGCAGTTAGCGTCTCGCGATTGTTAGGTGTACTAGACAGTGATAACTTTAAACGGCGGCTGAAGTTTGATTTTTCAGATATTACGCAAAAAGGTCTGGCTTATGACAATATTCGTTTTGATGCCATCATCAACAACGGTGTTATGCGTAACCAGTTGATCTTTAACAGTCCGTCATTAACAGCTCAAGGCCAAGGTACTGTTAATTTGATTACAACTGATTTAGAACAGTATTTGGATATCTCAGTACCTATTAGTAGTGCGGTTCCGTATGCCGCTGCTCTTGTGGCGGGACCGTTGGTTGGAGGAGCACTAGTGGCGGCGGAAGCTATGCTGGATACACCGTTGACTAAAATGACCACGATGCATTACCAGGTAAAAGGCAAATGGCAAAGTCCAACAGTTGAACGTTTGAAAACACCTATTTTGCCTTGGCGACAATGGCTTAAATCCACTAAATCTAAAACGAAAAAACCATGAAAGTAACGGTGGCGGCTCTGCAAATGCAAAGTCGAGATAATTTGGATGATAACCTGCGTTCAGCAGCCCAATTACTTGCACAGGCCAGTCAGCGAGGCGTTCAATTGGCCGTATTGCCTGAGAATTTCGCCATGTTTGCAGCAGGTGCACAGTTACAAACTGCGCAGCAGCTACCTCGTATCCAGACATGGTTGGCCGAGCAGGCAAAGCAACATAAGCTATGGCTAGTAGCCGGGAGTGTGCCCTGTGCTGAACGACCTAATGGCGAAGTTGTGACCCAGCAGCGAGTTCGTGCGAGTTGTTTTGTTTATAGTGATGCTGGTTTACTAGTAGGGCGTTATGACAAAATACATTTGTTCGATGTCAGCATTGCAGATAAGCAATCATCATATCAAGAGTCAGCAACTTTTGAGCCGGGTGATTCGATTGTGGTGGTTAAAACACCCTTTGCGACAATCGGTTTAAGTATTTGTTACGATCTCCGTTTTCCGCACCTATACCAAGCCTTGCGTGATAGAGGTGCGGATATTATTGTCGTACCTGCGGCGTTTACTGAACTTACTGGCCAAGCGCATTGGCAGGTGTTATTACAAGCCCGGGCTATTGAAACTCAGTGTTGTGTTATCGGTGCCGGACAAAGTGGTCAGCATAGTGCAACAAGACGGACTTGGGGACACAGTCAAATCATTGATGCTTGGGGACGAGTACTGGCTGTGCAGGATCAAGAAGGTGCTGGTGTAGTCATTGCTGAATATGATTTGAGCGTGCAAGACAAAATTCGTCAACAAATGCCGCTTTTGGTCAGTCGGCGACTATGCTAAAAACGATGACTGTCGTAATATGGACAGGCTGCTATTGTTATTTTAATTATAAGTTTTAAATAGCGTATTGGGTTGAGTAAAGCCTGTTTAGGCGGGTTGTTGCCAAATACGATTAATGGAGAGAGATGTAATGAGCGAAAGCCTAGCAGACTATTTAGGACAAGTGCCCATATTTTCTAATCTTGTGTTGCCAGAATTGCAAACTATCGAAAAGTATATGTTTTTTAATAAAGTAGAGTCGGGGGAGTTCGTCTTTAAAGAAGGCGAAAAAGGTGACTACGTTTGTTTTGTCATGCATGGCGCTTTGGATGTTATTAAACTTAATCAACACGCGCAACCGGTTGTAATCACCACATTGGCCAAAGGTAGCTCTATTGGCGAAATGGCATTGATCGATAAATTGACTCGCTCTGCTTCAGTGCGTGCTTGTACAACATCTGGACTCATTGTTTTAACCCGTAAAGGTTTTGAAATGATTTTAAAATTGCATCCAGAAATTGGCATCAAAATATTAAAAGGGATAGCTTCCTTGCTGAGTATTAATCTACGCAAAACATCTGACAAGCTTGCTGAGTTCATGCCGCCGTTGGCTTAAATCCCAGTGCACATTTTTGGCAGGTACTTTTGTGCGATGTCGGCAGAAGTACAAAGCCAGTTGGAGGCGCCTGCGCTGCCACCGGTTGAAGTAGAGCCTAGTAATATCAGTTTAAGCTCCTTACTTTGGATGCCAACCGAAACACCAGATGACTTGAAAGTTGCACTAATAAAACAAAGGCCAGTTCCGGACGAGTCCGCTCCACTTGCCATTGCGCTTACATAACTACCCGAAGCACTGGTAATGCCTAAATCACTAAATGTTGGGCAAGAGCCGCTTTGACCATAGAAATCTGCAATAGGCCCTTTAAAGCCAGCTGCAAGGCTAATGCCTTCCGAAACTTGTGATCGTGCAATATAATCTTGATAAGCAGGGATGGCGACAGCAGCTAAAATACCAATAATTGCAACCACAATCATTAGTTCGATTAATGTAAAGCCAGTATTTTTGTTCATGATTTTATACCCCCACATTTACTTTGTGGATAAAAAACCCAGCATTACGCTGGGTTTTTTTGCTAAACAGGTAATTAGGTACCAGTACAAGCTTTTGGCAAGTATTTTTGCGGAATATCACCAGAAGTACAGGTCCAAGTAGTAGAACCTAGGTCAGCACCACCCATAGTGAGAACCAAAGTTTTGTTTTGGATACCTGTAGAAACGCCACTTGGACGCATCAAAGCAGAAATTGTGCAACCACCAGCTGGAACAGCTGCGCCGCCAGTTGTAACGCTCAGAACGTAAGAGCCTTTAATGTCACTTGCGATAGCAATACCGCTAGCTACGGCAGCGCTATTGTCTGGGCAAGTTGCGTTTTGGCTAAATACTTCAGTAACAGCAGTTTTCAAGCCATCAGCCAAGTTCATGGCTTCTGCCATTTGCGAACGAGCGATGTAATCTTGGTAAGCAGGGATAGCAACAGCAGCCAAAATACCGATAATTGCAACAACAATCATTAATTCGATCAGGGTGAAACCCTTTTGCATAGTTTTCATGGTGACGCTCCAAAGGATAGGCGATTTTTTATGGGTTTTTGTCTTTGACCGATGTCACTCGGCACTACTATTTAAGTATGCAGACAGCGTGCCAACTTTTTTATTTTGTATCATATTGATTTTGTTCGATTTTTAATTGGTAAATAATGTCGCTTATTGGTTTGTGTGACAATATTTGTCAGTTTTGGTAATAATGTGTCACTGGTGTGTTCTTGTTGCGAGTAAAAAACAGGAGTAGGCATGGAGATATTTATAATGGATTATCATGTGTTTCACGCCAAAGGGAAAATAACAAGTTTTCAAAGTCTTTAGAAAAATGAACGGCGTCAACTAAGGGTGATACCAACATAGTCTGTCTAAGTGTGATACGTAATTGACTAAGAGTCTCTTTATGTTTGGCAAAATAGACGGCTTTATTAATGTAGTCAGTTTCATCTATGGCTATCCATTCATCTAGCCCTACACAATGAAGCATGCTCATGCCTTGTCTTTCTAATAGGGTCATCCCAGATAAAGTTAGTGTAGGAACGCCCATCCATAATGCTTCGCATGTTGTCGTGCCGCCTGGAAAAGGAAAGGTATCAAGCATGAAATCGACACGGTCATAAGCCGCTAAGTATTGATCTCGCGACGAACCTTCTTCTAGGGTAATACGCTCTATCGGTATATCAGCAGCTGCAAGTTTATTGATAAGTTCTTGTTTGGAAAAACTGTCTTTAAGTGAGTGGTTTTTAAAAAGAAGATGGCTGGTGGGACATTCTTTAAGAATTGCCGCCCAAAGCGTAATCATTTTATGATTGATTTTACTTGAGCTTTGAAAGCAGCCAAAGGTGACAAAGCCGTTTTTTATCGCCGGAAGTGGGCTGACGTCTTGGTTAATATCATTGGCGGGTGGTGTAAAACAAAGGCGAGTATGAGGAAGATAGCGTACCGTTTCAGTAAAATGAGACATATTGGCTTGCGGCACGGACATGGGATCAGCGATAAAATAATCCATGCAGCTAAGGCCTGTTGAAGCGAAATATCCTAGCCAACTGACTTGTACGGGGGCTGGCCTCCACGCAAATACTGAAAGCTTATTGTCAGCAGTATGCCCTGCTAGATCAATAAGAATGTGTATGCCATCATCATGTATTTTTTGTGCGGCTTGTTGATCTGAGAAGTTGGCAATTGGGGTCCATTGAAAAAAATGAGGTTTAATACGTGCAGTTAAAGAGTCTTCATAAGACTGGGTAGAGTATGCAACAAACTGAATCTTGGATGGATCTAAATGTGCGGCAATACTTTCTAAAAAAAAACCTACTGGGTGATTACGTAAATCGCCTGTTACTAAGCCGACGCGCAGCGGTTGGCCAAATGCGTGAGTAGCGTTAGTCCATTGCCTGTAAGGACTAGCGCGACTGTTAAGTAATACATCCAAACGTCGAGCTTCTTTAATATAGTGATTGGCGAAAGCTTCACGATCAAAACATAAACAAAACAATAGGTTGTGATAATATAAAGCAATCGCAGGGTTGATTTTAATTGCTTTAAGGAAATAATTGATGGCTTCGTTATAGTGGCCTTGCCGCATCAAGCAGATAGCTAAGTTGCCTAATGCTGCGTCTTGTCTGGGGTTTAACGCAATAGATTTCTGGAGAAAAAAAATCGCTTCGCCATATCGATGAATAGTAGATAGCTGTAGTCCGAGGTTATTGTAAATGGTAGAGTCGCCAGGGTTAAGCGCGATGGCTTTATGATAATAGACTATTGCTTCTTCATGTTGAGCATTAAGTGTCAGTGCATAAGCCAAACTACTATAGTGCAGACTTGATGGTTCAAGTTGTATGGCTTTACGTAGTAAATTGATAGCGAGTTCGGCGCGACCAGATTTAAGTACCAACTTGCCGAGCTGATATAATGTTTCAGTATGTTTAGGTGAAATAGTGAGAATCCGCTGATATATTTCTTCCGCTTTGTCTAATTTTCCTGCATCTAAAAGTTTGAGCGCCTGCTTAAATAGTTCCGGTACACTATTCAGTAATTGTGTATTCGACGTCTGTTGCTCTCTGGCTTGACAGCACTGTTTGTATTTTTTACCACTACCACATGGACACAGGTCATTACGGTTAGTTTTCGCATTCATGTTAATTTCACATCTATTTTACTTTTAGATGAATCCAAGATACATCGCTGTTGTTAAATGTCATTATATTGGCAGATAGATTAACCACAGGAGGGGGATGATCCCCGACGATAATAACTTCAACACCTTTCATTTCTGGCTTATTTAAAGTTTCCGATAAGCTATCAAAAAACTGAGTGTGCAGTTTAAGGTTACGACAACCCTCGGTGTCTGGATTAATGCCAAATGCTGCACAATCTAATCGGTCATGTAAAATATCTTTGGCTTCATAATCTATATGCGAGTTTAGCGTCATCCAATAAAAAAAAGTTTTTTCTGGTTTGGCAAAGGCGCTAGTTAATTCTGGCATTAAATCAATGTCACATATACCGCTAAAAGAAAAGCAACGCTTCGGCCAAGGCTTATCACCAAAGAACGTAATGTGCTCAAAACCTGCTCTTTTATACCAAACGTGACGGTCATATAAATCACCGTTAGTTCCATGAAGAGCATAGGTAGTGTAGCCTTGTTTTTTTAACCGATAAGGCAAGCAGGCTGCTAATTCGGCATTAGCTTCGCGTAAATTAAAGCTACGTGGTGTTAGTTGACACAGTTCTCGCAATTCTCCTGCCACCGTTGCACCGGCAAAGAAAAAGTGCCCTTCTTTAATATATTCATATCGTGCTGGATTTGATTTTAATTGGGCTAATACTGTGTTTTGCACCTGAGCAGAGGCAGCCTGACCCCACGATTCGGCAACAATAAGTAATACTTTATTGGATAGTGGTTGTTTGGTGTGTAGGGCATCAAACCAGGGTTGTGATGCACTGCTGTTTTTAATGGGTACAAGAAGTTTACCGTCGTCAGCGAGAGTTAAAAATGCTGCATCTTTGTGCTGGAAAAAATAAAGTGCTTGGCTTTTTACTAGTGGTAAAGAGGGGGGCAAGATAGGCGATATAGCTAACATTGTTAGTAACGTCATTACTAGAAGTAATGGTTTAAGCAGTAGTTTATGGCTATATTGATAAAGTAAAAGGCATTTACTAACAATAATAACAAAAACTATCGTTGTAATTATTTTATAAAAAGATAAACCAATAACTAGAAAATTACTTAAATAAATGAGGTCAGTAAGTCGAATAAATGGAAAAAACTGTAAGGTAATTAAAATACAGTCAATCGAAAATAAAGCAAATAGGGTTAATAAGCCAAAAATCCGATAGCCAAGCGAGAATAAAATCACAGGCAAAAAGTAGTCACAATTAATAATTGGCCGTGTCGCGCCTGTATAAAGTGTGGCGACAAGTATCGCTAGGTTAGGAACAACAATGCCTAAAAGAAGCGCAATAATAAAATCACGCGTTTTAAGGTCTTCAGTCCCATTGAGCAAAAAAGAGCGAATGTTCATTTTATATATTCAAGATTATGATGATTCGTTATTGCGACAATAACGCTGTTTCTCTTAAGTAAGTAAACAGTTTTTGTTTGGCTTTCGTTTCATCGGGCAAAGTGGTTTGCTCGTGCTGTGCCGCACGTAAATATTGTCTTAATGTGTGGCGATCGGCAGCGGGAAACTGTCTGACG
>CANBZV010000021.1 GCA_947373945.1 Moraxellaceae bacterium
AAAACAGCGTGTGGGTTGCCCATACTGACGGCACTGAGTTCGACTAGTTGATTATTGACATCAACCTGATAGGTCAGTTCACGCTCATTAGCAAAAAAAGGAATCTCCACTGGCTCCAAACGTGGCACACCCATATTGACGCGTACCCAGCCATTGGCCGCAATATTTAATTCAATAATGCCGCTTGCGGTTTCAACCACAAGCTTATTTTTTCTGGTCAGTTTACGGTCACGGACAAAACGGGCAAAACAACGTGCGCCATTGCCACATTGCGACACTTCCGAGCCATCAGCATTAAAAATGCGGTAGCAGAAGTCAACATCGGGACGCGAGGGCGGTTCAACTAGCAATAGCTGGTCGAAACCTACCCCAAAATGGCGGTCGGCAATTTGTTTGATTTGATACGTTTCTAAACGCGCTCGCTGGGTGATGCAATCTATCACCACGAAATCATTGCCGAGGCCATGCATCTTGGTAAATTCCAGACGCATAACGGCTCTCTCTCATTAATAAATACTTGAGCCTATAGTGGCGTTAAGGCAACACAGATTCAAGTGCTAATAAGTCAGCAATGGTCTCACGACGGCGAATGACGAACGATTGTTCACCATCAACCATAATTTCAGCGGCACGGCCTCGGGTATTGTAGTTGGAGCTCATAACAAAGCCGTAAGCGCCTGCACCGCAGACTGCTAATAAGTCACCCGCTTCAATAGCTAGTTCACGTTCTTTACCTAAAAAATCACCGGTTTCACAGACTGCGCCAACAACATCGTAGACCTTGGTTTCAGTCGTACGTGGCGATACTGGAATAATGTCCATCCATGCGCTGTAAAGTGAGGGACGAATCAAATCATTCATGGCCGCATCAATAATGGCGAAGTTTTTATGTGGCGTTGGTTTTAGAAATTCAACGGTCGTTAGCAATACGCCCGCATTTGCAGCAATGGCACGACCGGGTTCCAAATACACTTTTAGTTTGCGGCCTTGGAGTTTAGGTAATAAAGCGTTAGCGTAGTCGGCGGGTGTCGGTGGCGTTTCGTCACGGTACCGCACCCCTAAACCACCTCCAATATCTAAATGCTCAATATTAATACCTAAGGTCGCTAAGGTATCAATCATCGCTAAAACACGATCTAGAGCATCGGCAAAAGGGGTAGTGGTGGTGAGTTGTGAGCCAATATGGCAATCAATACCAATAATCTCTAAACCGTGTAATTGCGCGGCATATTGATAAACAGCAATGGCTTCATCAATAGCGATACCAAATTTGTTTTCTTTCAAGCCTGTAGAAATATAGGGGTGAGTTTGAGCGTCAACATCCGGATTAACGCGCAAAGAGACGCGAGCTTTTTTGCCAACAGCCAGTGCCACTTCGTTTATACGTGCCAGTTCGGCATAGGACTCAACGTTAAAACAGGCAATACCTGCTGCAAGTGCGGCTTTAATTTCTTCGGCTTGTTTGCCCAAACCCGAAAAGACGACTTTGCTGGCATCACCACCTGCGGCTAAAACGCGTGCCAATTCACCGCCCGACACAATATCAAAGCCTGAACCTAAACGTGCCAAAACATTCAAGACAGCCAAATTGGAGTTAGCTTTAACGGCATAACACACTTGATGAGGCACTGCGGCAAATGCGTCATCAAAGGCGCGATAATGGTTTTCCAATGCCGCGCGTGAATAAACATACAATGGTGTACCAAATCGGCGGGCTACTTCGTTGAGTGCGCTGTGCTCAGCATGTAACGAGCCATTCTGGTAAGTAAAAAAAGTCATGGTAGCCACTCAAAGATTAAGGATTAGACGGCGTGCTAACGGGTGCTGGAGGCGTTTTTGCTGGCAAATAAAGGCTGCCTTTTTGGCCGCACGCCGACAAGAATAACAAACAGCTAAGTAACGCGAGATAGCGCATAATGACCCAAATATAGCGATAATAAAAATTGCTGCTATGCTAACGGAATCGTGACCAGAAAACAAAAATAGGGCGGATAAAATACACTTATCTACTCTAAAACTAGGAGAAACCCATGACTGCACAAGCTAGCGTGTCGTTGATGTCCGAGATGACAACCACCGACGCATCCAACGATACCCCCATGACGTTTAGCAACTTTGACGAGTTTTATCCGTTTTACTTAAGTCAGCACCAAAACCAAACCTGTAGACGTTTACATTTCGCTGGTAGCACGTTGGGTCTTCTAGGCTTGGGTGCGGCAGTTGTGACGCGTAAAAAGCGATATTTAGCGGCAGGTATTGTTGCTGGTTATGGTTGTGCATGGGTCGGCCATTTCTTTTTTGAGCATAACAAACCGGCGACTTTTCAGTATCCGCTCTATAGCTTTATGGGCGATTGGGTGATGTATAAAGATATGTTGACGGGGAAGATTCCTCTGTAAACGAACACTAAATTGCCGTGATGAAGGAGAATCATCATGCGTTATTTGACTGTTGCGTTGATGTTGTTTGCTTCGGCCCCGTTATTGGCGGATAACTTGGTAGGCCAATGGCTGGGCGAGTTAAATGGTCAGTCTTTGAATTTGCAATTAAATGCTGATAGCTCAGGCATTTTGGATGGCAATAACATTCAATATGCGACCCAAGGCTCGCTGTTGATGATTCAAAGTGATAATGGTTTGATGGCTTATTCCTTCAAATTACAAGGCGGCAATTTGCTGGTGCAGGGTGGGGATTTAGTCGCCCCACTAACATTACATCGCGCTACGGCTAGAAGCACGAAAGGGAAGACTAACGCAATAGCGAAGCAAGCAACGGCTAATGCTTTGAATCCAGCGCTGTTGGCAGGCAAATGGTGTTTGGTAAAAAGCTTTTCCGCGAATACCGGTGGTGGCAGTTATTCGAGTACTTGTTTTGTCTTAGAGGCCAATGGGCGCTATAGCTACCAAAGTGAACGCAGTATGGATGCTTACGGTGGCGGTATGTGGGGCGGTACTAACTCACAAAGTGGTGATGCAGGACAATGGACGGCAACACGCGATAGCATTACCGCCATCTCCGATTCAGGGCAAACGAATCGTTATCGCTTGGAGTTGCGTAATCATCCAAAAAATAATGACCCGATGATTTGTCTAGAAGGTGACTGTTATGTCACTTTTTATCAGAAACAGCCTTGGTAAGATCAATTCCCAATCAAGCAGGGAATGACGTTTTTAAATTGAGCTGACCCGCAAATTTTTGTCTATTGCTCGCCATCGGAAAATGCCTACATGGGAAAATTACTACTGGGTACTGCGCATTTTCTGATTGAAAAAATACGTTGGTTAGTGGTGATTATGCTGATCTTGCTGGCAGGCTCGTGGTTGCGCAGTGAGTGGCAAGTGGTCAAGCAAGCGGAGCAAGAAAAGCATCATTTGCAGACTACCCAACAGTTATTACAGAAACGTTATCAAGAACTGCGTACTGCTCAAGCTCAATTATCGCAATTGACGTTAAGTCTTACGCAACAGCTTGAAGAAAAATCAAAACAACTCAGTAACTTACAGTTGCAACTTAAACAATTACGTCAACAACGTCAGCGACTTTGGGATGATCATTGGTGGGCGCGAAAAAATCCTACTTCTGATGTCGCAATTGAAATCGCGGGATACGATGCCAAAATTAGTGTGCTAACGGTACAAGCGAATCTCGCGCAACAAGCTCAAGTGTTATGGCAAACGAAATTGAGCCAATCACCCGAAGTAATAAAGAGTCGCCAGATATTACAAGAAATACAGCAGTCAGAAGTGGCGTTGCAACAACTGAATCAATCAATCAATCAAAAAGACAGTGTGCT
Organism: Moraxellaceae bacterium; assembly: GCA_947373945.1. Classification (GTDB taxonomy): domain Bacteria; phylum Pseudomonadota; class Gammaproteobacteria; order Pseudomonadales; family Moraxellaceae; genus Agitococcus. Next base: position 3,794 of record CANBZV010000021.1, read on the forward strand.
GAGTACCAGCATTGTTCAGCGTTTGCGTCTGTCCTTATTTTCAATATTGCCTACAGCATTAATCATTCTGTTGGGCGTTATGCTGACTCCTATCATTTTCAAAATGTTGATGTTTTTCGGCCTAGCGCCGCTAGTGACTAAATTGCCGTCAGTGGTCATTTTGCCAGATGCTAGTGGTGCCCGTCCTATTGAAAGTCCTGTTTCGAGCAATGAGCTACAAGGCCATGTGTCATCACACGCGGTGACAGTGACGTTATTGCCTGATCAAGAGTTATTGATTCATCCTGATTATTTGCAAAGTTACAGTCGGCAATCCGAAAAAACGACACGCTGGTTTTTGAATGAACGTATTCCTTTTTCCAGTTTGGCCGCTGGTTTAGTAACCTTGGTTTGTGTGCGTAGCCGTAGTCAACAACCAGAATGGGTGCAAGTGGCCTCGACGCGCCAAGTGCATTCTGAAGTGGTGATTTTGGATCTGCCTGCGGGTGCGACGTTAGTGTGTAAACCCCATTGTTTAGTTGGAGTGATTAAGCATCAACAGGAGCCTGTACGTATTACACGTCATTGGCGACTGCATTATTTGCATAGCTGGCTAACGTTTCAGTTTCGTTATTTGGTGTTTCATGGTGCATGTCAGCTAATCATCAAAGGTAATTGTGGAGTGATTCTCGAACCCGTTGGTGAGCCGCGATTGATTCAACAGTCAGCTACGCTCGGTTTTAGTGCTGGGATGTCTTACGCCAATTATCGTTGTGAGACCTTTATTTCCTATTACATGGAAAAAGATACGCTCTTTAACGACCAGTTTAGCGGTAAGTCAGGTATCTATTTATACGAGCAAACGCCTGATAAACGTCAGAATAAAGATGTCTTGACTAGAGTATTGGGTGGCGTTTGGGATGCGGTATTGAAAGTGTTTGGTATTTAGTGGGGCTGCTAACAATTGGTTGCCCTTCGACTCTGCTCAGTGAGCATTACGTGCTAGATTGAGTAAGTCGTGGTGGCTGAGCGAAGTCGAAGCCTTAATGTCATGCTGTGTGGTTTTTTCTATCAGTTTTCTGTTTTTCTTTGTATGATTGTTTGGTGGCTATAAGCCATAAAATAATAGTGATAGACGCTATTTTTCTAAATTCACAGCAAGGAGCTTGCTGCCATGTTCGACTTTCTCGTTTTTATTGGTCGTTTTCAGCCGTTTCATATTGGTCATGCCCGTGTTTTACAACAGGCTTTAGCGCAAAGCGCGCAAGTGATTGTGCTTATTGGATCGGCCAAACAGGCGCGTAATACCCGTAATCCTTTTACTATTTCCGAACGTACAGAAATGATTTTGGGCAGTTTAAAACCTGAAGAAGCCACGCGTGTCCATTGTCAGCCGTTACATGATTGTTTGTACAACGACGCGGTGTGGGTCACGAATGTCCAAGAAGCAGTACAGGAAGTGGTTGCCAAACACAGCAATACGACGAATCCGCGCATTGGTTTAATTGGTCATCAGAAAGATCAAAGCTCATATTATTTACGTCTGTTTCCGCAATGGGCCAGTGTTGATGTAGAAAATCACCACGCGTTATCGGCGACACCGCTACGCGAAGGTTATTTGTTAGGAAAAATGCCGGCATTAGATGTTTTACCTCAAGGTACGGTGAACTTTTTACAAAGCTTCCAATCGCAAGATGTTTATCATTCGCTGGGTGAAGAAGCGCGGTTTATTCAGCAATATAAACAAGCGTGGAATGCTGCGCCGTATACGCCAACGTTTGTTACCGTTGATGCGGTGGTCGTGCAGTCAGGACATATTTTATTGGTTGAGCGTAAGGCTCGGCCGGGAAAAGGCTTGTTTGCCTTACCGGGTGGTTTTGTTGACCAAGGTGAAACTTTGATTAATGCCTGTATTCGCGAATTGCGTGAAGAAACACGGTTAAAAGTCCCTGAGCCAGTGTTGCATGGCTCGTTAAAAGGACAGCGGGTATTTGATGATCCGTACCGTTCAGCGCGTGGTCGTACCATTACTCATGCTTTTATGTTTGATTTAAAACCTGATAGCAGTCTGCCAAAAGTCAAAGGTGGCGATGATGCCAAAAGTGCATTTTGGCTGCCATTGTCGGAGTTACAGTCAGAGCTATTGTTTGAAGATCATTATCATATTATCCGTGCGATGACGGGGCTGTATTGAGATAGGGTGGATTTGCCCGTTCGACGCAAGCTGGTCAGCTTATAAAGTCGAGCCGATACCCTGATTGCGGCTAAAGGGCCATTCAAACAAAAATAAGCTGGCACATCTAAAGAGCCAGCTTATTTTGGATTTTTTGTTTATGCGTGTCCAAAATAGTATTGGGCAGCTATTACAATACGCCGCAGTTTTTTGGTCCGAGTCCGGTTCCGACATGATTAGTCCAGCACTCTGGTCTGGTAGTCACATCAACAAGGACTGGAAACCAAGCATTTTTGTCAAATGCTGGTCGGATGATATAGCGATGTCCTGCATCAACCTTCACCTGCAATTCTGACGTTTTACGTGATGTGCTAGTGCCATCAGCATAGCCGAGTTGGAAGGTATGTTCACCGGGCAAAAATCCCAATTCAAATTCTTTGGTAAAGCCGCCGCTTGGGCTGATGTAATAGTTTTTGTCGTCAATCTTGTAGATAATGATGAAGGCAACCGGTTTTATTATTGCGGTCGCTTGAGGTGCTCCCTCAAAGGTATTAATGATGACGGGTGTGGACGAACAACCTGCAAGGGCGAGCAGGAGGGCCGATAAGGCAAGTTGGCGCATGGGGAAGGCTCCTTGATAAAGCTGGGATTGTACAATGGTTAAGGGAGTGAGCGCAGCATGCCTCATAAATCTAAATAATATTAGGATGATAGGTAGAGCATCGACACAAGTTTTTAATATCGGTTTATCCTACATTTTATGCAGACCACGATACTTAAACCTCAATTTTAAAGTTCAGCTCAATTTCCGAAGCTGGTTTACCTCCCGCCAAACCCCAGTTCTCGCGCGGTATCTCAATGAGCATGATCTTGGTGTGATCGGGCGGAATGCCCAGCGGTGCAAGGCGATTAACAATGGCTTGATAGAGATTTCGCTTTGCTTCTAGTGAACGACCCAGGAAAGCGTTGACAGAGATAACGGTGTAGCGATCGGGTTGACTAAGGCGAGAAAGCGCGATGAACCGATGAGGTTCATGCACAACCAGCCTGACGCAACGATCTTCGGGAGGGATTTTAAAGCCCTCAACCAAGGCACTTTGAACTGCTTCAATAATTTGTATTTCTTGTTCTGGCGTATAGTTACGACGAATTTCGATGGTAGTACTTGGCATTGGTGTCTTCTATATCTTTTCACAAAATGTGTTTTATAACATAACTTCTGAAGAATGAGCATTAGACTATCATTAGCCTGTTGCCTGTCAAAGCATGCACGGGTGCATTCCAATGCGTCTTATGTTGCAACTCCCAATTTCTCCGGATTCAACAGTAAATAAACTTCCTCAATACCACGTTCACTAACGCACAAACTTAACACCGACTGTATTTTACCAGCCAGTGACGCCACTACCGCCATACGCCCATTGAGTGTTTGAATCTGCCACTCCAATCCCTCTGGTTGCTTACGCGCCAACGCCAGCATCAGACGTATGGTTTTGCTGGCGCCATAAATGGGTCGTAACGCTGCCTTAACCTTGCCGCCGCCATCGGAATAAAGCACCGCATCTGCCGCCAGTTGTTGTTGCAACATCTGCACATCACCTTGCTGGCACGCCCATAAAAACGTCATTAATAATTGCTGATGTCGTTCGCTATTACTTTCCTGACTAGCGGGCGACTGTTGCAGCTTGCGCCGTGAGCGACTGTAAATTTGCCGGCAGTTATCGCTGCTTTTCTCCAAAAAAGCGCCAATGTCAGCAAAGTCGTCATCAAAGGCTTCACGCAATACAAACACTGCACGTTCGACTGGGTTCAACTGTTCCAGCATATGCAAAAACGCCAGCGATACTTGCTGGTGTTGATGTTCCTGCTGCTCAGGGTTGTTGTCAGCAAACTCGCTATCAGCAATAAGATTACTGTACTGATCGTCAAAATCTGGTTCCGGCAACCACGGTCCAGTGTAATGCAGCTTTTGCCGCTGGCGCAGGGTATCCATACTTAAATTAATGACAATTTGGCGCAAATAAGCCTGATCACAGGCAATAGTGTGATCAACTTTGTGCCAGCGCAGCCAAGCTTCCTGTAGCACATCTTCGGCGTCATGACGCGAACCCAGCAGTCGGTAGGCTAATGCCCTTAAACGCGGTTGCTGGCTAGTAAATAAGCTATTCTTGTCGGGGGTCACTCCAGTTGCTCCTGTTCGCTAGTACGTTGGCTGCTCGGCCAGTAGTACAGTTTCAGTCCGGTCAACAATTCCCATTTCATGATGGCGATAGTCATTTTGCAAATCCATTCTTTGTAATGTGTTGCCCAATAGCCGGTAGCGCTTTGAGTTAATGGCCTGTCACTACGATCAACAAACTGAGTCACCGCATTATGACGGCCAAGGCTGGTAAAACGGGCAAAATAGCCAAAATCGAATTCGCGTAATGCCTGGCCGTTAATCAGGGCTGCAACGTTGGCGCCTACATGCGCGCCCATGGGCATGGCGGTGGCACACGACATTCTTAATATTTCACCGTGAATGTTGGTACTAGCGGCATCACCAGCGACGAAGACATTATTGTGATTGGGTAGCCGTAAATAGCCGTCTACTAGTAAACGCCCCAGTTCATCGGTCGCCAATTGGCTGGTAAGGGCCACTGGGCTGGCTTTCATACCAGTGCAGTCTATACATAAATTAAAATCTATCTTTGCGCCAGTATGCAGTAACACTGCCTTGGCTTGAATAGCCTGAATTTGGCCGTACTGACGATGAATACCGTAGTTATTCAAGGTCTTATCCAAATGCTGTTGTATGGCCATAGTGTTGTTGGCAAATGTGGGCTGACGACAAACCAATGTCAGTTTTAGCTGAGGGAAGGAGGCCGCTAGTTCAGTTATTGTTTCTAGTGAGGTCAGTCCACCACCTAGTACGACAATATGGCCGCTTTGTTGCGCCAACGCTTTAATTTGAGGTGTTAGTCGGCTGACTTGCTTGTAGTTATGCAAACTAATGGCATATTGCTTGCTGCCCGAAAGCTGTTGGTGTGGCACGCTGCCGAGTGCATACACTAGATAGTCGTAGCTTAAGGCTGGTTGATCTTTGAGTTGAATATGCTGGCTGGCCAATTCCACGGCCATGACCTCCGCTTGAATAAATTCGACACCACGCCGACGTAATAAAGGGGCAAGTGCTAACGAAGCGGTGCGTTGCCCAGTCAGGCTTTCGTGCAGGCGGATTTTCTGTTCAAAATGAGATTTGCCATCGACAACAATAATGCGTAGCGCACGTTGGCTATGTAACAGGCGGGCGCAGGCCATTAAACCCGCGTAACTGGCACCCAAAATAACAACAACGGGAGCGGAGGAGGTAGTCTTCATCAACATAGTCTCTAGTAGGATTATGCAAATAAGACGACGTTACTCAATTTTTTGTGACAGATTTTTGGCTGTTGGTGCGAATTTTTCGCCTGTAACGAAAAATGCGAATAAATTCGCCCCAAAAAAGCGCATAAAAAAAGCCTCGTGAAATTCAACGAGGCTTTATTAAATACGAAATGTTCGTAAGCGTTAAGCAACCTGTACAGGAATGGCATTAGCGCTATGGCTAACGGTATTGTCAGGATTGCAATAGATTAGGCGGGGCTTGAAGTTAATCAGCTCGGCGGACGAGTAATCGGCGTATGCACAAATAATGACTTTATCGCCAGGTTGCGCTTTATGGGCAGCAGCACCGTTAACAGAAATCATTTGTGAACCCGCTTCGGCTCGAATAGCGTAGGTGGTAAAGCGCTCACCGTTGGTGACGTTATAAATTTGAATTTGTTCGTACTCTAAAATGCCCGATAAATCGAGCAAATTGCCGTCTATGGCGCAAGAGCCTTCATAATCAACTTCGGCGTGCGTAACAACAGCACGGTGAAGTTTGGCTTTGAGCATGGTGCATTGCATGGCGGCTGCCTCCGGTTGGGGGTATCGCTTGGCGGCGTTTCGGTCACTTTGCTAAGACAAAATGGGCGCGCCATTTTGCCGGAATATGCGTTAGCATTCAACCTATATACCACAAAAAAAGCACTTCTTGTACAGTTGTACTCTAAAGTGCACTAGGTATTTGAAACGCAATATTGTCAATTAGCCGAGTTTTACCCAGTTTTGCAGCAACTAATATCACCAAATCAGTATCGGTGGCACTAGCGGGCTGTAAGTTTTGACCCTGTTGAATGGCAACATAGTCGGGGTCAAAGCCAAGCTTCTGCAAGTGTAAAACAGTTGCATCACAGAGCATAGTATATTCACGCTGACCATTCAAAATTGCATCGCGTAATTGGCATAGTGCTTTGTAAATTGCTGGGGCTATAGCGCGTTCTTCTGTCGACAAATAACCATTGCGTGAGCTTAAGGCAAGGCCATCTTCAGCGCGTTCGGTAGGTACACCAACAATGGTTATGGGGAAAGCTAGTTCAGTCGTAAAGCGACGAATCACGGCTAATTGTTGAAAGTCTTTTTCACCAAAGAAGGCTTTATCAGGTTGGACGATATTAAAAAGCTTACTGACTACCGTTGCCACGCCAGCAAAATGGCCAGCGCGATGTTCACCACAAAGTTGTTCACTTAAACCAGCGACAGAAACTACGGTGCTTTGGCTAACGCCATTGGCATACATTTCTAGTGCCGTAGGCGTAAAAACGATATTGCAATGCGCGTCAGCTAATAGCGCACTATCTGCTTCTAAAGTGCGTGGGTAACTGCCAAAATCTTCGTTAGCGCCAAATTGGGTGGGATTGACAAAAATGCTGGTAACAATGACATCACATTGCTTACGTGCTTCTTCTACTAGACGAATATGGCCACTATGCAAATTACCCATAGTCGGAACAAAACCAATTGTTTTACCTGCTAGTTTGGCTTCTTTAATCACGGCTCTTAATGCTTGAATAGTATTAATAGTCTGCATATTAATTAAACCCATGTTCAGGAGCAGGATAGCTGCCATCTTTGACGGCGGCGACATAAGCGACAAACGCGCCTTGAATCGAGTCTTGGCCTGTCAGGAAGTTTTTAACAAAGCGTGCGGCTTTACCTTGATGCAAACCCAGCATATCGTGGACAACCAATACCTGACCATCACAGTCTTTACCGGCACCAATACCAATCACGGGAATAGAGACACTTGCCGTAACTTGAGCAGCAACGGAGCTTGGCACACATTCCAGTAATAACATGGCAGCACCAGCGTTTTCTAACATCATGGCATCAGCAATGAGTTGTGCCGCGGCATCAGGTGTTTTGCCTTGCACTTTATAGCCGCCAAAAACATGTACGGATTGAGGCGTTAATCCCATGTGTACGCAGCTAGGAATACCGCCGCGCGCCAGTTGTAGCACTGTATCGGCCAACCAGGCTCCACCTTCTAATTTGACTGCATGAGCGCCAACCTGCATTAATGCCGCTGCATTCTTTAATGCATCGTTAACAGTGGCGTAGGACATAAATGGCATATCAGCGAGTAAAAAAGCATCGCTGTTGCCGCGAGCGACACATTGGGTGTGATAGACCATATCCTGCATAGTTACTGGCAGCGTAGAGTTGTGGCCTTGTAAGACCATGCCCAAAGAGTCACCAACTAATAAGCATTCGACATTTGCGGCATTCATGGTTTGCGCAAAAATAGTGTCGTAACAGGTAATCATCGCAAATTTTTCACCACGTTTTTTGCAATCACGCAGCGTTGTTAACGATATAGCCATCATTCACCTCGTCTTAGTCTTTTGAGTGCCACCAGGTGTTGTCTGCGGTAATTTCAATATCGTCAAACAACCTAGCGGCCGCTAGGCTAGCGACTTTTACACCATTTGGCAAAGTTAGGGTGGAAAAGATGTCTAACAATGGCAGCACCACAAAGGAGCGATTGCATAATTCGGCGTGAGGAATAATTAAATTACTGGTATGAATTTCGTCTTGAGCGTAAAGCAAGATGTCTAAATCCAGTACTCGAGCGCCCCAGCGTTCAATACGTACCCGCCCAGCCTGATGTTCAAGTGCCTGTAGCTGAACTAACAGTTGATGTGGAGTGAGGGTAGTGTCGAGCAGCACAGCGGCATTGGTGTAATCGGGTTGATTCTCGGGTGAGCCGGGTGTCGGTTTGCTGCTATACAGGCGTGAAATCGCCAACAACTGACTTTGTGGCAGCTGTTGTAGCTGTTGCACCGCCCAGATAAGCTGTTCGGTGGGTTGGCCCAGGTTGGCACCCAGGCCGATATAGGCGTGATAACTCATGACGCGCTAGGTTCATCACTAGGCTTTTTGGCTTTTTTGGGTTTCTTTTTCGGTTTAGGTTTATCCAATTGACGCAACAAGACTTCTTGTTCGTCGGTATTGACAGCTTGATAATGCTCCCACCAATTGCCCATGCCATGAGTGCGATTATCGCCACTGAGCTCACGCAATAATAAAAAGTCAAAGCCTGCACGAAAGCGTGGCTGAATAATGAGTTTAGGCACGACTCTGGAGCGTGGTTTTTCTAAACGCGGCTGCAAATCCCAAATATCACGAATCGTTTGTGCGACAAAACGGGGAATAGCCGTATGCTGCGATTGTTGAGCCAAGACTTTAATGCCTGCCGCTTGATACGCAGGGAAAATATCTTCGCCTTTATCCAGCTCTATTTGTGTTAGTCGTTGTTGCCAGCTCCACAATAAAACAGCGTAGAAAAAAGCGGGGTTAACAGACTTTCCTTGTTGTAAGCGGTCATCGGTGTTTTGAGCCGCCAATGTCACTAGACGCGAGTTAATGACATCCTCTTTCAATAGGGGAAAGATAGAGCTGAATAAACCCATCTCATGTAAATGTTGCAGCAAAATGCGTAAATGGCCGCAGCTGAACATCTTATGGCTTTCGTCATAGAGGCGATGTGGCGAAATGGCTTTTAATAAATAAGCTAAATGACTGATGGGCGCGGCGGTCGCGGCATCAAGCTCAAAGCCAAGTTTGGCGGCAAAACGTGCGGCACGAATCATACGCACAGGATCTTCACGATAACGGGTAGCCGCATCACCAATCATGCGTAAGGTTTTGCTTTGGACGTCCTGCATGCCATTTGCAAAATCGAGAATTTGCCCTGTTTGCGGCTGGTAATACATGGCATTAACAGTAAAGTCACGGCGTAATGCGTCTTGGTCTATCGTGCCCCAAATATTGTCACGGACAATCATGCCATGCGCCGACGTCTGGCTTTGTGAACTATGTTCTTCGTGCGGAGCGCGGAACGTTGCCACTTCCAACATCTGTCGGCCTTGATAAACGTGTGCCAACTGAAAACGGCGGCCAATAATTTGGCACTGACGACCAAAAATACGTTTAATTTGGTCTGGTGTTGCATCCGTGGCGATATCAAAGTCTTTAGGATGTAAACCTAATAACAAATCGCGAACACCACCACCGACTATATAAGCCTGAAAGCCTGCTTGGGTTAATTCGATGATCGTGCATAGTGCAGCTTCACTGAGATCATTAGGTCGAATGCCATAGTCGGAAGCTTGATATTTCTGGAGCTGGTATATGGGTGCTGACATGGATGGAGAACGCATCTCTGGTGTGGTCTAAATATCGCTAATGATAACAATTTTTGATGCTAAGACGGGAATTTTATTAGCGTTTTAAGGAGCGCGGGAGCCGAAGCTCCCGCGTTGCACTGACTTAGTTTCTTATTGTTATTGTTGCTGCGTTCTTCTTGTTGTCGTTTCGCCTGACGCTTGTTATTGTTATTCGTCAGTTTTACTACTTTAGGTGGCTAACGTTATTGTTGTTATTTGCCACTTCCTCTTAAGATGCTTGTCCGATGCTGCCTTCCTGACATTGCACAAGCGACTTCACTTGTTTTTATTATAATCTGCTGTTTTTGTTGTCTGCGTGCTTATTGTTTTTATTAGCTCCGCAATATCTATAATGCAGATAGCATGCCAACTTGTATGAATTATTTTTTATCTATACAAAACAGCTAGTTATCTTTTGTACTTAAATGCGGTGGTAGTTAAAAAATGAGGTAACAGTAACATCTAGACATTGTCTAAGTAACACTTCTGTGTACTTAGGTAACAAATGTGAGAACTAGGTAACATTATCAGCGGAGGGCTTTTAGGGTGATAGACGGTCTTATTGTAGAAAGCTTATTTGGTGCAGTAAGTCGTAAGAGGCGGGTGAGTCCGCCTCAGCGGGGTTAATTCGCAGCGCGACGACGGGGTATGCCCAGCTTCTGTCGGCGCTCCCACAGCGATTTACGACTAATGCCTAAACGTTTTGCTAATTCCGTTTCTGACATTTGTTCTTGATGGCTAAGGACAAAGGCTTGGAAATCTATCTCTGACGCTGCTTTAACGGTAGTTGGCTCTTCGTTGCTTTCACGCGATAATGGTGCCGCTTCGACGGTTTCCTGAGCTTTGGCGGCAGCAGCGGGTTCTTCTTCAATGACGTCGACTTGTTTGGTCAAAATAGGAATATCGAGATCAATTGCCAATAAGTCAGGCGTAATTTGGTGATTTTCAGCCAGAATAACAGCTCGCTCAATAGCGTTTTCCAGTTCCCGAACATTCCCTGGCCACGGATATGCCAACATTGCGTTAATGGAGTCCGTATCAAAGGTAAGCGCGGCAACATGTAAGCGCTGACATGTTTTTTCCAGCAACTTTTCTGCTATTTCGATAATGTCATTGCCTCGCTCACGCAAAGGCGGCAGCTTTAATTCAATGACATTTAAGCGATAATACAAGTCTTCACGAAAGCGACCTTCAGCAGCCAATTGCTTCAAATTACGATGGGTGGCGGCAACTAAACGTACATCGACTGAGCGCGTTTGGGTCGCGCCCAAACGTCGTACCTCTTTTTCTTGCAGTAACCGTAAAATCCGCGCTTGTGCTTCGAGCGGTAACTCACCAATTTCATCGAGGAATAGCGTGCCACCATCTGCTGCTTCGACCAACCCTTTACGCTGAGTATTTGCGCCTGTGAAAGCACCTTTTTCATAACCAAATAATTCGGCTTCAATCAGTGATTCAGGGATGGCTGCACAGTTAACGGAAATTAACGCGCGTTCGCGACGCGGGCTTTCTTCATGCAATGCTCGTGCAACCAACTCTTTACCGGTGCCCGATTCACCTCGTATCAATACGGTTGAAGACATGGGGGCAACTCGGGTAATGCGCTTGTACATTTCCTGCATAGCAGGGCAGCTACCAATAATTCCGGTAGTGTTGGTGGTTTTTTGCTGAGTTTTTAAGACTTCATTTTCTTTAGTGAGTTGTTGTTCGCGCAAGATTCTGGCGATGCTAAGCAGCATTTCGTCATGGTCAAATGGCTTGGAAATGTAGTCGACCGCGCCTTGTTTCATGGCGTCGACAGCCGATTTCATGGTGCCAAAGCTAGTCATAATTAATACAGGCGTAGGTTTGGCTAGTTCGATTAAACTGGTACCGAGTTCGCCAGGTAAACGTACATCCGTGATGATCAAATCAAATTCATCCAAGCGAAAGCCCGCCGTGGCTTCATGTACTGAGCTGGCTTCGCTGACTTTATATTGATGACGTTCAAGTAGTCGTTTTAAACTACTGCGAATCAGGTTTTCATCTTCGACAATTAAAATGTTTTTCACGCAGCATTTTCCTCGTCGTTAGCTAAATCATTATTAATCCATGCAGGTAATGTCACTTGCACAATCACCCCACGACCTTGGTCATAATCGGCTTTATCCATCAGTTGAATTTTACCGCCATGTTCACCAATAATGCCATGTACTAAGGCTAACCCTAATCCTGTGCCTTTACCCGTTTCTTTGGTTGTCACAAAAGGTTCAAACAAGTTATCACGGATAGTGCCTTCGGGTAGCCCCATGCCAAAATCCTCGACATCAACATGAACAAAGTTGCCGTTACTATGGGCTTCAATGACAATATGACTATCGGGTGGGCTGGCATCGCGAGCATTACTCAGTAAGTTAACAAAAACTTGAATTAGACGCTGGCTATTACCACGGACTTTGATGTCCTCTGGGCAAAAATTGTCAAAATGATAGTCTTTGCTACCTGATAATTGCAGCAAACTAATAGCTTCGTTAATGATGCTGGTTAATTGTGCGGCTTCATAACTATTAATGGATACATGACTATCGGTGCGGGCAAAGCCTACCAAAGAACGTACGATATTAGTGATGCGCTGGGTTTGAGTGAGAATTAGCGTACTGGCTTCAATAATTTCTGGGTCTTGGTATTCCGCTTTGAGATTTTGCGCTAGACAGGCAATTCCGGTCACGGGGTTGCCAATTTCATGTGCAACACCCGCAGCCAAACGACCTAAGGCGGCAAGGCGCTCATTGTGAGCAAGTTGGGATTCCAGACGTTCCAGTTCGGTCACATCTTCCAATACGATAACCTGACTGCTACCCATATCCACGGCTTTTTCGTGCTCACCAATAAAAGCACGATGCAAGTTTACCCAGCGACTTTGGCCTTGACTCAGAATTTCCTGATTATAAAGTTGCACATTAGGACTATGTAAAAAATCATTTAACAAGGTTTGCCACGGTTCAGCCAAGTCGGTTAAGCGAGAGCCAATGACTTCATCATCGCTGATACCCGTCATTTCCATTAATGCCCGATTCCAGCTCAGAACTTCCAAATCTCGCCCAAGGGAACAAACGCCAATAGGTAAGTCGTATAACGTTTGACGATGGAAACGACGCAGCGCATCGAGTTCACCAGCCAAACCAGACATGCGGTGTTTGTATTCTTCCAACCGCGATTCGACATAATGAATATCTTCGCTGGCGGGGCTTTCGGGGCGAATTTGATAGGAGAGGTGAGTGTCGAGCATTTCGTGCGCGACGGATGGCCCAAGCAAGCCCGATAAGTTGGACTCAATCTGATCGCGTAAACGACGTAAGGCATAAGGTCGAGTTTCATCGTGAGTCATACTTAAATCGGTCAGTGCCTGTTCAACCTCACGTTCAGCGGTTAAATGACCCAAGACTTCACTCAAAGAAACAATAAAGTCTTCTACCGATTTAGCTTTCAATGACCAGCGATAGGGGCGACGCAAATTATCGACGGCGCAACTATCTGCTGCCATTTGCTCGGATGCCGTTTGTTTGGTGACTAAAGAGACAATAAACATGACAACCGCATTTGCCAGTGTGCTGCCTAAACCAATATGATGCCAATAAATGGGGTCTTCAAACAACGTCAGATTAATCGCTAATAGCTGGGTAAATAGATTGGGTAAATTCAAAATATAGGGCACGACCAGCACAGCAAACCAGATAATTAAGCCAACGCTTAATCCTGATAAAAATCCTGCTCGTGTTGCCCGTGGCCAAAACAAAACACTGACTAAACCGGGTGCAAACTGTAGTGTACCGACAAATGTCAAAATCGCCATTTCGGTCATGGTATGTTGAAAAGTAAATAAACGATAAAAGCTATATGCCATGAGCATAATTAAGATAATGAGTGAACGTCTAACCCAAATCAACCAGCGATATAAATTATAATCAGGTGACGGTTGCGCCAATGGCAATACCAAATGATTTAATACCATTGAGGATAATGCCAGTGATGTAACAACAATAGTCCCACTCGCAGCCGCAATGCCGCCAACAAATACTAATAATGGCAACCATTTGGTTTGGCTAGACAGCGCAATAGCAATAGTAAAATATTCAGGGGAGTTTGTTAATTCAAGTTTTATACCAGCCCATAAAATAACAGGCACACAAATCGCCATAAGAAATAAATATAAAGGCAAACCCCAACTAGCAGTTAATAATGCCCGTGGTTGAAAGTTCTCGGTAAAGACCATGTGATACATGAATGGCATAACAACAGCGGAGAACAAAAAGGCCAAAATCAGACTATGCCAAATACCGCTTTCTTTCAGAGGGACATAAAGTAGTTCGAGCGCATCTTTATGGGCTAGTAGCCAACTATCCAGGCCACTATTACCACCAAAAACATAAAATAAGGCATAGCCTGCGACCGATAGCATCATCACTAATTTGACTATCGACTCAACAGCAATAGCGACCACTAAACCATCGTGTTTGTATTGTGGTGTTAATGGCTTAGCACCAAATAATAAGGTAAATAAGGTAATGGCAATACAAAAAACAATCGCGATGCCGTTGTGATTTAATGTTTGCGTCAGCATATTTGCTGTATCCGAAACGGCTCGGATTTGTAATGCTAATAATGGCAATAAGCCGAGTAACATCGTAATAGTAGTTAATGAGCCAACAAATTGACTTCGATAACGAAAGGCGAATAAATCAGCCAGTGAACTTAATTGATGGTTTTTCGTTAGCCTGAGTATCGGACTTAATAAGACTGGGGCAAGCAAAAAAGCGCCTGAGACACCTAAGTAGAAGGCAAGAAAATTATAGCCTGTTTCATAGGCAAAACCAACAACACCGTATATTCCCCATGCACTAATATAAACACCAAGAGATAGAACATAAACGGTAGGATTCCTAATCCATTTTGTCGGTATTAGTCCTGTTTCACTTAAATGAGCAACTAAAAATAATAAAAATAAATAACCAACGCCTAAACTTAATAATTCAATAGGATTAAAGATCATGAAGGTCTCTGCTTTTACCTATCCAAAAACTTAATAAAATAAGAATAAACCAAATCATAAAAGGACGATCCCATGCCGTGCCGCCCAAACTCCACCATTCAATAATTGCGGGCGAGAGTAAATAGGCCCCTGCAATAAAAATTAATACCAGTCGGTCGATATACATGATGCTGGCCTCACGTTGAATTTATAGAGTAGCGAGTTTGATTTGCTGAGGAATAGCCGCAGGCTGCCAGTGTTGTACTGCCCACGATAATACCGTCGTCACTGTTTCCGATTGTAGCTCATTCGGTGGACATTGACCTAGGTGTACTAACGTTTGCCATAACAATCGCGTTGATGAGTTAAAGGGTAGCGCATTCGCTCCCGTTTGTTTTGATAGCTTTTCGCCATTGGCATTCACGACAAGGGGAATATGCATATATTGGGGTGTCGGAAAACCAAGGCGGCGCTGTAAGTAAATTTGCCTAGCCGTATTATCTAATAAGTCTGCACCTCGAACAACATGAGTCACTCCCTGCAAATAGTCATCAACGACAACAGCCAGTTGATAAGCAAATAAACCATCTCGCCTAAAGATGACAAAATCTCCTGTTGTTTGATCAAGTTGTTCGGTTTGAGTGCCAAAAACGTGATCTTTAAAACTAATGGCCTGTTGATAGACGCGCATTCGAGCGGCGGCCAGCGGGCGGGGTGATAATTGCTTGCGGCAAGTCCCAGTATAAATAGCACTACCCGTTCTGGCGAGATCGGCGCGGGAGCATGTACACCAGAAAATATGCTGCTGCTGTTGCAGGTCGTTCAGAGCATCTTGATAGAGTTCTGTGCGTTGGCTTTGATAGACAACCTCATCGTCCCACCATAAGCCATAATGCTCAAGCGATTGTAAAATATGATCAACAGCCCCTGCTTGAATACGTGTCGTATCGACATCTTCAATGCGCAGTAACCATTTGCCATGAGCTGCACGCGCATCACACCAACTAGCGACTGCGCTGAGCAAAGAGCCTATATGTAGCGGGCCAGTGGGGGAAGGAGCAAAGCGGCCAATGTAAGGAGACATAGCAGTTAACAGACATCAGTCAACAGTAAACAAAGAAAAGGATGAACGACAGTGATTAGTCAACAGTAATCTATAAGGCATTGACACAAAAGTATCAATGCCAAAACTGCTAACTGCTAACTGCTAACTGCTAACTGCTAACTGCTAACTGCTAACTGCTAACTGCTAACTGCTAACTGCTAACTGCTAACTGCTAACTGC
>CANBZV010000022.1 GCA_947373945.1 Moraxellaceae bacterium
GTTAATGCCACGGCAGGCATGTGCGCCTTTTGGCAAGCTTTAACCGCATCACCCACGCGCACCAGTGAATCAATCAGCGAGAACTCACTATGTAAACGTAAGTGGACAAAACTCATGGGCAAACCTCGATTTTCTTAAATGACAATACGCTATTTTTAGGGGGTGATGATAACCCGAATTGGGCTAAAGCCCCAAAAACAAAAATGCCCGCATCAGCGGGCACTTTCATAAGTTCTGTTAAAACTTATTTGGCAGAAGCAGCAACTTGCGCAGCAACTTCAGCAGCAAAATCAACTTCTTTTTTCTCGATGCCTTCGCCAACTTCCAAACGAATGAACGAAGTAACAGTCGCGCCTGCTTTCTTCAACAAGTCCGCCACTTTAACATCAGGATCTTTAACAAACGCTTGTTCGACCAAGCTGACTTCGGCCAAGTACTTTTTCAAGCTGCCTTCAATCATTTTTTCAACGATGTTTTCTGGCTTGCCAGACTCAAGCGCCTTAGCAGAGTAAATCTCTTTTTCACGCGCTAAAATGTCGGCAGGAACATCAGTTGGGTTAACGACCATTGGGTTGCTGGCAGCAATGTGCATAGCAATATCGCGGCCTAATTCAGCGTCACCGCCAGTCATCGCCACAACCACACCCAACTTCAAACCGTGAACATAAGTAGCAACCACGTCGCCTTGTACAATCACAGCACGGCGCACTTGAATGTTTTCACCGATTTTTTGTACCAAGTCGATACGCGCTTCTTCAACTGTTTGGCCATTGCCATAAGCCAAGCCAGCAATAGCAGCTACATCAGTCGCCGCAGCAGCCAATGCCACTTCAGCCACTTGTTTAGCGAACGCAGTGAAGTTAGCATCACGAGCAACGAAGTCAGTTTGACTGTTTACTTCCAGCATCAACGCTGTTTTGCCGTCAGCGGACGTAGCAAAATGCACCGCGCCTTCAGCAGCAATGTTTGCTGATTTTTTAGCTGCTTTGGTTGCGCCAGATTTACGCAAATTATCAATCGCAACTTCAATATCACCATCAGTTTCGGTCAATGCTTTTTTGCATTCCATCATGCCCAAACCAGTACGGTCACGTAATTCTTTAACGAGAGCGGCGGTAATTGCCATGTTGAATTCCTCTTGTCTTAGTTTCACTTGCCCCAACATTGACTCGACATCACGATAATGCAGAGCGGGAACAAGGAGTAATAAATAAAAGAAAGGGAGACAATGCTCCCTTACTTGTTAGGACTTACGCGATGAGCGCAGTGCGCTGCGTAAGCCCAGCTTTCTCAGCTTAACAACAAACTATTAAGCTGCTGTTTCAGGAGCGGCTTCAGCAGCTTCAGGCTCAGCACCACGGCTACCTGATTGTAAAGCAGCATATTCTTTGCCTTCCAAAATCGCATCGGCCATAGAGCCAGCATACAATTGAATGGCACGAATCGCGTCGTCGTTACCAGGAATAACCAAATCAACGCCATCTGGGTTGGAGTTGGTATCAACGACACCGATAACACGAATACCTAATTTTTTGGCTTCGAGAATAGCAATCGCTTCATGGTCAACGTCGATGACGAACAAAGCATCTGGCAAACCGCCCATATCTTTAATACCGCCAAAGCTCTTTTCCAATTTTGCCATTTCACGTGTGCGCTCTAAGGCTTCACGCTTGGTCAACTTTGCAAAAGTGCCGTCTTGCGCTTGAATCTCTAATTCTTTGAAACGCTTGATCGATTGACGAATAGTTTTCCAGTTCGTCAACATACCACCTAACCAGCGGTGATCCACATAAGGCATACCACAACGTTGTGCTTCCGCACGAACGATGCCAGCAGCAGCGCGTTTTGTACCAACGAACAATACTTTGTTCTTTTTGGACGCTAAACCGTTAACATAGGTCAATGCTTCGTTCAAAGCAGGAACAGTATGCTCAAGGTTGATAATATGAATTTTATTGCGAGCACCGAAGATGTACTTGCCCATTTTTGGATTCCAAAAACGGGTTTGGTGACCGAAATGCGCGCCAGCTTGTAATAGCTCACGCATAGTAACTTGTGCCATGATTAACTCCAGTTAGGGTTAAGCCTCCATACATCCCAACTACCGACTTTTGCGTGTCTCGTTAACAGAAACGACGAAAAAGCACCCAATAGTTGTGTCGATATATGTGCGGTTTGAGTAAATGCAAAAATAAACTCGTTTGGCATTTGCCGAATCGAGCGCGGCTTTATACCATACTGCACCCTTAGCCTCAATGTTGACGTACTAATTTATGACTGTATCTCTAAAAACTGATGAAGAAATTGCCAAAATGCGCGTTGCCGGCAAATTAGCCGCCGATGTTTTGATGATGATTGGCGACTTTGTCAAAGCGGGCGTCACTACCGAAGAGCTGAATCGCATCTGTCATGACTACATTGTCAACGTCCAGCAGGCTATTCCCGCCCCGCTTAATTATCGGGGCTTCCCAAAAAGCATTTGCACCTCGGTCAATCATGTCGTCTGCCACGGCATTCCCACCGATAAAAAAGTCCTCAAAAGTGGCGACATCATCAATATCGATGTTACCGTCATCAAAGATGGCTACCACGGCGACACTTCGAAGATGTTTACCGTCGGTACAGGCTCGGTATTATCTGATCGTTTAATTAAAGTCACTCAAGAGTGTTTATACAAATCTTTAGCGATTGTTAAACCGGGTGCTTATTTAGGTGATATTGGCGCGGTGATTCAAAAACACGCCGAGGCGAATCGTTTTTCTGTCGTTCGTGATTATTGTGGTCATGGCATTGGCCGCGTCTTTCATGAAGAGCCACAAATTGTCCATTACGGTAAAGCGGGTACGGGGTTAGAATTACAGGCAGGGATGATATTTACGATAGAACCGATGATCAACGCCGGAAGTTATCACACCAAGTTATTGCCTGATGGCTGGACAGCGGTCACTAAAGACCACAAACTCTCTGCGCAATGGGAACACACGATTTTAGTCACGGCCACAGGCGCAGAAATATTAACTGCCCGCTCCGAAGAAGACTTTAGTTTTTTAACGTCATAAACCACGGACTGCCAGAGCCAGAGCGCTCTGCCTCCTCAAGAAGGCCTGTTATGCAACCGCCCACCCTGACGCCTCACGTGCTGGATATTAGTCGCCTGAGCGACGCTGTCGTCGCACCAACGGTGTACCGTGAGTTACTCAAAGACGCACAACAACAGCTATGGGCCAAGTTTGAGGCCGGAGAGTCCGTACAACTGCTGGTTGAGGCGCGCGCCGTTGCTGTTGACACAGTGCTGATACACGCATGGCGCAGTTTGGGTTTAGATCAAGAGCCAGAAATGGCATTGATTGCGGTCGGCGGTTATGGGCGTGGTGAATTACACCCGTCATCCGACATTGATGTGTTGATTTTACATAGCTATGACCAACTCACGGAAGCATTGCAAGAAAGCGTCAGTCGTTTTATTGCCTTGTTATGGGATTTGGGCTTGGACGTCGGCTCAAGTGTCCGTTCGCTCAGCGAGTGTGTTGCTCATGTTAGCGATGACATCACTGTCGCCACCACATTATTGGAAGTGCGCACGCTCTGTGGTCACAATGGTCTGTTACAAACGTTATTAGCACTCATTCGGCCATTATGGACAGACGCCGCTTTTTATGAAGCCAAACGCGACGAACAAATGGCGCGCCATGCCAAACACCATAATACGGAATATAATTTAGAACCCGATATTAAAAATGCACCGGGTGGCTTACGCGATATTCAAACTGTCGTTTGGGTTGCGAAACGCCATTTTGAAACCACGAATCTTTATGATTTAGTCACTCATGGTTTTTTAACTGAATTTGAATATAAACAATTGTCCGAAGGTGAAGCCTTTTTATGGCGTATTCGTTTTGCCTTACATGGTATTGCCAAACGCAATGAAAATCGTCTGCTATTTGATCATCAACGGACATTAGCCTTAACATTAGGCTATACCGACAGCCATAAAAATCGTGCCGTCGAACAGTTTATGAAAGAGTATTATCGTGTCGCGATGACATTATCCATGCTCAATGAAATGTTATTACAGTATTTTGATGAAGCGATATTAAGAGCAGATGAAAATGCCATTATTGAACCAATCAGTGACGACTTTCAATTACATGATAATTATATTGAAGTTCGACATCATCAAACCTTTGCTAAAAACCCAACCGCATTATTAGAAATATTTGCCATTTTGTCGGAAAGCCCCGATATTTCAGGTATTCGCGCCAGCACTATCCGCTTGATTATGGTGGAAGCGCGCAAAATAAATGACGATTTCAGACAAAACCCGCAGAATCGCGCTTATTTTATGGAAATACTGCGGGCACCACACGCTCTATTCGCTATTTTAAGAAAAATGAAACGCTATGGTGTACTAGGTCAATATTTGCCAGCCTTTGGTGCAATTATTGGCCAAATGCAATATGATTTATTCCATATTTATACTGTTGATGCCCATACCTTATTAGTCATTAAAAACATGCGTCGTTTTCGTTATGCTGATAGCAGCGAAAGCTTTCCTGTCGTTACGGATGTCGCCCGTAATCTACCAAAACCAGAACTGCTCTATCTTGCTGGTTTATTTCATGATATTGGCAAAGGCCGTGGCGGTGACCATTCAGAATTAGGTGCTGTTGACGCCATCGAGTTTTGTTTAGCGCATGGTTTATCACAGCGTAGCGCCAATATTGTCGCCTGGTTAACACGTAATCACTTGATTATGTCGATGACCGCGCAAAAACAAGATTTAGGCGATCCAGAAGTTATTCATCGTTTTGCCCGACATGTTGGCGATATTATCCATTTGGATTATTTATATGCGCTAACCGTGGCGGATATTTGTGCAACCAACCCCAAATTATGGAATTCTTGGCGTGCCTCGCTTTTAAGACAGCTTTATCAGCAAACACGCCGCGCTTTACGTCGCGGCTTGAATAATCCTATTGATTATGACGAGTTAATTTTAGAAACACGCACCCTTGCCATGACCGATTTATTAGCTCAGGGCTTTAGCGCTGACTGCATTAATTCCGTTTGGGATAAAATGGGTGATGATTATTTCTTGCGTGAGAGTGCGAGCGATATTGCTTGGCATACCTCCGCAATATTAACGCATGGCAACGACAATACGCCGCTAGTCGCCATTCAAAAGAGCCATGTCAATCAATTCCAAGGCGCAACACAAATCTTCGTTTATACCCAAGATTTGCCTAATCTTTTTGCTGCCTCGGTAGCAACATTAGATCAACAACATTTAACGGTTCTTGACGCGCGTATTATTACAGCCACCAGCCACTTTTCGCTCGACACTTATATTGTCCTTGATGAAGATAATACCCCGATAACCGACAGCCATCGTTTAGAAACCATTCGCAAAAGTCTGGTTCACGCCTTATCTCATCCTGAACAATTTCCGATTATTGTCCAAAAACGTTTACCACGAGCGCTGAAACACTTCCACGTCAAAACCGAAGTCAACATCAGTAATGATATTGCCAAACAACAAACGTCGCTCGAGGTCATCACCCTTGACCGCCCCGGATTATTGGCGCGTATTGGTTTGATCTTCATGGAGCACGACGTTAGCTTACAGAGTGCACGTATCGCGACACTAGGCGAACGCGCCGAAGACGTGTTCTTTATTTGCGACCTTCAAGGCCACCCTATTTCCAACCCCGAACTGTGCCAAAAACTAGCAGAAGCCTTGCGCGAGCAGCTAGATACCGTCAATTAAGGTTTGATCACCCATGAATCCCGATTTAGCTTTATTACATCCTTATCCATTTGAAAAACTGGCTCGGTTGTTTAGCGATTTGACGCCACCAGCCACCTTAAAGCCGATTGCGTTATCTATTGGCGAACCTAAACATCCCTCGCCTGCTTTTGTCATGGAAACGATTCAGCAACAAGCAAAACACTTGGCGACCTATCCGTCGACCAAAGGTATTCCTGAGTTGCGTCAAGCGATTGCTTCGTGGCTAACAACGCGCTTTCACCTGCAAGCCATTGATGCCGAGAGTGAGATATTACCAGTCAATGGCACGCGCGAAGCACTCTTTTCGTTTACTCAAGCCATTGTTGATCGAACCGATAAGCCTTTGGTATTAATGCCGAACCCGTTCTATCAAATTTATGAAGGTGCTGCTTATTTGGCGGGCGCAGAGCCTTATTTCCTTCCCTGCACCAGCGACAATCACTTTATTCCTGATTTTGACGCTGTCCCTGCCGCTGTCTGGCAACGCACCCAATTGTTATTTATATGCTCACCAGGCAATCCCACAGGCTCGGTGATGGGTCGTGACATTTTACAAAAGCTGATTTCTCTTAGTGATGAATACGGCTTTGTCATTGCGTCGGACGAATGCTATTCCGAAATCTATTTTGATGAAGCCCAGCCGCCTGTCGGTTTATTACAGGTCTGCGCCGAATTAGGTCGCCACGACTATAAAAACTGTGTGGTTTTTCACTCATTATCCAAACGCTCCAACCTACCGGGTTTGCGCTCAGGCTTTGTCGCCGGTGATGCCCAATTACTGAAACCTTATTTGCTTTACCGCACCTATCATGGCTCCGCAATGCCGGTGCAGCATCAATGGGCTTCGGTAGCGGCATGGCAAGACGAGCAACACGTCATCAACAACCGAGAGCAATATCGCCAAAAGTTTCAGGCTTTTTATGATCTAGTGAACCCTCATCTGCCGCTCACACTGCCCGATGCCGGTTTTTACTTTTGGGTCAAAACACCTAACAGCCATGACGATGAAAGTTTTGCCCGTTTACTGTATCAACACGCTAATATTACCGTACTACCCGGCCGCTATTTAGGGCGTACTGTCGACGGCGTTAACCCCGCCGAAAATCATGTACGCATGGCGCTCGTTGCCCCTCTAGCAGATTGTGTACTTGCCGCCGAACGAATCGTTTTATTGACTGGAGAAAATAATGTCCCTCGCTGATTTAATCACCCAAGCCTTTGAAGACCGGATGCAATTTAGTCCAACTAATGCGCCGCAAGACGTTCGTCTTGCCGTTATTGAAGCCATCAACTTGTTGGATAGTGGTAAAGCACGTGTTGCCGAAAAAATTAATGGCGAATGGGTTGTCAATCAATGGCTGAAAAAAGCGGTATTATTATCCTTCCGTCTCAATGATAACGAACCTTTGTCGGGCGGCAGTGCCATTCAATACTACGACAAAGTGCCTACCAAATTTGCCAATTGGACTGCCGACCAATTCCGTGAGTCTGGCATTCGTGTTGTACCTCCAGCCACCGCACGTCGCGGTAGCTTTATCGCTCGCAATGTCGTACTGATGCCTTCTTATGTCAACATTGGCGCTTATGTCGATGAAGGCTCTATGGTTGATACTTGGGCCACGGTCGGTTCGTGCGCGCAAATTGGTAAAAACGTCCATTTATCCGGTGGTGTTGGCATTGGTGGCGTGTTAGAACCGTTACAGGCCAATCCAACGATCATTGAAGACAACTGCTTTATCGGTGCGCGCTCTGAAGTGGTTGAAGGCGTGATTGTTGAAGAAGGCTCAGTGTTGTCGATGGGTGTCTATATCGGTCAATCCACCAAAATATATGACCGCGAAACCGGCGAAGTCTATTATGGCCGAGTCCCTGCTGGCTCAGTGGTTGTTTCTGGCTCATTACCTTCCAAATGTGGCACTTACAGCTTGTACGCAGCCATTATCGTTAAAAAAGTAGATGCGAAAACGCGCGCTAAAGTCGGTTTGAATGAGCTATTACGGGTAGATTAGTTATTACCCATTTGTCTAAGTATCCCGTTTATTCTGCTGTTGCCAGATGTTTTGATAAGGTCTCGACAACAAATGATAAACGGGAAACACATACACTATGTGCTGCAAAATGCCCAATACCTCATCTTCAATCAGGGAATGAACATGCTGACAATCTATGGCATTAAAAACTGTGACACGATGAAAAAAGCCTTTTTATGGCTGAACGAACAAAATATCGCTTTTTATTTCCATGACTATAAAAAAGATGGCTTAGCTGATTCATTATTAACAGAATGGCTTTATGCAATCGGCTGGGAAGCACTGATCAATCAGAACGGAACCACATGGCGCAAATTAGCACTCGATAAAAATACACTTAACAATGACACTGCTTTTTCACTCATTAAAAACAATTTAAGTCTGATTAAACGCCCGATTATTATCAGCAACGACATTATGTTGATTTCCTTTAAGCCCGACATGTGGCAAGTAAAGCTTCAACACCTCAAATCACAAAAACCTGACAGAAATTAACCCTTTAGTTGGGCGTACGATATGTTAACTACCTCTAAAAATCGATCACTGACAGATCATTTCTTGGGCACTGTAACATCTTTCCACTTGCCAACATGCTTGTATTCTACTAGCATCTGAAGCATAGCCTGTAGGCTTTTTTATACCCATCAAAGGAGTTAAACCTATGCGTAAGTCTTTGCTAGGATTCGCATTAGCGGCAGCTTTGTTGCCTGTTAGCATTGTCCATGCTGGCGTAAAAGAAGATTTAGCCGCAGGCAAATCTGTTGAAGAAATCATCTCCCAAGCTAAAGCTGATGGACAGGATATTGAAGACGTATTAGGCCAAATCATTTCTAATGCGCCTGACAAAGCCTATGCAGCTGTTGCTGCAGCTATGGCAGCCTACCCTGATCAAACTTCTAAAATCAGCAGCTTTGCCGTTTCGAAAGGTTTAGACAGATCTACTATCGCCACCATGGCATCTAATGCTAGATCTGGCGGCTTGTTCAGCAGCACCTCTAGTGTTGGCACTGGCTTCGGCACTGGCAACAACTTGGGCAGCCCTACTTCCAGCGGCGGTGGCGGCGGTTCAGGTGCAACGCACAACTAATTGCTTGCAAAAATGCAAAAAGAGCCTTCGTGGCTCTTTTTTGTTTTAGACTCTAACCTACATTTTTGAGCCTGCCATCCGCATGGAACGTTTCATTTTTATATTTTTTTGCTCAATACTTGCGTGGTCACCACTGCCTGTAGGCAGTAACAGAATATGGTCATCATCATTATTAGAAACTATGATTGCCATACTGTTTTGTTTATGGCTTTTCAGTATTCGCGCCAACGGCCAAGCCTCCAGAGCACTCACACACAATAAAGCTATTATTACGCTCTTTTTTCTTATTCCTATATGGTCATGCGTACAGTTAGTACCACTCCCCCCCGACTTGCTGCAGCTTATTTCGCCACACAGCACTCATTTTTATACCAATAATGAATGGCACTCTATTTCACTCGATAGAGAAGCCACTCTCTATAGCATGCAAAAAAGTATTGCTTATGCGCTTTTTTTTGTCCTCACCCTTGCCATTGTTAACACACCAACTCGATTGGAAAATGTAGCCCAATTAGTCGTTATCAATGGCGTAATTCAAGCAAGTTACGGCGTCCTTGTTGTTACCGGTGGACCGTCCTTTGACTTTTTACATATCATGGACATTAGTAGACAACATCCTGGCTCAGCAACAGGCACGTTTATTAACCGCAACCATTTAGCAGGCTATTTAGAAATGTGTTTGGCTATGGGTGTGGGGCTACTAATTGCCCATATAATACAAAGCCATAATAACTACGCGGGCTTTCGCGCACAGTTTAGAGACTTTATTTTTACACTGCTTAGCGGCAAAGCTCGGCTAAGGGTATTTCTAGCTTTGATGGTGGTTGCACTGGTACTGACACACTCACGGACAGGAAATTCTGCCTTCTTTGCCAGCATGGGCATTTCAGGTTTAATAGGTTTGTGGATATATCGGAAAAGCCCTAAAGCCAAATCCCTGTTAGTCTTATTTGCCAGCTTAATTATTATTGACATGTTCATACTAGGTGCGTGGTTCGGTTTAGATAAACTCGCTGCCCGTCTAGAAAGCACTGAAATCGAGGCTGACACTCGTTTATTTGCCGACCAGCTAGGCTTACAGACATTGCATGATTTTTGGTTCGCCGGATCGGGTTCTGGAAGCTATTACAACGTGTTTACCGGTTATCGCAGCAATCAACTGTATGCTTTCTATGACTTTGCCCACAACGACTACTTGCAACTGGGTATTGAACATGGACTCATTGGCTTCATATTTTTTGCGGCTATTGTCCTCTACTGCTTTACGCGCGCCATTCAAGCTCAAATGCAACGACGAACAGCCATTCTTAAAAGCGCAGGTTTTGCTGCAATGATGGGCATTTTGAGCTTAATGATTCACTCAAGCACAGACTTTAATTTGCACATTCCAGCAAATGCTCTATTATTTACTCTATTGTGCGCTTTTGCCTGTAATGCCTATTCTATGGAGCAACAACAGCATCAGAAAGCCCCAAAAAGAAAGAAGCTTGAAGCCAAATTGCCATCTTAAAGAGAAGGAATTTATTTTGTTGTTATTGGCATAAAATTGATGTTAATATAAACGCACAAGCATCTTTAGTTCAATATTTATACTGATCAAGCCTTTGCATAGTCGAGCGTAGGCTGTTTCATATCCATCGAAGGAGTTATACCTATGCGTAAGTCTCTATTAGGAATCGTATTTGCCGCTGCTTTGTTGCCAGTTTCTTTTGCTGATGCGGCAACCGAGTTTAACCACCACATATATGCCACAGCTGCTGAGGCCTATAATGCAGGTGCATCGCTAGAACAAATATTTAACCAAATTAACGAGAATGACTATACAGCTATTAAAGCTGCGTTTGACGAGCTCATTGCTGTTGATAGCGCCAGATCATATAACATTTATGCAGCTGCACTTTCACGCCTTACAAGCTCTTCACTCAAAGCGAATCTAAACACTTATGCTACAAGCAGAGGCTTAGATTCATCTGTATTAGCTCAAATTAACAGCAATACTGGTACAGGCTTCAAAATTGCTGCGACTACAACTGGCACGATTACTACGCTTAGCCTTATGACCACTGGTAGTGGCAGTGGTGGTGGCGGCGGTAGCGGTGGTTGCAGAATATCTAGCACTAGCGTCTGCTAAGTTTGCTGTATCGTTACAGTATAAAAAGGGCTTAACTGCCCTTTTTTATTTTCTAACGTTTACTTAGCGTGAACATATTAAACGACGGACATGGGATACCATAAATATTAAATATCCCTTATCAAGGTCAATCTCATGTTCAAAAAAGCATTATTCTTAGTCGTCACATTAATTACCCTACCTGTTTATGCCGACGCTCCCATCTACCAACGTATAGACTTTCAAACCGAGGTTGAAAAAGAAATCGCCAATGACTTATTAAGCGCCACGCTCAGTGTTGAGCTTAATAACAAGAATCCAGCGTTGCTAGCCAAAGAACTAACCCAAATTGTGAATGACGGCTTAAAACAAGGCTCAACATTTAACAGTGTTAAAATCACCAGTGGCAACCAACAGACCTACCCCATTTACAATGATAAAAATCGTTTAGAAAGCTGGCGGGGCCGCGCAGAACTTAAAGTAGAAAGCAAAGACTTTAAAGCAGCAGGGGAATTAATCAGCCAACTGCAGGCCAAATTACAACTTAACAACTTGAGCTTTACTGTTGCGCCCGAAACCCGTCGCGAACTGGAAAATCAATTAATAAGCGAAGCGGTTGCTGCGTTTCGGCAGCGTGCAGATAAAATCAAAAATGCATGGAATGCTAAAGGCTATAAGTTAGTGCAAATGACATTGGGCACAACCAATAACCAACCACCTCAGCCAATGTATATGGTTCGTGCGGCAAAAATGGAAATGGCGGATGCTGCTCCAGCAGCTGATTATGCTGGCGGGCAAAGCCGTTTAAATGTGCAAGTTTCTGGCAGTATTGAGTTAGAGCAATAAGCTTTTTAGTTGTTGGGGCGATCAATAAATCGCCCCATTTCAGTCATTTTTATGTTGCAAACATGACTAAAAACTTCTTATCGAGCCTGCAGCATCAGTGCTTTCATTTCCTGAACCGCCGATTTAAAACCAACAAACAAGGCATGAGCTACGATCGCGTGGCCGATATTTAATTCATTAATAGACTTAATCGCAGCGACAGGCTGAACATTGTGATAATGCAATCCGTGCCCCGCATTAACAATCAATTTAGGTGCTGCATAGTGAGTAGCGTCAATAATACGTTTCAACTCTAACTGCTGTGCCGCCGCATGATTAGCATCAGCATATGCGCCTGTATGCAACTCAATAGTTGGCGCACCACAGGCAATCGCCGCATCAATTTGCTGGGCATCTGGATCGATAAACAACGACACATCAATACCTAATCGACCTAAGCGCTGGCAGGCCGCTTTAATTTTATCCATTTGTCCCGCAACATCTAAACCACCTTCAGTGGTAAGCTCTTCACGCCGCTCAGGCACCAAACAAACGTGGGCAGGCTTAATCTCTTCGGCAAAGCGCAACATTTCTTCGGTGACAGCCACTTCCAGATTCATCCGCGTTTGCAATAAGCCACTGAGCATCCGAACATCTCGCTCTTGAATATGGCGACGATCTTCACGCAAATGCAAGGTAATGCCATCAGCTCCAGCTTCCTCAGCCAATAATGCCGCGTGCAATGGCTCAGGATAACGTGTACCGCGTGCTTGTCGCAAGGTGGCAACATGATCAATGTTAACGCCTAATAAAATACTCATGTGATTACTCTCTGCCATAATTCACGGCTCTTTAACGGCTTAGCGCCCAGATGTTGTGCCAGAGCAGTACGTAAAATTAACTTTGCCGCTTGACGTATAGATGCGTTGCCAAAATCCTCAAGTGCTATCGCTAATAACACCTTTCCTGACCACGAGTCTTGCTCATCTTTTGGAGCACAAACAAAACCTTGCTCTGGGTAATACCAATAATATCGTTCTGCCAAGACCGCATGCCCAGCAGCATCTATGCGAAAATTGAGCGCATAGCCTAACGCCGATAACAGGCTGCGTTCAAAACGACGTAATAATAACTCAAGGCTTGCTCGATCATTTAACTGCGCTAACGACTCTGCGTACAAGGCAAACAATTCAATTTGTGTTTCTTCACAAGCTAACAACCTTACTAGCAACTCATTCAGGTAAAAGCCCGCAAATAACGCATCACCCTCTAATACCAATGGCATGCCAACGCTCTCGCAATGGGATATTGTTTTTAGAGGATTTTTACCGCGCCACGCGACCAAACAAGGCTGAAACAATGGTGGTACATGCTGGCGCATGACTGCACTGATTCGCCCATGCTCCAACGTCCACAATTCAACTAAACGACTTTTTTCACGATAGGGTCGGCTATGCAAAACAAACGCATGGCATAGCTCGACCGCTGCACTCATATATCGCCGTAACCGAGACTTTTTAATGCCCGCTCATCGTCCGACCAACCGCCTTTAACCTTGACCCAAAGCGTCAACATTACTTTACTATCAAAGAGCTTTTCCATATCCAAACGTGCCGCTTGACCAATTGTTTTTAATTTCTGGCCACCTTCACCAATAACAATGGCTTTTTGACCATCACGCTCAACCAGAATAGTGGCATCAATACGATACATACGACCATCAAGCTTGAAACTTTCTATTTGCACCGTCAAATCATACGGTACTTCATCCCCCAACTGACGCATGATCTTTTCCCGAATCATTTCCGCCGCTAAAAAGCGCTGTGAACGATCAGTGATCTGGTCAACACCAAATAATGGCGCGGCAAACGGCAAATAACGACTAACCACTTCGTGCAGCTGCGGTAAATTATGGCCACGTAACGCCGACAATGGTATCACTTCCGAAAAATGGCGTTTTTTGCTTAACTCTTCAAGATATGGCAATAGCACTGCTTTATCATCGATGGTATCGACTTTATTCAGCACTAATAATACAGGAGTATCAACATGCTCTAATTTCTCTAGCACTAGATCATCATCTGGCGTCCATTTGAGCGCATCAACAACAAACAACACCAAATCGACATCTTTCAACGCACTCTGCGCCGCTTTATTCATATAGCGGTTGATCGCGCGCGGCTCACGTTTATGCATACCCGGAGTATCAACATAAATCGCCTGCACGTTATCCTGAGTGACAATACCCAAAATCTTGTGACGCGTCGTTTGTGGCTTACGCGAGGTAATCGAAAGTTTTTGTCCCAACAAATGATTGAGTAATGTTGACTTACCCACATTTGGGCGACCAACAATAGCCACAAAACCACAGCGATAATTACTTACATCAATTTCTTGGTTTACATTACCAAAAAAACTCTCAATCAATTGTTCGGTCATATTTCACTCAACGCCTAATTGGCTTAATAATGCAGTGGCAGCGGCCTGCTCTGCATAACGACGACTATTACCACTACCTTGTACAGGAGGTACGTGCTCAATTTGGCACTGTACTTGAAAGGTTTGATTATGGTCCTCGCCAAAGACAGACATCACGCTGTAAACAGGCAAAGGCAGATGATGCGCCTGCAAATACTCTTGCAAACGGCTTTTAGGATCTTTCAGACTGGGTTCGGTTGAAACTTCATCCAGACGTGGACCATACCAAGCCAACAAACAACGGCGGCAAGTCTCAAGATTGGCTGAATCAAGATAGATCGCACCCAATAATGCCTCGACTGTGTCAGCGAGAATAGAGTCGCGCCGAAAGCCGCCACTCTTAAGCTCACCCGCACCAAGACGCAGATAATCACCCAGTTTTAGCGTACGGCCCACATCTGCAAGACTTTCTTGCTTAACTAAATTAGCCCGTAGGCGCGTCAATCGCCCTTCTTTTTCCAACGGAAACCGATGGTACAAATAATCGGCGATAATCATACCCAAAATCGAATCACCTAAAAACTCTAGGCGCTCATTGTTATGATTACCGCTAACACTACGATGGGTTAATGCGAGTTGCAGATATTTTTCATCATTAAACCGATAATTTAATGATTGCATCAAACGCCCAAGTGACACCATTATTGTACGAAACCATCGGGTCTTTCTGAAGAGTAGGATTTCTTGAAGTGAACAACTACATCCATATTGCCCATCAACTTCTTACGCTCTTCATAATCTAGATCAATCAACACCTTATCGCCATCTCGAGAAATAACCATCAGATCATCAATTTTACGGTCGCGGATGTTGTTACGATCCATTTGCGCACTGAGTTCTGTCCGAAACGCCTTCAGTTCAAACTTATCAATTTGCGGATCGCGAAATTTAGCTTGCAGCATTTTATCAATCGTGAAGTAGTCCAAATATACCGGACCGACCGCAGCAGCAATTTTTAATGTCAAACCAAACAGGCCAACACCAAATAAAACCGACCAGTACGACAAACCCCGTTGTGATGCACGCATTTTTAACCCCTTATTTTTGCTTTATTGAATAGCGCCATTACGACTAAAGGTAGGTGCTTTTAGTCCAGGCTCTTTGTGTGTCCAGACATAGACTGCTCTGCCAACAATATTTTTTTCTGGCACAGCACCCCAAAAACGACTGTCATTACTATTATCACGGTTGTCGCCCATCATAAAGTACTGACCTTCGGGAACCGTAAAACTCCACTCTTTACCCGCTGGATAACGACCAACTTCTTGCCGGGTAAGATGAATGCGATTACCTAATACCTCGTCGTAATACTGTTCCCAAGGCTCAATGTCTGGCACTTGGCGCACTAGTTTACGGCCAACCATAGTGCCATTGATATACAAACTGTCTTTCTCATAATGAATTTTATCGCCAGGTAAACCAACGACACGCTTGATAAAGTTCATGCTGGGTTTGGGTGGGAATTTAAACACCATGACATCGCCACGCTGAGGCTTACCCACGGCAAAAATCTCTGTTCCCAATACCGGTAGACGCAAGCCATACGCGTACTTATTCACCAGAATATAGTCGCCGACTTCTAAAGTGGGCAGCATGGAGCCTGACGGAATAGTAAACGGTTCAAACAAGAAAGAGCGCAACACCCACACCACTGCCAGTACAGGAAAGAAAGAATAAGCATACTCAATAATGATATTCTCTTTATATACGCCTTCCTGTTTTGCCAGCATAGCAGGACTTTTATGCTGTTTGAAAAAGAGCTTATCTGCCAAACAAATCACACCGGCAATTAATGTAACGACCGTAAGAATGAGCGCGAAATCAAAATCCATTATCTATCTACCTTTAATACAGCCAAGAAGGCTTCTTGGGGAATCTCAACACTACCAACTTGTTTCATGCGCTTTTTGCCTTCTTTTTGTTTTTCCAGCAGTTTTTTCTTCCGTGATGCATCGCCGCCATAACATTTGGCAATCACGTTTTTACGCATCGCTTTGACAGTAGAACGTGCAATCACTTGGCCACCAATAGCCGCTTGAATCGCAACATCGAACATCTGCCGCGGGATTAAATCCTTCATTTTATCGACTAGGGACAAACCTCGATGACGGGCATCATCAGCATGACAAATCATCGCTAACGCATCGACTTTATCGCCATTAATCAACACATCTACCTTCACTAAACGTGCCACTTCAAATCGCTTAAAGCTATATTCCAAGGAGGCAAAGCCACGGGAGGTAGATTTCAATTTATCAAAAAAGTCTAACACTACTTCAGCCATCGGGATGTCATAGCTAATGGCAACTTGTTTGCCTAAAAACTTCATATCTTTTTGCACACCGCGACGTTCTGTTGCCAACGTAATAACATTGCCCACATACTCTTGTGGCACTAAGATATGAACTTCGGCGATCGGCTCGCGTAGCTCGTCTATAGAAGAACCTTCGGGCAGCTTTGACGGGTTATCAACATAAACAATATCGCCGTTTTTCTTTTTAGCTTCATAAATTACTGTTGGTGCCGAAGTTATCAAATCCAGATTGTATTCACGCTCTAAGCGCTCTTGCACAATTTCCATGTGCAACATCCCCAAGAAGCCACAACGGAAACCAAAGCCCAACGCATCGGAAGACTCCGGCTCAAAAAACAACGAGGAATCATTCAGCTTAAGTTTTTGCAATGCTTCGCGAAACGCCTCAAACTCGCTGGACTCAACAGGAAATAAGCCCGCATAGACTTGAGGTGTGGATTTTTTGAAGCCTGGTAAAATATCAACATCAGGGGTATTGATGTGTGTGACTGTATCGCCGACAGGCGCTCCAAAAATATCTTTAATACCGGCAATCACAAAACCGACTTCACCAGCTTCTAAACCATCAGTTTCAGAGTGTTTAGGATTAAAAACGCCGACACTGGTAACATAATGAGACTGTCCTGTACTTTTTACCAACATGCGGTCGCCTTTTTGGATGCGACCATGGCGAACACGTACCAACGAGACCACACCCAAGTAATTATCAAACCAGGAATCGATAATTAGCGCTTGTAACGGTGCCTTTCTATCACCTGTCGGCGCAGGAATCTTGAGAATCAACTCTTCCAATAGTTCAGGCACGCCCAAACCGGTTTTGGCGCTAACACGACAAGCATCGGTAGCTTCAATGCCAATAATCTCTTCGATTTCTTCAATCACACGTTCTGGTTCTACCTGCGGCAAATCAATTTTATTGAGTACAGGCAATACTTCCAACCCTTGCTCAAGTGCGATATAGCAGTTTGCTACCGATTGAGCCTCTACACCTTGCGCCGCATCAACAACCAAGAGCGCGCCTTCGCAGGCTGCTAAAGAACGGCTGACTTCGTAAGAAAAATCAACATGACCCGGAGTATCAATAAAGTTGAGCTGATACCGATTACCGTCGTTGGCGATATGATAAAGTGTTACCGAATGCGCTTTAATGGTAATACCACGCTCACGCTCTAAATCCATTGAGTCAAGGACTTGCGCCTGCATCTCACGGTCTTGTAAACCACCGCAAATTTGAATGAAACGGTCGGCTAATGTTGATTTACCGTGGTCAATGTGGGCGATAATGGAGAAATTACGAATATGCTTGATATCAGTCACAGAATGTACCAACAGGCCAGAGAAAAAAGTTGCGGCATTGTAGCAAAAAAGCGCAAGGTTTTTGCGATTTAATGCATACCTCTTGATTACTACATGCCGCTTGCACCATCAAAGACAGTGTAGGGCGCAACGTATTGCGCCGCATTTGCCAAGACATAGTGGGTTACAACTCACCCTACAAAATTACTTTTTACTTTTTTTGTCGGTTTTAGCTGTCGACTCTAAACGCAACGCCAAAATACGTGGCTGGTTACCGCGGATAATCGCCACTGGTACGGCTTTATTGGCAGGCAGTTTTTTGGCGACTTTTAAAAACTCTTGCGTATCTTTAACCGCTTGATTGTTCAAACGAACGATCACGTCATTAGGCTGTAAACCTGCTTCTGCGGCTGCTCCATCATCCGACAGCCGTTGCACAACAACACCACCATCGAGTTTGAGCTGTGCTTTTTCAGGGTCGGTTAGATTCCGCAAACCAATACCCAGACTGTTCAAATCTGGCTCACTCGCCGTTTCAGGGCTATCTACTTCATCGTCGGGTAGTGTCGCCACCTCGAACGGCAACTCCACTTTTTTGCCGTCACGCAACAACGATAAGGGGTATTTTTTGCCGACTTTTGCTCGACCAATTAACTGCGGCAACTCTGACGACAGACCGATATCCTGGCCATTAAAAGCAGTAATGACATCACCTTCTTTTAACCCAGCTTTATCGGCTGGCGTATCCGGCAATACTTTCGCTACCAACGCGCCCGCTGGCTTGCTCAAGCCATAAACTTCGGCAAGATCACGATCGACATCTTGAATAACCACACCTAAATAGCCCCGCGACACTTTACCATTGGCTTTTAATTGCTCAACCGTTTCCATCGCCACATCAATGGGAATAGCAAAAGCTAAACCCATATAACCGCCTGAACGACTATAGATTTGCGAGTTAATGCCAATCACTTCGCCGTCGGCATTAAATAATGGCCCGCCGGAATTACCGGGGTTAATTGCGACATCGGTTTGAATAAACGGCACATAGGACTCGTTAGGTAACGCACGAGATTTAGCACTGACAATACCTGCGGTTGCTGAATAATCAAAACCAAATGGAGAGCCAATGGCTAAAACGGGCTGCCCTACTTTTAATTTATCGGGGTTACCAATATGTACTATCGGCAAGTTGTCGGCTTTAATTTTTAATAATGCGACATCAGTACGTTCGTCAGTGCCAATTACTTCAGCTTCCAACTCACGACGATCATTCAGTTTAACGGTGACTTTATCGGCATGATCAACGACATGATTATTGGTCAGCACATAGCCATCTTTGGAAATAATAAAACCCGAACCAAATGACTGGCGCTCACGCGGTTGTGGTGCAAAATTAAAATCATCACCAAAAAACCGTCTAAAGGCTTCCGGAACTTGCTGCTGTTGCATTTGCCCTTTTTTCGCTTTTGTTGACGCGCTGATATTCACCACGGCACTGGCATTTTGTTCGACCAGATCAGAAAAATCGACAACTGTTGACGTTGCCCATACTGCTTGCGTGCCCATTACACACACCGCGCCGACTAACCAACGACGTGCAGATTGCGGATATTTTGTCATCATTATTTGAACTCCAACATTAAGTCAGTCACGGTAAAA
>CANBZV010000023.1 GCA_947373945.1 Moraxellaceae bacterium
TTGATCCACGTGTTAGCGAAACAGCAAAAATGGCCAATATTCATTTGGCGGTAAGGCCAGGAATGGACGCTTTTTTACTATCGGCGATGATTGCGATTATTTTGCGTGATGGCTTGGAAGATAAAGCGTTTATTCAACAGCATAGTCATGGTTTTGCGGAGTTAAAAACGACATTCAGTCAGATAGATATCGAAGATTATGCGGCGCGTTCGGGTGTGCCTTTCGCGCAAATAACACAAGTGGCGCATGGTTTTGCCAAAGCGAAAACCGCGACCGTACGTGCTGACTTGGGCATTCAACAAAGTCTACATTCGACGTTAAATTCGTATTTGGAAAAGCTGCTGTTTTTAGTGACGGGCAATTTTAATCGCAAAGGCGGTAATCATCTCGCGCCATTATTTGTGCCGTTGATTGGTCACTCTGACGAAGGCAAAGTGTTAACGCAAGTGACAAAAATGCAGGGCATCAGCAAATTGTTTCCGCCCAATATTTTGCCGCTGGAAATTCTCAGCGATCATCCCAAACATACGCGTGCCGTGATTGTTGATAGCGGTAATCCGGCACTGAGTTCAGCTGATACGCAAGCCTATCAACAAGCCTTTAAAGCGCTGGATTTATTGGTGGTGATTGATGTCGCACTGACCGAAACCGCGCAATTGGCGCATTATGTCTTGCCTGCCGCCAGCCAGTTCGAAAAAATGGAATCAACGTTTTTTACCTTTGGTTTCCCGACTAATTATTATCATTTACGTCATGCGGTGGTGAAGCCAACGGGTAATGTCTTGCCTGAACCGGAGATTTATCGCCGTTTAATCGTTGCCCTCGGTGAGTTGCCCGATGATATTCCGGCGTTGACGGCAGTCGCCAAACTCGACCGTCAATATCCGAAATTAAAACTCTTTCCTGCGGCGTTGGCGGCGACGTTAAAACTGAAACCCGAATGGATTCCATATGTGCCGGTGTTGCTTTATGCCACCTTGGGCAAAGCGTTGCCGAAAGGCTGTGAGTCAGCAGCGTTGATTTGGGGCGCGTGTCAGTTTTATGTCCAGCGTAATGCCACACAAGTACAACGTACTGGGCTAACGGGCAAAGGTGTTGATTTGGGTAATCAGTTGTTTGAGCGCATTTTAACCAGCCAACGCGCCGAACCATTAAGCACTTTTGAATACGATGAATGTTGGCGCTTAATGCAGACCGACGACAAAAAAGTGCGTTTGGCGATTCCTGAGTTATTAGCGCAAATCGTGGCGTTAAAAGATGAGGCTTCCCCCTTCAGCAATGTTGATTATCCTTTTGTGCTAATGGCGGGCGAGCGTCGTTCCTACAATGCCAACCAGATTTTTAGAACCCCCGATTGGCGTAAAAAAGATCGTGATGGCTTTTTGCGTATTCATCCCGATGATGCTGCAACCTTGAATGTTAGCAATGGTATGTCGGTGGTGGTGGAGTCGGCACGGGGCAAACTGACCGCCCAAGTGCAACTGGATGACGGTGTGCAACGGCAAATGATTACTTTGCCGCATGGCTATGGCATGGCGCATCCTGATAAAGCAGGTGGGGCAGGATGGCAGCAAAATGGCCCGCGCATTAATGATCTGACGCAGAGTGATCATTGTGATCCGATCACGAAAACGCCGTATCATAAATTTGTGCCAGTGAAAGTGTATGCGGCGGCGGAGTGACTTCTGCTAAAATGCGCACCTTCTTTCCGTTGTGCAGCGAGTAGTGGTGATGCGTAAGCCTTATGTGTTGATTATTCTGGATGGTTTTGGCCATAGTGATACTTCCGATTCCAATGCTATCAAGGCGGCGCACACTCCCAACTGGCAACAAATACTCGACGAAAACGCCCACGGCCTGATCTCTGGCTCGGGCGAAGATGTGGGCTTACCCGATGGCCAAATGGGTAACTCCGAAGTCGGCCACATGAATCTGGGCGCAGGTCGTGTCGTTTATCAGGACTTTACCCGCATTACCAAAGCGATTCGCGATGGTGATTTCTTTACGAACCCCGTCATTACTGATGCCGTCGATAAAGCGGTTGCCGCCAATAAAGCAGTGCATATCTGGGGCTTATTATCCGAAGGCGGTGTGCATTCGCACGAAGATCATCTCCATGCGATGGTCAAACTCGCTGCTGATCGCGGCGCGCAACAGATTTATGTTCATGCCTTTTTGGATGGTCGTGATACGCCTCCAAAAAGCGCGCAACCGTCGATTGAGAAACTTGATGCGGCATTACGTGCGACAGGCAAAGGTCGTATTGCCTCGTTGATTGGCCGTTATTTTGCCATGGATCGCGACAATCGTTGGGATCGTGTTGAGCAAGCGTATCGCTTAATGACCGAAGGCATTGCCGAACGCACGGTACCAACGGCGTTGGCAGGTTTACAAGCTGCTTATACGGCGGGTGAAAGCGATGAGTTTGTTAAAGCCACCGCCATTATTGGCGACGGTGAACAAGCGGCGTTAATTGCGGATGGCGATGCCGTGATTTTTATGAATTTCCGTGCCGACCGCGCCCGTGAAATCAGTAAAGCCTTTGTTGATGCTGAGTTCACTGGTTTTGAGCGTCGCGTTCGTCCTGAGCTCAGTACCTTTGTCATGCTGACGCAATACGCCAGCAGCATCAAAGCGCCTGTCGCGTATAAGCCAACGGATTTAACCAATACCTTGGGTGAATATTTGGCGAACATGGGCAAAACCCAATTACGTATTGCTGAAACCGAAAAATATGCCCACGTGACCTTTTTCTTTAGTGGTGGTCGTGAAACCGAGTTCACTGGTGAAAAGCGTATTCTGATTCCTTCCCCACAAGTAGCGACCTACGATTTACAACCGGAAATGAGCGCTTTTGAAGTCACCGATAATTTAGTCGCCGCGATTCAATCGGGTGATTATGACGTGCTGATTTGCAACTATGCGAATGGTGATATGGTTGGCCACACTGGTGACTTCCAAGCGGCGGTGAAAGCCGTGGAAGCACTAGATACCTGCTTAGGTCGTTTGTATGCCGCCATTAAAGCCATCGGCGGCGAGATGTTGATTACCGCCGATCATGGTAACGTCGAGCAAATGCGCGACAACGAAACAGGTCAGGCTCATACCGCGCACACCTGCGAATTAGTGCCGTTTGCCTATGTTGGCCGTAAAGCGACGATACGTGACGGTGGTGTGTTATCGGATGTGGCGCCGACGTTATTAACGTTGATGGGCTTACCGATTCCGAGCGAAATGACGGGTAAAGTGTTAGTTAATTTTAACTGATAATGGCAAAGTGAGTCCCATGGCTGATAATGTCTCTGAGCTTTTACAAACAGCGGTACGACATCATCAGGCGGGGGCTTTCGCGCATGCGGAAGCTATTTATCAGCAGGTGCTACAGCGCTATCCTCATCATCCCGATGCCCTGCATATGCTAGGTTTACTGGCAGGGCAAACTGGGAAGTCTGCGCTGGCGATTGAGTTGATCACCAAGGCCATTAGCATTCAGCCGACGGCGTCAATGCACTCCAATCTCGCGAATACCTTACACGCGTTAAAGAAATATGATGCCGCCATTGCACATTATCAGCAGGCGATAGCACTTGAGCCTAATTATGCCGAAGCTTACAGTAATTGTGGTATTGCCTTGGCGGCGCAAGGCAAACTCAGCGCAGCGGTAGATAGTTATCGTCAGGCGATTGCCATCAAACCTGATTTGGCCTCAGCTTATAATGGCCTAGGTAGCGTGTTAAAAGCACAAGGTAAGCTTCAAGCCGCGGTTGACAGTTATGTGCAAGCAATCGCGCTAAATCCCCAGTTTGCTGAGGCCTACAATAATGCGGGTAATGCTTTGCAGTCTTTGGGTAGGCTTGAGGAGGCGGTGACATACTATCGGCAAGCAGTCGCGATCAAGCCGAATTACACCGATGTTTATAGTAATCTGGGCAATGCGCTACAGGGATTAGGTCAATATAAAGACGCCATTGCGAGTTATCGGCGTGCGCTTGAGCTGGAACCCAATAGTATTGTTCCACGTAGTAACTTGTTGTTCAGTCTTAGTTTTTATCCTCAGTGCTCACCTGAGCAATATCTCGAAGAAGCTCGTCGTTATGGTCAGGTGCTATTGACGCAAGCAACACCGTATAACCAATGGCAAGTCAGTGATGGCCAGCAGCGCTTACGCGTGGGGATTGTGTCGGGTGATTTAAAAACCCATCCGGTCGGTTATTTTCTTGAAAGTATGCTCCGGCATTTAAACCCTGCGCGTATTGAGTTAGTGGCCTATACCACGCAGCCCCTCGAAGATGAGTTAACGCAGCGCATCAAACCTCGTTTTGCGCGTTGGCAGTCCCTTGTTGGCATGAGTGATAGTGCGGCGGCACAACGAATTCATCAAGACCAACTGCATGTGCTAATTGATTTGGCGGGGCATACTGCGCACAACCGTTTGCCAGTTTTTGCCTGGCAACCCGCGCCTGTGCAAGTTAGCTGGCTAGGTTTTTTTGCCAGTACCGGTGTCATTGGTATGGATTACATTATTGCCGATCCGCTATCGGTACCTATTCAGAATCGGGCACATTTCACGGAGGCCGTTTGGTATTTGCCTGAAACACGGTTATGTTTTACGCCACCTGCACCTGATCTCGCTCAAGAGCTAACATCATTACCGGCACTCAATAATGGCTACATTACCTTTGGTTGTTTTCAAAAGTTAGTGAAAATAAATGATGAGGTGTTAACGCTGTGGGGACGTATTTTTCAGGCGTTGCCGCATGCTCGTTTACGCTTACAAAGCAAACAAATGAACTGTGCGCTGGCCCGTGAACAGTTATTACAACGACTGTCGTCGTTTGGTATTGCTCGGCAGCAAGTATGGATCGCGGGGGAAGTCCCTAGAGAGGCTTATTTGGCTGCGTATGGTGAGGTCGATATCATTCTCGATACCTTCCCGTTTACCGGTGGCACGACAACGTGTGAGGCGTTATGGATGGGGGTGCCGACACTGACGTTGGCGGGTGATACCCTGTTGTCGCGTCAAGGGTTGAGCTTGTTGACGGGCGTGGGTCTGCACGACTGGATTGCCCTGACTAAAGATGATTATGTCAATAAAGCCTTAAGTCATGCTCAAGACTTGGCATCATTGACACAATTGCGTATGCGCCTGCGCACCATGATGCTGAACTCGGTATTGGTTGATGCACCGCGTTTTGCGCATCATTTTGAACAGGCGTTGTTTGGTATGTGGCAGCAAAAGCGCGATGCTTTATTGTCGGCTCAGACTCCACCAGTGGCTTAATAATCGCCGAGCTGTGGTAATGCCAAATGCAGGGCAGCATAGAGTTGATGCACTGAAATAATTACCGTCTGTTGCCAATCGTCTGCTGCGTCACTATCCGCACCGTCGGTTATAAACTTCAAACACAAAAACGGCACGCTAAAATGTTGGCACACTTTCGCCAGCGCATAACCCTCCATGTCGATGACTTCCAAATGGAATTGCGGATGGGCTTCGGTGACAAAACTATCACCCGTATAACACGTCGCCAGCGGTAAGCCTTGGACTGTTAACCCATTGCTGAGCACCGTCGTTTCTTCAAAGGGCGTTTGCCCAAGGCTAAAACCGATGGCGGTGGCGTCCATATCGCGCTGGACAAAATCGGTGACACAAATCACTTCATTGCCTTCAAAGCGATGCGAGCCTGCCGAGCCGACGTTAATCACCAAGGGCTTAACAGTCATTTGGCTGAGTTTTGCGGTGAGTGCCAGCGTCGCATTCACTTTGCCGACGCCAGTATAAATCACCTCATCGGCCAAACTATTGAGTAAGTGCTGATGGTTTTCTTGTTCTAATGCTAGTACCAGCAGAATGGGACGCTTCATCCTAGTTCTCTTTTTGTTTGAAACATTTACGCACCATACGTTAATAAGCACCGCGGTTTGAGAGTGGCCCAACAAAAACTATTCAGATTGGCCAAATTAATCAGTAATACCATCTGTTGAATGTGATGCCCTGATTGTTCACATAACTCGCAAGCCGCTCGTAAGGTGCCGCCTGTCGCCAGCACATCGTCAACGATCAATACGCGCTGACCACTAAACTGACTGGACATCTGTAATTCGTCGTGTCCATATTCTAAAGCGTAGCTGACACTATGAAAGGGCGGCGGTAATTTATGCGGTTTACGCACGACTAAAAAACTTTTGTTTTTAGCGTAAGCCAGCGCTGAGGCCAAAATAAATCCACGTGATTCAATACCGACAATAGCATCAATATTGTGCCATTCTTCATCACTCAATAGCGAGCCTAGGGCATCAATGGTCGCTCGTAAATCATTACGCAACAGCGGTGTAATATCACGAAAAAGAATACCTGCTTGAGGAAAGTCGGGAATGCAGCGGATATGTTGTTCAAGATGTGCATAGGTCATGTGGAGGTATCCTAATGGCCACATTAAAGTCGCCAGTGTAGCAAGAAAAACGGTTTATCCCTATGCGCTCCGGCAGCCATGCTCGTCCCCGTGTGAGCAATAATTTCTTCTGGTGTCGCTACAATGCGATTAAGTGTGAAAAAATAACAATAACTCTACTCGCGATGACGGTTGAGCGCATGACGAACGAAATTAACACTGTTAATCTCTACTGATGGATTGAAATAAGTCCTATCTACTTAAAATGGCAGCGTTTGGAAAATTTATGAATAGTGTTTGGCGTGTTGCGGTCTGTGCTTTAGCGTTACAACAAGTGGTTTGGGCTGATGATGTACCTGCACCTGCGGCGGTAGACGCTAAAGCTGTCGTTGCCACGCCCGCATTGCCTTTAGCTGATTTGCGCACTTTCGTCGATGTTTTTGAACGTATCCGTAATAGTTATGTTGACCCTGTCGATGATAAAACGCTGTTTGAAAATGCTATTAAAGGCATGTTGTCGGCCCTTGATCCGCACTCGGCTTATTTGGATAAAAATGATTACCAGGACTTAAAAGCACAAACCTCGGGAGAGTTTGGTGGTATTGGTGTTGAAATAGGCATGGATGATGGTTATTTGCGCGTGATCAGCCCAATTGATGACACACCTGCCGCTCAAGCAGGTATTTTGGCGGGCGACTATATCGTTAAACTGGATGGCAAGGCTGTGAAAGGCATGACCATGAATGAAGCGATAGATATCATGCGTGGTGCAATTGGTGCGCCCTTGAAAATGACCATTCAACGTAAAGGTGAACCACCAAAAGACCTGACATTGATTCGCTCCAAAATCGAAGTCACGAGCGTTAAAGGCCGTATGATTGCGCCCGAATACGCTGTGGTGCGTATCAGCCAATTCCAGACGCATACGGGACGGGACTTAACAAAAGTCTTAACCCAACTGAAAGAAAAAACACCGACCCTTAAAGGCATTGTTCTCGATTTACGTAATAATCCAGGTGGTGTGTTGGGTAGTGCCATTACTGTGGCTGATGCCTTTTTGGATAAAGGGCTGGTGGTTTATACCAAAGCACGTAGCGAAGATACGATTGAGAAATATGAAGCCACTGAAGGGCAGGTGTTACCTAATATTCCGTTATTGGTCTTGGTGAATGGCGGTTCGGCATCGGCATCTGAAATCGTTGCGGGCGCTTTACAAGACCAGCACCGCGCGATTATTGCCGGTACCACAACGTTCGGTAAAGGTTCCGTGCAAACGGTATTGCAGATTAGCACCGACAAAGCCATCAAATTAACTACTGCCCGTTATTATACCCCGAGTGGGCGTTCTATTCAGGCGGAAGGCATTAAGCCTGATGTAGTGATTGAGCCTGCCAAACTGGAGCTGGCTCAAAGTGCAGAAACATTCAAAGAGTCTGATTT
The DNA here is from genome assembly GCA_947373945.1 of Moraxellaceae bacterium. Lineage (GTDB taxonomy): Bacteria > Pseudomonadota > Gammaproteobacteria > Pseudomonadales > Moraxellaceae > Agitococcus. The sequence continues at coordinate 7,833 of CANBZV010000023.1, forward strand.
GAAAGGCCATTTGGCGAACCCCAATGAGCAAACCAAAGCGGCGGATGCCACAAATACCTTCAAACCTGCTGAAGAGCCGCAGCCTAGCGCTGAACCCGTCAACGCTACGCCTGAAAGTAAAACGTTACCTAAAGTCAAAGCCTCTAAAAAAGATAAAAGCAGTAAAGCCAAACCTGCGCCGAGCGCAGATACCCCCGTTGAAGATGCAACTGGCTCAATACCGGTCGCCGCTCCCGCTGCTAAAACCTTGGCTGAAGATGATTATGTGTTATTTGCGGCACTGAATATTCTGAAGGGTGCGACCTTCTGGCAGGGTACTAAATGATTGACGACGACTTGGCTCCCAAAGCGGTTTTTGTTGAGCAAGCTCGTGCAGATGACCGCGAAATTATTGTTGATACCTTGACGCGTGCGTTTTGGGATGACCCCATGTACGCGTGGCTGGCGAAGCATGATGCCTATTATGGCGCGCGTTTTCGGCGGATTTTTGAAGCGTATTGGCAACATTTCGCGTTGCCCTATGAACAAATATGGACCACGGAAGATCGTTTGGGTGCGGCTTTATGGTCGCCGCCTAATTGCTGGAAATTGGGTTTAGCCGAAGAGTTATCTTTTTTACCGGATTGGGTGGCGGTAACGGGCATGAGAAACTTATATTCCCGTTGGCGTGCAATTGAAAAAATTCAGGCTAAACATCCGCATGAGCCGCATTGGTATTTAATGGCGATTGGCGTTGCACCCGAAGTACAAGGGCAGGGACGCTGCTCCAAGCTATTACGCCCAGTAATGGATATTTGCGACCGCACCCAAATGCCCGCGTATCTGGAAAACTCGCAAGCCCGTAATACCGCAATTTACGAGCGTTTTGGTTTTCGCGTGACGGAGGAGTTGGAGATTGCCGAAGGGGTGAAGTTGTGGCTGATGTGGCGTGAGCCACGCTGATTCACTAACAACCACTGTCGAGACTATTTAACGGAGGGTAAAACCAGCCGTCGAGCGCGCATGACACCACGGGCGATCTTAAACACCATCTTGGGCAGTCGTGCCACGTTGGTTTCAATCAAACGCGAGTCGGCAATAGCTGCGGTACGATGTGGCATTGCTTCTTGATAAGCCGCCGAACTAATCATATCAATAAATGCCTGACGGTTTGGATAGTGTACCAATAACACCTCGTCCCACGCTTCATCGGCTGGAGCAATAAGACTGGTACGCACATCACCCCGCCACAAAATCTGTCCGCCCACTTCCCACAGCAAGGGCAGCACTTTTTTACTATAACGACTGTAAGCTTGTTGCCCAGTAATAGTGCTCATCGAACCATCACCATAATCCGCGTGCTCTTTAAAACGTAAAATGTTAACCATGACAATAGGCTTTTTATCGACAGTTTCTTGGGTAAATGCCTGAATGGCTTTTTGACTAGGATTGATGACACGCATGAAATTATTCTTTTTTATAAGGAGATAGTGTCTCGAATTTAGCATTGGGCTAGACGAAACACAATGTTAGCAAACGGCTTAAATATAAGCCGTTTTTCAGCTAGTTAGGCTATTTGTTGCCTAAAAGACGTTTAGCCAGACTCAGCAATAACTCACGACGTATAATGAGTAACAATGCGCACGAGACCCAAACGCCACAGGCCATCATAAACAGTTGGCCTCCATCGCTGGTGCCATCGGCATTGACGACGGCCACACCTAATGGGGTAAACAAGTGAAAGAAAATAGCGCCCGAAATCACGCCTAAACCCACCAGCGCACCAAAAGCTTGGAGCAATCGCAACGACACAATAAATGTGCCGAGTAAAATCAAGATCGACGACACTAACTCGACCGAACCGACGACATAAGCCCCAAAAATACCACTCGGTAGAAACAATCCCGGAAAGCCTAAACTAGCCGCCCACGGTTCCAATTTTGCTTGGAAGATATAAATTGTTTCTGGCGAGTCGGTAAATTTAAAAAACAATGATTGAATAAAAACAAACGCGACAAATAGCGACAACAGTGTGTGGCCGTGTTTTTTCAGGAAGTCCATGAGTTAAGCCTCTGAGTATGATGTGTTATTGGTTGCGTAATGTGGGCCAAGTGCTGTTGGCTTTTTGAATAAAGCTGGCCTGATTTGCTTCCCATTTTTTTTGAATATCTTTGTCGTAGTTCAGATAAAGCTTACCACTGACAATTTTAAAGGCATCGGGTTCGGTGGATACTTTTTCACCTTTAACGGCGACCGCATAGGCACAATAACCGCCAAATTGCGGTGCATATTGTTCAGGTGCGGCGTTGAATTTATCGCGATTAGCTTTGGATGCGAACTGAAACGTCGCCCCTTGCCAATCGGCGGTGTAATTCTCTGAGCCTTTGACGGGTTTATTGTCGGTGAAGTAAGCGACTGTGTCGTAGCCGTGAATCGCGGTATTGCCAAACAAGCCAGTATAAACAGGGGAGCCTGCCATGGCTTGGTTTGCGCCGAGGAAGAACAAGCCAGCAAGTGCGGTCATTTTCAGTAAGTTCATCATCATATGCTCTTGTAATCATGAGTAGAAGTATTGGCTATTGGATGTTGCGTAGCACGGTGTTGTTACAGCATAGCGCTAAAAATGATGAATTAATTTAAGTCGATTAAAATCTTACTTAGGCTGTCATTCTCAGCTTGACCGTGGATCCATTAGCCGTCATGCACAGCTATCGCAATGTCTAGTCAAGCTGGGAGTGACAAATGAAAAAGTTGGAATATCAAGCCTAAAGAGCAGGGCAGCTCATTGAGCGCAACGCGTTAATCAGCACATCTGGTTTTTTCCAAATGACAAAATGACCTTGGCCGCTAACACGGATAATGTGTAATAACGAAGGTGGTATGATCTTGGCCATATCATCGACAGTTTCAGGATCAACCAGCGCATCATCTTGTCCCTGAATTAGTATGATAGGGGTTGTTAGTCGCGGTAACGTTGTCGCTAATTGCGTCAGTTGCTGACTGAGGGGCAGCATTTCGGCATTCGAATCGAGCATATCTTGCGGGATAAAGGGTTGCAAAATACGCCAGCTCGCCAAGGTGTTGTACCAGCGCGCTGTTTCGCGTCGGGCGGATAATGACCCTGCAATACTAACCACACCGCAGACTAATTCTGGATGATCCAGCGCCAGCCAGACGGCGATAGGCGCTCCCAAAGAATGGCCAACAACAATACTTTGCCGATTTTGGGGCAATAAATTGGCCAGTAACTGTGCTTGTTGACGCACGTCCGGCATTATTTTCGACGGCTCAGACAGGCCAAAACCCATTCTGTCGGCGGCAATACGATCACCAAAGTCGGTTAGCTGTGGGCTATCGAGATAAAAACGCCAGCCTTGCCAATCGCCGGGAGAGCCGTGAATAAATAACAGTGGAGTTTTGCCCGTGCCCTGTTTAACAACATAATGCAGTTGATGACCTTCGGCGATGAGGTGATGCGAGACGATATTGGTGTTGTTCACTGAGGGCGCTGTGGCCGTCTCGGCAAGCGCAAGACTGTGAGTTAATATCGCTACCAAACCAACGCCTAAGGTACGCCATGTTGTCATCAATTGATCCGCATTTAGGGGGGGACTCACGAAATCTGCTTACGCAGATAGTTGTTGCTGCCGTTGATGGGTCAGCGTAGCAGGCGCAACGCCAAAATCCATGGGTACGGCCATGCCTTGTAACCGTAACAACATCGCAATCAGGGCAAAATGATGCACCGCATGGCTAGTAACAAACAACAGTTCACGTTTGATACTAGAGTTGGTTTCTTCAACATGTTGCGCGTGTGGCGACACTTCAGAACGTACACGAATAGGCTGATCAACTAGCAGAGGTAAGCGGTGTAGCGTGCGTTGAATTTCAGCCAATGCTAGGGCTTTGCTCGTTTCAACGGGGTTGTCGCGCCGACGTTGGTCGTAATCAATGACACCATGTTCACAGCTTGATAGCGCATGATAGTGATCAAGGACATGACGTAAATGCTGACCAATAGACCCTGAGCCGTAGGCGTGCATCGGCAGCACATAATCGGCTTCATCAAGTTCGTTAATCAGGGTTGCGGCTTGCTCAAGCAGCGCGTGATTTGCGTGTATCAACATCAGCATGATTTGTTCCTGTGCTATTTAAAAAGTCCTGAGCTGCTTGAGCGCCCATGTAACGGGAGAGGGTTTGTAGATCGACGCGGTCGAGGTCAACTAGTACTAAGCCATCTAAGGCATTGTTAAAATTAGGGTCGAGCGAAAATGACAATAACCGACCATTCAAATTCAGATATTGCCGCAGTAAGACCGGCATACGCACATCAGGCATATTGGCTTGCAACAAGCCTTCCAATTCTGTGGCATTGGCAAGACCCGCCAGCATATCGGGGCTAAAGTTACTGACAGGTAAAGGGTTACGTGCGTGAATTTGTGCCGACAGCTCGGGTGAGCCATGAAACTTCAGTAGTGTTTCGGCTAATAGTTGGCGAAATAATGGCGGAATGTCGGCACTGATACTGACGGGGCCAAATAAACGTCGATAGTGCGGGTTTAAATAGGCTGTCGTCGAAATGCCTCGCCACAGCAACAGTAGCGGCACAAAGCTACGTTGGTCTTCGACACGGACAAACGACCGACCTAGTTCAATACAGGGCTGTAATTGCTCAATAAACGCGGGCGTGTAGTCAAACAATTGATAAGTATAAAAACCGGCTAAACCATGGGTCGGATAAATATCGCCACTAAAGCCCAGACGATACGCGCCAATCACCGCCTGACGTTGTTTATGCCAAATAAACAGGTGTTGATAGTGGGCATCAAAATCATCTAAATCAATGGCTTGGCCTGTACCTTCGCCAGCAGCGCGAAAGGAAATTTCGCGTAAACGGCCAATTTCCTGCAAGATTGAGGGTAATTGTGCCGCCGGTGCGAGCCACACCTCATAGTCTTTATGTGTGAGTAGTCGTGCCGAATCAGGCAGTTGTGTTATATCGGCGACTAAGTCGGCGCTAGGAATTGCGGGCAAAATGTCGGCCATTGCTACAGGAGTCATGGTGTTTGTCCTTGGCTAATCTGTGGCTGGATATTGGGCAACGAGTTGACGCTCCTGCCACCATGCTTTGAGCAGATCAGTGACGGGCGGTGGTCGATGACCTTGCTGACGTAATTGGTCGCCAATAGTAAACAAGGTACGATATTGCAAAAACAACGCCTGATACACTTCGTGAAAACGGGTGCTCGGATCCCAAATATGCGTCGCTTCGCTAGCAGCGCCATTAATTTCGATAATATCGAGATTCTCACCCCGCATCAGCGCGTCGATATCACTAAAGCGCACATCTAAACGACCATAATAAAAACCATCCACATCTGCCAAAATCTTATCCAAGGCCTCAGTGAGGGCGGGGGTGATATGGGCATTGCCATTACGAAATAGGCTACCGCGACAATGATTACCTGCAAACGCCAGTTGCAACGGTTCGCCTGCGGGCAAAATTTCATCCAAACGCTGTTGTAACCGAGGAAAATACACGTCAGTTAATTGCGCGGCACGTTCATCTTGCAGAATCAACTCACGGATTGTGTGTTGACCATTACCAATAATAAAAGGCTGATATTTCAAGGTGATAGAAATAATCTGGCCTTGGCTTTGATTGGGCAAGCGTATATAAAAAATGCCCGCTTCGGGTTGATAAGGCGACAAACGCTGCAAGATAAAAGAGTGACCGTCAGGAAAAGCGCGCATATAGTCAGCTAGGCGTTCGGCATCATTTACTTTCCACACACCTGCACCACGGCAACCTTGATCGGGTTTGGCGACCAGCGGAAAATCAAGATTGGCCTGATGCAAAGCATGCAAGGCGGCCGCTACTTGGGTCTCAATGCGGGCAGTCGTTTTTTTACGCACTAACCACGGCGCAATAAACGACCGCGCATAATCACCCGCGAGGGACAAAATTTCTGACTTCGACTCACCCACCATGCCTGCCAGTGGAATAGTCGGGTTGGCAATTAACGGTAAACTGACACTACGATACTTGATGGACAGTGCCAGCCATTGAGCGACGACAGGCAAATAAATCAATTGGCTGGGCCAAAACTCAAAAAAACTGGTTATTTGAGGGCGTTGCTCCAACGGGGGCATGCCGTGATAGTGGCTAATGGTCTCAGTCATGAACAACAGGCTCCTTGCGTAAAAAAGACGGCGTCCAACGATAACGCATCCAGAGAATCAGACCAGCTACCAGCGGTATCACATACCAATTGGTGTGGGTAAGGGCGCGGGCAGTATGTTCGCCACTCCCATAAACGATACCAAATATCGCGAGAGTCCACACCAAACCCGACCAAAAGATGATTTGGATAAAGCGCGACAATGGCATGTTGCTCAATCCACACAAGCTATAAGCGGGGGTGCGTAAGCCTGGGGTGAAACGGCATAAAATTAATTCTTTGGTAGATGGCATCGGGAAGTCCGTGCGCCATGCCGCCACGGGTTTACGCAGGAAACGGGCAATAAAATACACCCCTAAATCCCCAGTAAAAATACCAATAAATGCTGCCGACCACGCAACCAAAGGCGACAAAACGTTGGTGATAGCTAATACGGCTGCCAATATTAAGGCGACATCTTCCAGTAGATAGCTTAAGAGCACAACACCACAGGCAGCACCCACTACGCCATAGTCGGCGATACTGTTGATGAGGGTGGAAAGAGTGACCATAAACTAAGCAGCCTTTGACAGGAATAAACTGAGGTTACTCCATTAGATACCATGTCGCTGCTGTTGTTACAGTAAACAAAAGAGAATAGTGGAAAAAGATCACAATGCCCTTTGCTCAAACGACTGCGTAGGTACCTAGTGTTGCCCGGTACAGCAACTTCATTGACTCTTTTAACTGGCGAACAATCTTTTTTCGTTGCTCATCGGGCTGTGATATCGCCAATTTAGTAATGGAGCTGGCCGATTCAGTGAGCATCAGAGCCAGTCCTTCTAAACGGTCGCGGTCAGCCGCTGGACGCAGTACTAAGAGTGCCTCCACGACCATCGTCGACAGCGCCAGCGTATCCTGATCATTGAGCGTGCGTAGCTCGGGAGTGGCGGCAATACAACCCCAAATCTCAAGATATGCCGGGCTCGAGAGCTGTAACGTCATAATCAAATCTACCATATGCTCAATGAGCTGCTCACCGCCATCTTCTTGTTTGCGTTCAACAAAAAACACTAGGTCTTGCTCTAGCTGGCTGCGAACGGCTTGGCTATAGCGTAGCCATATTTCTTTGACAATCGCTTGTTTGGTCGGGAAGTACTGGTACACCGAGGCAATGGGCGTACTGGCTTCGCGGGCAATTTCCCGCATCGACACCGCTTCATAACCATGCTCGGCAAACAGACGCAGCGACACGTCAATCACGGCTTCAAATCGCAGTTGACTACGCTCTTGCCGAGGTACGCGTTTTAAATGCGTCGATAAAACTTCCTGAGCGCTTGACAAAATAATAGATTCCGACTAAAAATAGTACAAACATGAGCAATGCTCATGTTATTGATGGTGGCTATAGTACAACCTTAGTGTACCCGTCTTTACGGTCTTGAGGGAATGGCGGCTGTAGTAACACCTGCACACGATAAAAAAACAACAACATGTCAGAACGGATTTTTTGGATTTGTTTGCGCTTATGGAGTGACTCCATCAGTGCTGACGAAGCGAATAACGCTGATATTCTGATTTTTCAGGGGAAAAAAATGCAACTACTACAGTCTGTCGTGCACTCGCGACCTCGGTTACTGGCGTTGACGGCCATGATTACATTGCTAAGTGGCTGTGATGAGTGGGAAAACTGGGCCAAAACCGAGAAAGTGACACCGCAGTATCGTGCCCAGCCCGCCAGTGCGAAAGAGCTAACCAACTACATCAGCACTGCCAGCAGTAACAGCAAACGGGTACGCATGACGGGGTCTGGCCATTCGGCTTCAGACATTACCATCACCAACGAAGTGTTGTTCACACCCGAAAAACTCAATCAGCCGCTGACGCTGGATCGTACTCGGCTGAAAAATCCGGCAGAAGCACGGTTAGTGCGTGTACAGAGCGGTATACGGATCAAAGATCTCAATGACTATTTGGATAAAAATGGTTTGGCGCTACAAAACATGGGTGGTTTTGACGGTCAGACAATTGCGGGTGTGATGATGACCGCAACTCACGGTTCTGGTTTGAATTATGGCCCGATTGCCGATCAAGCCGTTAGTCTGCAAATGGTTGTTGAAGGTGGGCGTATGGTGCAGATAGAGCCTACTAATGGCATCACTAATCCTGCCACGTGGCGTGGGCGGCTCGAAGAGGATAGCAATATCCCTGTCGAGCTTATTCAAAATGATGATGCCTTTAATGCGGCTCGTGTGTCTATAGGCTCTATGGGTGTGGTTTATTCGGTCGTGTTGCGCGCTGACCAAAAATTCTGGCTGCGCGAAGTGCGCCGTAAAGCCAGCTGGTCTGAGCTGAAAGCCGCGGGCGGCCCCATTGATCGGCTGTTACAGGGCTTACCTGTTTATGCCGACCGTCCATCGCCTGAACATTGGGAGTTGCAATACTCACCCTATTTGAATAGTCAAGGTGACCATACTTTTCTCATCAGCGAGCGTTATCGCTCGTATACGCCTTTGCCCGAACAAGCCTCATCCGAACGCGGTCAACCGGGTACCGATTTTGCGTCGGGTCTGGTTACTGTACTGGGTCAACCTATTGCATGGATTGTCGATACCTTTCCCGAACTAGCTAAACCTATTCTAGAACAAGCTTTAAGTGCCGAAGTGGACGACAACTATACCAATGTTAGCTACAAGGTTTTTAATATCGGTGTTGTTAACGATGCCCCGGCTATTGCTGTCGAAGAGGCTTTTGACTTTACGAAAACCATTGCAGCCATTGAGCGCTCGTTTACCGTCGCCGATGCCGAGTTTGCCAAAGGCAATGTGCATTCTTCGCCCATCGCTATTCGTTTTGTCAAACAAAGTGATGGCTTGATTGCTATGCAGCAGGGCCGTAATACCATGATGATGGAGTTGATCGGCCTGCGTGACAGCAAAGGTATCAAACCGTTGTTATCCACGCATCAACGCATTTATTTTACCGAGTTTCAGGCGCGTCCACATTGGGGGCTGGATTTGAATTCGCTGACTAGTGAAGCTCAAGTGCGTAGTCTGTATCCGAAATGGGATATCTGGAAAACACAATATCGGCGCTTTAATGGCGGCACTTTCGACGGCAAAGTCACCGATCGTTTAGGTATTTCGGTACGTCCACGGACTTAAGCTGAATGTTTTGAGCTGGACTGGAGGTAAGCCTTCAGTTCGGCGATAGAGGATAACTACTATGAATCACATGAATTTCAACAGTCGTCGCATTCTGGTGACGGGCGCATCGTCTGGACTGGGGCGGCAGATGGCGTGTCAGCTAGCCTTGCAGCACCACGCAGATTTAATTCTAGTCGCCCGCCGGCAGGAGTATCTGCAGGAATTGAAAGTCGAATTGGAAAGCAGTGCAGGCATTCACTGTCAGATTATTGTCGCTGATTTATCGCAACCAGAAGATGTTGAGCGAGTGTTTGTGGACGCGACAGCCTATGGTGAGGTTTATGGTGTCATTCTCAATGCTGGGATTACCCATTTCGGCAAGCATTTTACGCTGCCGTGGGAAGGTTTTCAGACCATGCTTGCGACTAATGTCACCAGTGTTGTCCGTTTAACGAATCTGTTTGTGCCGTATTTGCTGGAACGAAATAGTGGTGGCGGGATCATGTATGTTAGCAGTATGGCGGGTTTGTTGCCTGTGCCTTATCAAGCAGCATATGCAGGCACCAAGGCGTTTATCACTAATTTTATCCAAAGTTTACAGCAAGAGTTGCGTGATGATCCTGTGTCGTTGACGGTATTTTCGCCAGGCGGTATCGACACGGCCATGACTCAGAATAGCAAGCTCAAGTTTTTTGAAAATACAGCGTTGTTGCAGGATGTTGTGCCTTGCGCTCATGAGGCATTAGTGGCGATGGCATCACGCAAGTTGCTTTATGTTCCCGGACATCTCAACCGAGCGCAATTGTTTTTGACGCGTTTTGCCCCTCGTGGTTTGGTGGGCTTGATTACCCAAAGTACCTATAAAAAAGCATTGGCTAGTGCCTGATGACCACACGAGAAAGCGATGAAAAAATATTTACAAGCGGGATTGTTGATGACGTTGATCGCAGCGATAGCAGCGATGCTTTTTTGGTCGAGTTTGAGCGGGCCAGAACGGGGTATTCAGGACGTTCAAACGGGCACGGTGCATTCAGCTAGTGCACTTGCCATCGTCGAAAAGCGGGCTGAGACGCCTAACGTTGCGCCACCAAATGTCAGCGAACCAGCTCCAGCCGCCAAAGCGATCTTGTTAACAACCGAGGAGCGTCAGCATATCTTGGCGGAGTTTGTGAAAGCGGCAGATAAAGATATCGCCAAAGTCCAGAAAAGCATTGAGGAGGCACGTCAACTGGGTGCTCCCGCCGAACAGATTGCCGCTCAAGAAGACAAATTGAAGATGATGCAACAGTTTAAACAGGACACGCTGGCGCGTAACGCCAGCTGATCACTTCGAACATCGTATCTATAGCGCGGCTAGACAACTTACAGTTCACGCATAACAATGCCTTGGCTACGCAAAAAGGCTTTAGCTTGGGGAATGGTGTATTCGCCAAAATGGAAAATACTGGCGGCTAACACGGCATCAGCACGACCTTGCAAAATACCATCAGCGAGATGTTGTAAATTGCCGACACCGCCTGACGCAATCACCGGCACATTGACGGCATCACTGACCGCGCGCACTACACCGAGGTCATAGCCATTTTTAGTGCCATCGGCATCCATACTGGTCAGTAGAATTTCGCCCGCGCCATATTCCGCCATTTTGATTGCCCACGCCACGGCATCAATACCGGTATCTTTGCGGCC